>DATBLL010000033.1:0-5210 GCA_036555425.1 Alphaproteobacteria bacterium | reverse complement strand
GCGCGTTGTGGGCGCCCTTGGTGGCACGCAGCAGCTCGTCGATCTTGAGCTGCAGCGCGTGCGTGTCGCGGTTCTGGGTGTTCTGGATGAGGAATACCATCACGAAGGTCACGATCGTGGTGCCCGTGTTGATCACGAGCTGCCACGTGTCGCTGTAATGGAAGATCGGCCCGGTGGCGCCCCAGGCGGCGATCACGAGAATGGCCAGGCCGAACGTGACCGGATGGCCCGAAGCGTCGGAGGTGCCGCGGGCGAACCGCGCGAACGGGCCGGAGCGCCGCCGCATGATCGAGGTGTTGACGTTTTTCATCGCCTTGTCCCAGTCGAGCGCGGCCGGCGCCGCGCGACGCCCTTAGTATACGGTCGTGGCGGCATGCCGTCCGCGCCGGCGCTGCGGCTCAGCGCGGGCGGTTGAATTCCTGGGCGTGCAGGAAAGCGGCGTGGCGGACGGTCTTCTTCGAGTTCGTCCAATCGCGCAGCATTTTCGGCGCGAGGCGCTCGAGCCGCTTCAGCATCGCCGTGCCGCCCTTGCGTGCCGTGAGCTCCAGGCGGTGGCCGTTGGGATCGAAGAAGTAGATGCTGTCGATGAAATGATGGTCGGTCGGGCCGATCACGTCGATGCCCTTCTTCTCGAGCTTCTTCTTCCACCGCAGCAAGGTCGCGCGGTCCTTCACCTCGAACGCGATGTGCTGCACCCAGGCCGGCGTGTTGATGTCGCGGCCCATCGGCGGCGAATTCGGCACCTCGAAGAAGGCGAGGCAGCTGCCTTTGCCCGCGTCGAAGAAGATGTGCATGTAGGGATCGGGCTCTTTCGTCGAGGGCACGCGGTCCTCGGAGATCGCCATCGTGTATTTCATGCCGAGCAGCCCGCTATAGAACTTCACGGTCTCGGCGGCGTCGCGGCAGCGATAGGCGACGTGGTGGATTTGCTTGACGGCCATTGGCGGGCTCCTCGGAATGAAACGCGGCGCAGCCTGCGCCGGTTGCCAGCATGGGCCGCGGCGCGGTGCCGTCTTTGATGCCGATCAAATCCGGCTTGACCGCGCGGCGCCGCGGGTGTTTGATATAAGAAATGATGTTTAGCCTGCCAACGGAGCGCAAAGCGCCATGGATCGCAATCCGCTGCTGAAACCCTGGGTGCGCCCGCGGCCCGACGATGCGGCCGGGAAGGGCACGATCGAGCGGCCCGGCGCCGTCGTCAACATCGTCTGGCAGACGCGGCCGGCGCCGCCGAGCGAATACGAGAACCGGCTCGGCGACGCGCTGGTCGAATGCTTCGCCGCCGGCATCGAGGCGGTGGAGCCGCTGGTGGCACGGCTCAACGAGATGGGCGTCCAGGCGCCGGACGGCGCGCGTTGGACGGTCGCGAGCTTCGAGCGCGAGATGGCGCGGCTCGGCGGCTGAGCGGAGAGGTAGAGGGGGCGGCATAATGACGGTCCGCGAAGAGAAATCCGCCGCCGAGGATCGCCTCAACAAGGGCCTCCTCGATTATTGGTATCCGGTGCTGCCGAGCTGGGCGCTGCACGGCGCGCCGGTCGGCATCACGCGGCTGTCGCAAGATCTCGTGCTCTGGCGCGACAACGCCGGCGCCGTCCGTGTCTGCGAGGACCGCTGCCCGCATCGCGGCGCGCGGCTTTCGCTCGGCTGGAATTTGGGCGACCGCGTCGCCTGCTGGTATCACGGCGTGCAGGTCAGGGGCGACGGCGTCGTCGCCGACGTGCCGGCCGTGGCGCAGTGCCAGATGAAAGGCATGAAGCGGGTGCGCGCCTATCCGGTGGAAGAACGTGCCGGCGCGATCTTCGTGTGGTTCGGATCGGACGCGGAGGCATCGCCGCCGCGGCTCGACCTACCGGAGGAGCTGGTCTCCGACGAATGGAGCCACATGCTCTGCACCGCGCATTGGGGCTGCAACTACCGCTACGCAATCGACAACGTCATGGACCCGATGCACGGCGCCTATCTCCACAGCGTCTCGCATTCCATGGCCGAGGGCGACAAGAGCGCCGAGATGGCGCTCAGGAAGACCGACACCGGCTTCATCTTCGAGAAGACCGGCCAGCGTGGCGTCAATTTCGACTGGGTCGAATTCGGCGAAACCAACGCCCTCTGGCTGCGCCTCGCCATTCCTTATCAGAAGAAATACGGGCCGGGCGGCCCGTTCGGCATCGTCGGCTTCGCGACGCCGGTCGACGAAGACCATTGCCGCGTCTTCTTCTGGCGGACGCGCAAGGTCCAGGGCTGGCAGCGGAGCGTCTGGCGCTTCCTCTACCGCAATCGCCTCGAGGGCCTGCACTGGCACGTGCTCGAGCAGGATCGCCTCATCCTCGAGAACATGGCGCCCGAGGCGCGCAGCCGCGAATTCCTCTACCAGCACGACCAGGGCATGGCGCGCGTCAGGAAGCATCTCGAGAAGCGCGCGCGCGACCAGGTGCGCGTCGCAGCAGCGGCGGGAAGTGCCGCCGCCGCTGCTTCTGCCGCGGCCGAGTAGGGCGGATGGGGATCCGGCTTCAATTCGAGCGCGTGACGAAGAGCTTCCCGCCGCAGCGGCGCGGCGCGGAGGGGGTCACGGCGATCGCCGATGTCGATGTGCGCGTCGCCGACGGCGAGGTGGTGGCCCTCATCGGTCCCTCGGGCTGCGGCAAGTCCACCTTGCTCAATCTCGCCTCCGGCCTCGACCGGCCGAGCCGCGGCCGCGTCTTCGTCGACGGCGCCGAGGTGACCGGCCCCAACAGCCACGTCGCCTTCATGCTCCAGCGCGACCTCTTGCTGCCCTGGCGCTCGATCCTCGACAACGTCACCTTCGGCCAGGAGATCCAGCACGTCGAGAAGGGGCGCCGGCGCGAGGTCGCGCTGAAGCTGCTCGCCAAGTATCACCTCGGCGAGTTCGTCGGCCACTACCCGCATCAGCTTTCGGGCGGCATGCGCCAGCGGGCGGCGCTCGCGCGCACCATGGCGATGAATCCCGACGTGGTGCTGCTCGACGAGCCGTTCTCCGCGCTCGACGCCCAGACCAAGATGGTGCTGCAGCAGGACCTCGCGCGCACGCTTTCGGAAGAGAAGAAGACTGCGTTTCTCATCACCCACGATCTCGTCGAGGCGATCGCGCTCGCCGACCGCGTGCTGGTGATGTCGCGCCGGCCCGGGCGCATCGTGCGCGAGATCGCGATCGGCCTTCCCGACCGCGACAATCCCATGGTCCGCCGCCAGCGGCCCGAGATCGGCAAGCTCATGGCCGAGCTGATGTCGCTGCTCGATATCGGCCACGGCGACCGGCTGGATGGGTGACGCGATGGCCGATGCAGCACCCTCCGCCGCCGTTCCCGCCGTGGCGCCGCCCGCCGCGGTGTCCGCGGCCGGCCGCATGCCGGCGGCGCCCAGCTTCTGGCGCCTCTATCGCGTGGCGATCTGGAGCGTGATCGCGGCGGCGCTCTTCGTCATCGGCTGGGAATGGGGGCTGAGGGCGCTCGGCGTGCCCAAATACTTCATTCCCACCCTGACCGAGATCGCCGGCGAGTTCGTGCGCGCCTACGAGCGCATGGATCTCGTGCACCACACCGCCATCACGTCGATCGAGGTCTTGGCGGGCTTCGCGCTGGGCAGCGTGCTCGGCATGGCGATGGGCTACGTCCTCGGCATGTCGCCGACCGCCGAGAAGGTTCTCTCGCCCTACATCCTCGCGCTCCAGATCGCGCCCAAGGTCGCGTTCGCGCCGCTGTTCGTGCTGTGGTTCGGCTTCTCGGTCGAGGCCAAGATGTCGGTCGCGATCCTGGTCGCGGTCCTCGTCGTCTTCTTCCCGATCATGGTCAACGTGCTGGGCGCGGTGCGCGCGGTCGATCCGGCCATGGTCAACCTCGCGCGCACCTTCAACGCCACGCGCTGGCAGATCTTCTGGAAGATCGAATTCCCCGCCTCGATGCCGGCCCTTTTCTCGGGCCTGCGCATCGGCTCGACGCTCGCCGTCATCGGCGTCACGGTCGGCGAGTTGGTGGGTGGCATCAACCGCGGCTTGGGCTTCCTGCTCCTGAGCGGCGAAACCCAGGGCGCGCCGCTTGTCTTCCTTGCCATTCTCGTGCTGACCGTGATCGGCATCATCGCCTATTGCGCCGTCATCCTCGCCGAGCGGCGCGTGCTCCACTACATGCCCCGCCGCGACATGGGCGGCACGAATTCACCAGGAGGAAAATAGCCATGGACCAGCCTTCCGGCTCCCGCACCGCTGCGGCTCCGCCCTCCGCCGCGAGCGGCAGGCGCCCGCTCGCCGATTGGATCAAGGGGCGCATCGCCCGCTACGAGACGCGCACCTATGACTGGGATGCGTTGAAGTTCCAGGCCGATTTGGATCCCAAATATCGCCGCGCGCAGATGCGCTACCTCGGCACCGGCGGCACCGGCGTCGACGCCGACAGCAACGCGGTGCCGGCCGAGCATTTCACCTTCTCGACCATGGTGTTGCCGCCGGGCTGCGAAGGCCCGCTCCACGTCCATCACGACGTGGAGGAGGTGTTCTTCATGATCCGCGGCAAGATCCGGCTCTTCCTCGAGAAGGACGGCGAGAAATGGGAGACGGTGCTCGGCGAGCGCGATCTCATCTCGGTTCCGGCCGGCGTCTATCGCGGCCTCGTCAACGAGCGCGACGAGGAGGCGCTGATGTGCGTGATGCTCGGCTCGCCCAAGCCCACCATCCCCACCTATCCGCCCGATCACCCGCTCGCGAAGATCGACCGCGGGAAGAAATAGTGAACCCCGTAGCTTCGATCACCCCAATCTCTTCACCGCCCCCCTTGAGGGGGCGGTCGGAGGCGCGCTCATGCGCGCTTCCGGGTGGGGGTTCTCCTCTCCAGCGACGGATCGCGGGAGGCGAGAGCCCCCTCAGTCCAGCGCGCGAAGTCGCGCGCTGGACAGCTCCCCCTCAAGGGGGGCGCGAAGAATTTTCGTTTCGGCCCTATCAGCAATGACCTCCCTCTCCGGCAAGATCATCGTTGTCACCGGCGCCGGGCGCGGGCTCGGGCGCGCCTTCGCCGAGGGCGCGGCCCAGGCGGGTGCCGCGGCGGTCGTGGTCGCCGAACTGGTCGACGAATGGGGCCGCGCCACCGTGGCTGCGCTCACGAAATCCGGGCACGAATCGATGTTCGTGGCGCTCGATCTCGGCGATCCGGCGAGCGTCGCGGCGATGGCCGAGGCGGTCGGCAGGCGCTATGGCCGCATCGACG
>DATBLL010000098.1:0-5089 GCA_036555425.1 Alphaproteobacteria bacterium | reverse complement strand
TCCGCTGCCGCCCGCGCCGGCGCCGGGTTGCCGAACGCGGCCAGCAACCGCGCCTCGTCGTGCTTGGCCGCGGCGAGACTGGCTTCCTTCACATGGCCGTAGCCGCGGATGCGCTCGGGAATGCGCGCGAGGTCGACGGCGAGGGTGTGATTGGCCGGTGTCAGCTTTGCCGCGATCTCGTCCATCAGCGCTTCGTAGTCGGCGACGAGCTGCCGTTCGCCGCGGCGCTCGGCCGTGTAGCCGAAGATGTCGAACGGCGTGCCGCGCAGGAAGCGCAGCTTCGCGAGCACCTTGAACGCGCCCATCATCGCGCCGCCATAGCGGCGTTTCTGGAGATGTCCCGTCGCGGAATCGCGCGGCGCCAGGAGCGGCGGCGCCAGATGGAAGCGGAGTTTGAAATCGCCCTCGAATTGCTCGTTGAGGCGCCGCACGAACGTCCCGTCCGTGTAGAGCCGCGCCACCTCGTACTCGTCCTTGTACGCCATCAGCTTGAAGAAATTGCGCGCAACCGCCTCGGCGAGACCGGGCTTGCCCGGCGCGCGCGCGGCTTCGGCCTGGCGCATGCGCTCGACGAGCAGGCGATAGCGTTCGGCGTAGGCGGCGTTCTGGTAGGCGGTCAGGAATTCGCTGCGGCGCGCCACGATCTCGTCGAGCGACTTCGGCGCCGCGGCTTGCGCCGGCACCTTGGCCGCGCGCGCGGCCGCGGCGAGATCGTGCGCGGCGCGCCGGCCCCATTCGAACGCGCGGAGGTTCATCTCGACCGCGGCGCCATTGAGCTTGATCGCCTGCTCGATCGCCTCGCGCGAGAGCGGCACCAGGCCCTTCTGCCAGGCGAAACCGGCCATGAACATGTTGGTGGCGATGCTGTCGCCCAAGAGCGCGAGCGCGAGCCGCGTCGCCGGCACGAAATCCGACCGCGCCGCATCGATGCGCCCCTTGAGGCGTGTCAGCATCTCGCCCATCTCGAAGCGCTTGTCGAAATTCTGCACGAACTCGCCGGTGCGCGTCTCCTCGAGGTTGACGATCGCGCGCGTCGCCGGCGCAAGCTTGGCCATCGCGTCGAGCATCGTCGTAGTGACGAGATCGCAGGCGATCAGCGCCTTGGCCGAGCCGCTCGCCATCTGCGGCGAGTGCAGTTCCGCGCGCTGCTTGGCGAACAGGATCTGGCTCAGCACCGGGCCATTCTTCTGCGAGAGCCCGACGACGTCCGAAACCGAGCAGGCGCGGCTCTCGAGATGCGCGGCCATGCCGAAGATGGCGCCGATGGTGACGACGCCGGTGCCGCCGACGCCGGTGACGAGGATGGGCCACGGCGCATCGAGCGCCGGGAGCCTGGGGTCGGGGAGCGGCGGCAGAGCGCCGCCGTCGCCGGTGCCCTTGCGCTTCTTGAGGCGTCCGCCGACGACGGTCACGAAGCTCGGGCAGAAGCCCTTGATGCAGGAATAATCCTTGTTGCAGTTCGACTGGTCGATGCGCCGCTTGGGGCCGAACTCGGTCTCGACTGGCTGCACCGAGATGCAGTTCGAGACGCGGCCGCAATCGCCGCAGCCCTCGCACACCAGCTCGTTGATGAAGATGCGTTCGGGTGGATCGAAATAAGTGCCGCGCTTCCGCCGCCGGCGCTTCTCGGCGGCGCAAGTCTGGTCGTAGAGGAGGATCGTGACGCCCGGGATCTCGCGCAGCTCGCGCTGCACGGCGTCGAGATCGTCGCGGTGGCGCAGGGTCACGCCCGGCGCCCAATGCGTGCCGACCGGATATTTCTCGATGTCGTCGGAGACGACGACGATGCGCCCGACGTCCTCGGCATGAAGCTGGCGCGTGATCTGCGGCACGCTGAGCGGCCCGTCGATGGGCTGGCCGCCGGTCATCGCCACCGCGTCGTTGAACAGCAGCTTGAACGTGATGTTGACCTTGGCCGCGACCGCGGCGCGCACGGCGAGGCTGGCCGAATGGTAGTAGGTGCCGTCGCCGAGGTTCTGGAAGAGATGCGGCGTGTCCGTGAACGGCGCGATGCCGATCCATTGCGTGCCTTCGCCGCCCATGTGCGTAAAGGCGACGGCGCGCCCGGTCCAGATCGCCATCGAGTGGCAGCCGATGCCGGCCGCGGCCACGCTGCCCTCGGGCGTCACGGTCGAAGTGTTGTGCGGGCAGCCCGAGCAGAAGAACGGCGTGCGCACATGCACCGGCGGGAGTGTTGCGGGCCGGCGCGCCAGGATCGCGTCGCGGCGCGCGCGGAGCTCGGCATGGTCCGTAAAGCGCAGCACCCGATCGGCAACGGCGAGCGCCACCTGGTTGGGCTCGAGCTCGAGGCAATCGGCGATGAAGTCGGCGCCGGTCTCGTCGCGCTTGCCGACGATGCGCGGGCGCGCGCCCTGCGCGCGGTCGTAGAGAATCGTCTTGATCTGGTCCTCGATGAAACCGCGCTTCTCCTCGACGACGAGGATTTCCTCGAGCCCGTCGGCGAAGCGCGCGATCGTCTCAGGCTCGAGCGGCCAGATCATCGCCGGCTTCAGCACGCGGATGCCGATACGCTCACAGCCTTCGCCGTCGAGCCCAAGCTCGCCGAGCGCCTGCGCCAAGTCGAGCCAGGCCTTGCCGGCGGCGACGATGCCGAGCCGCGCCTTGGCGCTGTCATGCACGATGCGGTCGACGCCGTTGGCCCGCGCGAAAGCGAGGCTGGCCGGCAGCTTCACGTGCTTGAGCCGCCATTCCTGCGGGATGCGGTCGTCGGGCCAGCGCGCATGCACGCCGTCGGGCGGCATCGCGAACTCGTTCGGCAGCGCGAAGGGCGGCCGGTCCGGGTCGATCTCGATCGTGCCCGAGGCGCCGATGTTGGAATCGACGAGCTTCATCGCGATCCAGAGGCCGCTGTAGCGCGAGAGCGCGAAGCCGAAGAGGCCGAGGTCGATGAACTCCTGGATGTCGGCCGGGGCCAGTACGGGAATCATCGCGTCCATCATCGCGTATTCGCTCTGCGACGTGGTCGAGGTCGATTTCTGCGCGTGATCGTCGCCGATGATCGCGAGCACGCCGCCGTGCTTGGTGGTGCCGGCGTGGTTCGCGTGCTTGAAGACGTCGCCGCAGCGGTCGACGCCCGGCGACTTGCCGTACCACATGGCAAAGACGCCGTCGTATTTGGGCTTCGGGAAGAAGTGGAGCTGCTGCGTGCCCCAGACCGAAGTGGCGGCGAGGTCTTCGTTGACGCCGGGCTGGAACTTGATCGCGAGCGGCTCGAGGAACTTGCGCGCGCGCCAGAACTCGAAGTCGAGCGCCGCCAGCGGCGAGCCGCGATAGCCCGAGACGAAGCCCGCGGTGTTGAGGCCGGCGGCGCGGTCGCGCTCGGCCTGCAGCATGGCGAGGCGCACCAGTGCCTGGGTCCCGTTCATGAAAACGGGGCCGCGCTCGCGCCGGTACTTGTCGTCGAGGGAGACCGAAAGATCGAGCATGCCGCCTCAGAGGAGAGCGAGGCGCTATCTTGCTCCGGCGGCGGCGGCGGCGGCAAGGCGCGGGGCCGGCACTTCGCGAATGGGCATATGCACGACTGCGGCAAAAACGCCCAGGGCGATGTTGAGCCACCAGACGATGTCATACGACTTGTAGAGGTCGAACAGCAGGCCGCCGAGCCAGACGCCCAGGAATCCGCCCACTTGGTGGCTGAAGAACGCGATGCCGAACAGGGTCGCGAGCCAGCGCAAGCCGAAGAATTGGGCAACCAGCCCCTGCGTCAGCGGCACGGTCGAGAGCCAGAGCAAGCCCATCGTCGCGCCATAGATCATCGTCGTCGCCGGCGTCAGCGGCAGCAGGATGAACAGCACCGTCAGCGCCGAGCGCGCGAGGTAGATAAAGGCCAGCGACACCCGCTTGTGCCGCGCCCAGCGCGCGCCGGCATAGCCTGCGAGGATGCCGCCCGCCACGTTGCCGAGGCCCACCAGCGCCAGCGCCCAGCTCGCCACCCAGGGCGGCAGGCCCTTGTCCGAGAGGTAGGAAGGCAGGTGGTTGAGGATGAAGAAGAGCTGGAAGCCGCAGACGAAGAAGCCGATGACCACCAGCACATAGGAGCGGTGCGCGAAGGCCTCGCTGAGCGCGTGGGTGAGCGGCTGATCGGCGATACCGGCCGGCGGCCGCCCATTGCTGCGCACGATGGTGGTGAACGGCAGCATGCCGAGCGCGATCGCGCCCAGGATCAGGGCGGCCGTGTGCCAGCCATGGGCGGTAATGAAGCCCTGGCCGAGGGGCAGGATCACGAACTGGCCGAGCGAGGTGAAGGCGGTGCAGACGCCGACCGTGAAGGTGCGCCGCTCGGGCCTGACGATGCGCGCCAGCACCGCGAGCACGATGGTGAACGACGTGCCGGCGAGGCCCATGCCGACGAGGGCGCCCGCGGTGAGATGCATGTGCCAGGGCTCGGACGAATAGGCCATGAGCGCGAAGCCGGCGCCGTAGAGCACCGCGCCCACGGCGAGCACGCGGCCCGAGCCCCATTTGTCGGCAATGGCGCCGGCGAACGGCACGCAGGCGCCCCAGACCAGCATCTGCAGCGCCACCGAGAGGGCGAACACTTCGCGGCCCCAGCCGAGTTCCTGCGAGATCGGCGTGAGGAAGAGGCCGGTTCCCGAGCGCACGCCGAAGGCGATGAAGCTCAAGATGCAGCCGGCGGCGATGATCAGCGCCGGCGTGCGCCAGCCGGGGGCCGCGGGGGCGGAGGCGGCAATGGTGCTCATGCGGCGGCGGCGGCGAGGCGCGGGGCCGGCGCCTCGCGGATCGGGAGGTGGACGAGCGCGGCGGCGACGCCGAGCGCGATGCTCAGCCACCACACCACGTCGTAAGTGCCGTAGCTGTCGTAGAGCCTGCCGCCGAGCCAGACGCCGATGAAGCTGCCGACCTGGTGCGAGAGGAACACGAAGCCGAACAGCATCGCCATGTAGCGCAGGCCGAAGAACTGCGCGACGAGGCCCGAGGTGAGCGGCACGGTCGAAAGCCACAGCAGCCCCAGCGCGGCGGCGAACAGGTAGACCGTCAGCTCCGAGGTCGGCAGCGTCACGAACAGCGCGATGGCGACCGAGCGCGCGAGATAGATCGCGGCGAGCGA
>DATBLL010000050.1:0-26325 GCA_036555425.1 Alphaproteobacteria bacterium | reverse complement strand
CCTGGCCGCGGTGATGGGTCTGGTGATTGAAGAAATGCATGAGCGCGAAGCCGAGCGCCGCGGGATCGGCCTCGGCGAAGCGCCGGCGCACGCCGCCGATGTGGCAGTAGGCCTTGGGGTTGCCCATGGTGAAGGGCAGCGTCTTGAGCTTGAACCCCTTCACATAGGCGAGCGTGAGATCGTGCGCGGCCGGAATGCGCATCGCGCCCACCTCGGCGTGGAGGCCGTGCGCGAACGGATCGCGCAACGTGTAGATCCGTCCGCCCACGCGCGGCCGCGCCTCGAGCACGATCGGATCGTGACCCGCGCGCAGCAGCTCGTAGGCCGCGACGAGGCCGGCCATGCCGGCGCCGAGCACGATCACGCGCGCGCGCTTCCTCGCCTTGGGGAGGCCAGTGGCGATGATTTCGGCCACCGGCTGGCTCGGCTGGCGCAGCTGGGTGCGTGCCCCGATCTTCGGCTTACCCTTGGCCGCGCTCATGCTGGCTTCACCATGCCGGGCAGCGCGATGAGATCGGTGATGCCGGGATCGACGCCGAGCTGCATCAAAAGCGTCGTCGCCTGGCCGCGGTGATGGGTCTGGTGATTGAAGAAATGCATGAGCGCGAAGCCGAGCGGGAAGGACACATCGCGCGGATCGAGGAAGGTGCGGTAGACGAGCGGCTTGGCGAGACGCTCCGGCGTCAGCGCCGCGGCATAGGCGTCGATGGCAGCGTCGGTCTTGGCGCGCTCGCGGCCGAGCTCGGCGAAATCCGCCGCGATCTCATGCGCCAGCGAGGGAAAGCGGACGATCTCGCCGGTGAAGCGGCCCATCCAGAGTCGGTCGCCGACGAGGATGTGGTTGAGCGTGCCGTGTAGCGACTTGAAGAAGGCGCCGAGGTCGCGCTTGCGCTCGGCGTCGGCGAGGCGCGCCGCCGCCGCGTAAAGCGCGTCGTTCATCCAGCGATTGTAGCGCGCCATGGTGCGCGCATAGTCCGCGGTGATCATTCGGCAAATCCTTTTACGCTTGGGGCAGTCCTGTTTCTCTCGATCGAAAGGGCTGTTTGAGGGCAGGATGCTTGCGTCCATCCTTCGAGGGCCGCCCTCAGCAGGGCGGCCCTCGAAGGATGGACGCGAACACCCCGCTGCGCGTCACCGTCCGCCGCCGTTGGTCAAGGCGATGCGGGTGAGCCGCGCATAGATGGGCCCGAATTGCGATTCGAATCGGAGCTGGGCGAGCAGCCAGAGCCCGGCTTCGTCATGTTTTGCGACCCAGAGTGTCGCCGGCGGCAGCGGCTCGGGATTCTCGCGGAAATGCTTCTCCTCGTAGCCGGCCAGGCGCCTGGCGTGCATGAGGCAGACGAAGGCGCGGCGGTCGAGGCCGGCGACGCGGTGGACGGGCGTGCGCTCCGTGCCGCCATATTCGAGCCGCACGTCGGTGCGGCGCAGGCCCTCGAACACCTGGGCGCTGTAGCCGCAGCCCTTCGCGTCACGCGGCAGGGTGAGGGCGGCGAAGGCGGCGGAGAGGGGGTCGAGCGTGCCGGACTTCATCGGCTCCGGCACGGGCGGGCGCTTGCCCGGGCTTTCGGGCGGCACCACGCTCACCGCGGGCGGGCCCCTGCCGGCGTAGGCGAGGGTGATGCGCCGCGTCTTGCGGCGGAACGTGTTGGACTGCTCGAAGCGGTCGGGCCTGACCGCGCCCTTGGCGAAGCGCCCGGTCGTCTCCCAGGCGATGTCGGTGTGGGCGGCGAGGCGCACGATCCCTTCGGCCTCGGCGCGGAAGCGCATGCGATAGCGCTCGCCGTTCCAGACGATGTCCAACCTGCCCGAATAGACCGGGAAGCCGAGCCAAGTGACGGTGTATTCGGCCTCAAGACGCTTCTCCGGCCCGGCCGGCTCGGCGGCCTCGGCCGCGGCGCCGGCCCCGGCCCCGGCCAGCGCGAGCGAAAGGATGAGCGCCCGGATTTTTCCCGCCATCGACACTGCCTTCGTCACGGTCGAGCCTACCCGCTGCGGTCGCCGAGGTGTTCCCGCGGCCCTTGTTCGCTGGGCTTTCCGCGCTAGGTTATCAGGAATATGTCACCGCCTCGTCCAAAATCCGAAGCCCAGAAAGAGAAGGGCCCGCCGCCGGGTTATGGGCGCCGCGCGCTGGCGACGCTGCTGCCCTATCTCTGGCCGCGCGCGCCGGCCGAGAACTGGGTCGAGCTGCGCCTACGCGTCGTCGGCGCGCTGGCCTGCCTCGTGCTGGCCAAGATCGCCGTCGTCTACGTGCCGATCCTGTTCAAGGAGGCGGTCGACGCGCTTTCGCCCAAGGGCGCCGAGGCGGTGGCGGCGGTGCCGATCGCGGTGCTCATCGCCTACGGCGCGGCGCGCGTCTTCGGCGTGACCTTCGCCGAGCTGCGCGACGCCGTCTTCGCCAAGGTCGGCCACCGCGCGATGCGCCTTCTGGCGCTGCGCACCTTCCGCCACTTGCACGCGCTCTCGCTGCGCTATCACCTGGAGCGCCAGACCGGCGGCCTCTCGCGCGCCATCGAGCGCGGCACCAAGGGCATCGAGAACCTGCTCTCGTGGACCCTCTTCACGATCTTCCCGACCATCGTCGAGATCCTCATGGTCACGGCGGTGCTCTGGGCGCTGCTCGATTTCTGGTTCGCGTTCATCGTCCTCGTCACCGTCGCGGTCTACGCCGCCTACACGGTGGCGGTCACCGAATGGCGCATCAAGTTCCGGCGCCAGCTCAACGAAAGCGACAGCGAGGCCAGCACCAAGGCGATCGACAGCCTGCTGAACTACGAGACGGTCAAGTATTTCGGCAACGAGGAGCACGAGGCCAACCGCTTCGACAAGGCGATGCGCCGCTATGAGCGCGCCGCCGTGCTCTCCGACCAGAGCCTCTCGCTGCTGAACGTCGGCCAGGGCTTCATCATCGCCATCGGCTTGACCCTCGTCATGTACCGCGCCGGGCTCGGCGTCGTCGCGGGCACGATGACGGTCGGCGAGTTCGTGCTGGTCAACGCCTATCTCCTCCAGCTCTACCAGCCGCTCAACATGCTGGGCTTCATGTATCGCGAGGTGAAGCAGGCGCTCGTTGACATGGAATCGATGTTCAGCCTGCTGCGCGTGCACCGCGAGATCCAGGACAAAGAAGACGCGGCGCCGCTGGCGGTGGCGGGCGGCGAGGTCGTCTTCGACCGCGTGAAGTTCCGCTACGAGGAGCGGCGCTCGATCCTGCACGATGTCTCGTTCAGCGTGCCGGCGGGCAAGACCGTGGCGATCGTGGGGCCGAGCGGGGCGGGGAAATCGACCATCTCGCGCATCCTCTTCCGCTTCTACGACGTCGAGGGCGGCGCGGTGCGCATCGACAGCCAGGACATCCGCGACGTGACGCAGGCGAGCCTCCGGAACGCCATCGGCATCGTTCCGCAGGACACGGTCCTCTTCAACGACACGCTCTATTACAACATCGCCTATGGCCGCCCCGGTGCCACGCGCGCGGAAATCGAGGAGGCGGCGCGGCTCGCGCACCTCCATCATTTCATCGCCCAGCTGCCCGACGGCTACGAGGCGATGGTCGGCGAGCGCGGATTGAAGCTCTCGGGGGGCGAGAAGCAGCGCGTCGCGATCGCGCGCACGATCCTGAAGCGCCCGCGCATCCTCATCTTCGACGAGGCGACCTCGGCGCTCGACACGCATACGGAGAAGGAGATCCAGTCCAATCTCCGCGAGGTGTCCGCCGATCACACGACGCTGGTCATCGCGCATCGGCTGTCGACCGTCATCGATGCCGACGAGATCATCGTGCTCGACAAGGGCCGCATCGTCGAGCGCGGGCGGCACGGCGAGCTGCTCGCGCGCGACGGCGTCTACGCCGCGCTCTGGCGGCGCCAGCAGGAAGCCGCGAGCGGCGAGGCGGCGCGCGGCGAAGCCGCGACGGAAGCGGCGGAGCTTCCGGCGGCGGAGGCCAAGGACGAGCGCCTCGTCGCCGCGGCCGCGGGCGGGCGCTGAGCGGCCATGGCGCGGCCGGTCCTCACCCATGTGGCGCTGCATTGCCGCGATTTCGCGAAAAGCGTCGCCTTCTATCGCGACTATTGCGGCCTCGTGCCGGTGCACGAGCGGCGCGACGACGCCACCGGCGCGGCGGTGACTTGGCTCGCCGAGCCGGGGCGCGAGAAGGAGTTCATCTTCGTCCTCGTCTCGGGCGGGCCCGAGCGCGGTCGCGCCGAGCGCGATTTCAGCCATTTCGGCTTCGCGCTCGAGAGCCGCGCCGCAGTCGACGCCGTCGCCGAGCGCGCGAAGCGCGCCGACTGCCTGCTTTGGCCGGCGCGCGAGGAGCCCTATCCGGTCGGCTATTATTGCGGGGTCACCGATCCCGACGGCAACGCAGTGGAATTCAGCTACGGCCAGCCCTTGGGGCCGGGCGCGGCGTGATCTTCACTCTCCTGCGAATAGCGGGGGAGGGCCAGGGTGGGGGCGGTGACGTGTTGGCACCAAGTCGAAACAATTTCGGACCGGCGCGCCGGCACCGCCGAGACCGGCCGTCCGAACCCCCTCCGGTCGACGCGGCGCACGCTTCGCGTTCGCCGCGGCGTCCACCTCCCCCGCTTTTCGCGGGGCAGGGGTCCCACGGCAAGCCGCTGCGCTGCGTTGCGCGACTGCTGGTTCTCTTCTTGCTCGCCCTCGCGCCCGCGGCGCTCGCCGAGGAGCCGTCGCCGTCGTTGAAAGGCAAGTTCCTGGTCGCCGATCCGTCGATGCCGGATCCGCGCTTCGTCGGCACGGTCGTCTACGTCATCGCCTATGCGAAGGGGCAGGGCGCGCTCGGCATCGTCGTCAATCGCCCCGGCGCCGAGCGCGCCCTCGGCGACGTGATGCGCGCCTTCGGTCTGACAACGGCCGAAGGCAAGGGCGCCGAAACCAGGATTGCGCTCTTTTGGGGCGGGCCGGTGCAGACCGATCACGCCTTCTTCCTCCATTCGGAGGAGTTAAAGGTCGCGTCGACGACGGCGATTGCGCCCGGCGTGGCACTGTCGCAGCCGAAGGACGTCCTTGTGGAGATTGCCGCGGGGCGCCCGCCGAAGCGGATGCTGATGGCCATGGGATATGCCGGCTGGTCGCCGGGCCAGCTCGAGCGCGAATTGGAGCTGAAGGGCTGGGCCGTGATCGACGGCGGGACCGACTTGCTGTTCGGCGGCGATCATCAGGGAAAATGGGAGCGCGCCTGGAAGATGCGCACCCAGGAGCTCTGACGCGCCTCAATCGGCGGCATCGCTCTCCGGCTGCGCTTCGCGGCCGGGCGCGGGGCGCGATTTCGCGCGCGCAACGCTGGCCGCCGCACGCTGCGCGGTCGCGAGCGCGCGGCCGGGTTCCGAGTTGAACTGACCCATGCAGAGAGCCCATTCCGCGAGCAGCTCGGGATCGGCGCCCTGCTTTTCCGCGACCGCGCGCAGGATCGTCTGCAGGCTAATCACCTTCTCGCGCAGCTCCGCGATCTCCGCCCGCGTGGCGAAATGCGGAACAAGCTCCACGTGTTGGTCCAGTCCTGCCCGATCCTTCGGCATTGTTCGCTCCTCTCGGCCCACTCCCGCAAACAAGCAACCATTGCGCCGCGGACGACGCCCGCGCCGCTCCTTCCCCAGCCGAATTCCCGAGCGTTCCCCGCCCCAAGGCCTCGTCGGTCGAGGCTTGTTCCCGCTGCACCCTTACAGCGCATCCGCGTGGCAGCTTTAAGGCGCAGCCGCGCGGATTTTGTTCCGGAATATTTCACCAAACTCGGGGCGCGCGCGCCCCGCGCGGGCCGCGCGCCGTTGTCCGCAGGCGTGCGGCGCTTATCTAGTAACGGCAGCAGCGAATGTCAGATCAGCGCATGGCCGCCCTCGCGAAACGCCTTCCGACCAACGCCGCCGGCGATTTCTTCGTCGACGCGACCTGCATCGACTGCGACACCTGCAACTGGCTGGCGCCGGCGGTCTTCGGCGACGGCGGCGACGGCCACTCGCGCGTGCACCGCCAGCCGGGCGATCCCGCCGAGCGCCTGCGCGGCGAGATGGCGCTGCTCGCATGCCCGGTCGGCGCCATCGGCACCGAGACCAAGCACGAGCTGGCCGCGGCGCGCGCGGCCTTTCCTGAGCGCGTTGCGTCCGAGGTGTATCACCTCGGCTACCATTCCGAGGCGAGCTTCGGCGCGGCGAGCTATCTCCTGCGCCGGCCCGAGGGCAACGTGCTCGTCGATTCGCCGCGCTTTACCGGCCCGGTCGTCGATGCGCTGGAGCGCAGCGGCGGCGTCAAGCTCATGTTCCTGACGCACCAGGACGACGTCGCCGACCACGCGAAATTCCGCGCCCATTTCGGCTGCGCGCGCATCCTCCACGCAGCCGATGTGACGCACGGCACGCGCGACGTCGAGATCAAGCTCGAAGGGCGCGATCCGATCGCGTTGGCGCCGGATCTCCGCGTCATTCCGGTGCCGGGCCATACGCGCGGCTCGGCCTGCCTGCTCGCCGGCGAGACGTTCCTCTTCTCGGGCGACCACGTCGCCTGGAGCGAGGAGCGCAAACAGATCTACGCGTTCCGCGACGCCTGCTGGTACGACTGGCAGGAGCTGCGCCGCTCGATGGCGCGCCTTGCCGGGCATCGCTTCGAGTGGATTCTCCCCGGCCACGGGCGCCGCTGCCATTTCCCCGCCGCGCGCATGCAGGCGGAAATGCAGCGCTGCCTCGATAGGATGGCGAACGCGTAGGGGCGCGCTGCGCGCGCCCCGATTCCGCAACACCAGCGCCGAGTATCTCGCAACGGTCGCCCATTCGTACCAGCGATCAGTCGGTCGTGTGCCGGATGCCGGGCGCGCGCAGCGCGCCCCGACGCGACCGAGGCCTTTCGTCGGAGCGACAAATCTGATTGGCTGCCCGAAAAACGGGGACACCGCGTGACACGTTCTGCGGCGGCTACCAAGGACAGCAAGCTCGATTTGCTCGCCGCCGGGCTGCGCGCGGGCGACCGGCGGGCGCTGGCGCGCGCGATCACGCTGGTCGAATCGACGCGGGCCGATCACCGTGCCGAGGCCAATGCGCTGCTGGGCGCATTGCTGCCGCACACCGGGAAATCGATCCGCCTCGGCATCACCGGCGTGCCCGGTGTGGGCAAATCGACCTTCATCGAGGCGTTCGGGCTGCATGTGATCGGCGAGGGCCATCGCATCGCGGTGCTGGCGATCGACCCCAGCTCGAAACGCGGCGGCGGCTCGATCCTCGGCGACAAGACGCGGATGGAGCAGCTGGCGCGCAGCGAAGCCGTCTTCATCCGCCCTTCGCCGGCGGGGACCACCTTGGGCGGCGTGGCCCGGCGCACGCGCGAGGCGATGCTGTTGGCGGAGGCCGCCGGCTTCGACGTGATCATCGTCGAAACGGTCGGCGTCGGCCAATCCGAGACCGCCGTCGCCGAGATGGTCGATATGTTCCTGTTGCTGCTGGCGCCGGCCGGCGGCGACGAGCTGCAGGGCATCAAGCGCGGCATCGTCGAGCTGGCCGATCTCATGGTGGTGACCAAGGCCGACGGCGATCTCGCCGCCGCGGCCGGCCGCACGCAATCGGAATACCAGCATGCACTGCGGCTCCTGCGTCCCACGGTGCCGGGCTGGACACCTTCGGTGCTGCTCACCTCGGCCGTGACCGGCAAGGGGATCGCCGAGGTGTGGGGCGCGGTCGGGCGCTATCGCGCCGCGCTGGCCAGGGGCGGCCTGCTGCAGCGCCGGCGCGCCGATCAGGCCCGCGCCTGGATGTGGAGCGAGATTTCCGAGGTGCTGCTCGCTGAAATGCGCGAGCACGAGGGCGTACGCGCGGAGTTGAAGAAGCTCGAAGCCGCGGTGGCCGAGGGCCGCATGGCGCCGGGCGCCGCTGCGGATCGCGCGATCGAGGCGTTTATCCCGCAGGGCGCCAAACGGCGCTCGGGGGCGCGACGCGCAAACCATTGACGTTGCCGGCCGGTCGGGCTAGTGATCACGCCAGCGCCGGGCCCGTCCTTCGCTCGCGAAGGCTTGCCCGGCAAACTGTTTTCCAACACGATTTCAATACGTTAGGACTTCGTCATGGCTCGCCGCTGCGTCATCACCGGCAAGGACCCGCTTGTCGGCCACAATGTCAGCCACTCCAAGCGCCGCACCAAGCGCCGCTTCCTGCCCAACCTCCAGGTTGCCTCGCTGTGGAGCGACAGCCTCAACCTGCCGGTGAAGCTGCGCATCTCGACCGCGGGGCTGCGCACCGTCGAGCACAATGGCGGCATCGACGCCTATCTCATCGACACGCCGGACGCGAAGCTCAGCGCCGAGGCTCGGCGCCTCAAGCGCCGCGTCGCGCGCGCCAAGGAAAAGCGCGCCGCCGCCTCGGCGTAGGGCGTCGAGAATCGAGCAACGAAAACCCGCCGCGAGGCGGGTTTTTTTGATGGCGCCCATCATTGCTCGGGTGCCGGCGCGGGCGGCGCCGGCAGCACCTCTTCCTTTACCGCGAACATCATCAGCAGCGTGCGCTGCAGCGGGTTGAAGTTGTCGTCGGAGATCACGTAGATCAGCGCGTCGCGCCCTTCGCCGCGGCGGATGGAGACGCCCTCGAAATTCTCGGTCGTGAGCGGCGGCTCGATGAGCGCCAGTTCGCGGCCCTCGACGCGCCGGCGCGGCACGATGGTGTTGCGCGCGAGGCGCACGAAGCGCACGACGCTGCCCGTCTGCGCGCTGTAGCGGTGCTCGAGGACGAGGAGATCGCCGCCGGGCAGCAGGGCCGCGTCGCTCACCCGCATCCCCGGCTTCCGCACATAGCCGAACGGTTCCCACACGCCGCCGCGGCCGACCCAGGCCGCGAGCGCGCCGCCGCCCGACGTCATGCGCTCGGCGATGGCGACGAGAAATCCGCGGCCGACATGGGCGAGCGTTTCGAGGCCGGCATTGGGCGGCGCCGCATCGAGACCCTCGGGGATCGGAAACGGCACCGGCGGCTTGCTGAACGGCGGCACCACCTCGGGATAGTGGAGGATGCGGTGGCGCCGCTCGAACGCCACCAGCATCGAGCCGTCGGCCAGTACCGCCAGCGCCTCGGCGTCCCCGTCGCTGCCGGTGAGCGGCCTCCCGTCTTCGCCGATAAGGGCGCCCATCTCGGCGCGCGTGGCGCCCGCGAGCCGGCCGGCACGGTCGTAGCTCAAGGCGAGGCGCAGCCAGGCGCCGCGGTCCGAGACCGCGAGCAGGGTGGCGCCGTCGGCGCTGACATGCAGCGCGGAAAAGCCGCCGAAACGCGCATCGGTGGAGCGCAGCGCGATGCCGCCGCGGTATTCGAGCTCGCCAACGTCTCGCTTCGCGGGATCGCGCGGGTCGAGCGGCACTGTTTGCGAAAAGACCGCGACCTGCTGCTGCGCCGCTGCCGCAGCGGCGAATACGGCGAAAAGCCAGAATAGAAAGATGCGGCGCAGCATATGTCACCGGTCAGCGCAAGAACTCGGCGGCAGAATGTTTTGGCCGAATCGCGCTCTTGCGCGATGCGGCGGAAGCTCGGCTCTTGCCGAGCGTCGATAACATATTCGTGAAGCTCTGGTCACGCGTGCCTGCGCGCGGGCATGCTTGCCGCGCTTTGGAGGGAAGATCGGCGCGGGCGCCGTGTTATTTCCCTGCATTCGAATTCTTTCAACCGGGAGGACCGACCCTCATGGAACGCATGCCCGATAACAAGGCCGAACACGTCAGCCTCGTGCCGGATGCGCCGCTGTCGCGGCGCGGCTTCGTCGTCACCTCGCTCGCCACCGGCTTCGCCGCGGCGGCGGGCCCGGTCGCGGCCGAAACCATGATCAAGACCGACACGGCCGGCCTCGATGCCAAGGAAGTCAAAATTCCTGCGGCCGGCGGCGATATGCCGGCATACGTCGCCATGCCCGCGCAGGGCGGTCCGTTTCCCCTCGTGCTCGTCGTGCACGAAGCTTTTGGCGTGCATGAGCACATCAAGGATCTTTGCCGCCGCCTAGCCAAGCAGGGCCACATGGCCGTCGCGCCCGATCTATTCGCACGCTTCGGCGACGCGTCAAAATATACGATGCAGGAAATTCAGAAGCTCCTCACAGAAGTCGTCGGCAAGGCGACCGTACCGCAGATGATGGGCGATCTCGATGCCGCACTGGCTTGGGCCGATAAGAACAAGGGCGACTCGGCCAAGCTCGCCATCACCGGTTTCTGCTTCGGCGGCGGGGTCGTGTGGATGTATGCCGCGCATCAACCCAAGTTGAGGGCCGGCGTGGCGTGGTATGGCTCGATCATCCGGCAGGGCTGGCCAAAGAGTCCGCTTGACGTGGCCAAAGAGTTGAAAGCACCGGTCCTCGGCCTCTATGGCGGGAAGGATCAAGGCATTCCGATGGATCAGGTCGAGATGATGCGCGGCGAACTCAAGAAGGCTGGCGGCAAATCGATGATCCACGTCTATCCAGACGCAGGTCATGCTTTTAATGCAGACTACCGCGGGAGCTACAACAAGGCCGCGGCCGAGGACGGCTGGAAGCGCATGCTCGATTGGTTCAAGGCCAACGGCGCGGCGTAAGCCGACCAACAGACGCGATGGCGTTGGTAGGGGCGGGTTTCAAGACCCGCCCCTACTGCTTTCCCGGCACCAGGCGCTTTTCGTAAAAGACGCTCACCGGGTCCGGCCGATAGGGCGGAAACGCCGCGATGCGCGCGAAGCCCCAGCGCTCGTAGAGGCGGATCGCTTCGTGCTGGTGGATGCCGGTTTCGAGCCGCAGCAAATGGCGGCCATTGGCGCGGGCATGCGCGGCCAGGTGCTCGAGCAGAGCGCGGCCGAGCCCGCCGCCGCGCCAGCGCTGGCGCACGAACATGCGCTTCAATTCGCCGAACGCCGGGTAGAACTGGATGCCGCCGCAGCCCGCCGGTTCGCCCTCGGCGCGCAGCACGAAGAAATGCACGTTCTCGCGGACGAGCTTCTCGACGCTGTAGCCGTGCCGGCTTTCGGGCGCGTAGTGCGGGCGCAGCACCGCCTCGAGCTTGCCGATGAGCAGCATGGCATCGGCGGTGTCCGGCCGTTCGCGGGTGATGGCGATGCGCACGCCGCTACTTCGCCTGCACCCGGCCCTCGAGCTTGGGTGCGACGGTGCCTTTCTGCTTGATGTAGTCGATGACCACGCCGGCCATGAGCGGCCCGGCGTTGGTATCGACGATGCGCCGCAGGTTCTGCAGCATCGCGTAGCCATCGCCGCCCGCGGCGAGGAAATCGTTGACCGCGAGGCGATAGGTACGGTTGGGGTCGAGCGCCCACTCGCCGATAAGCACGCTCTCGATGCGCTGGCCCGCGGGCTTGGCCGGATCGTAGACGACCTTGACGCCCGAGACCTGCGGGAAGCCGCCGAATTCCTGGCCGGCGCGCGAGAGTCCGTGCTCCAGCATCGCCTTCAAGTCCGAGCCCTTGGCTTCGAGCACGAGGACGACATTGCCGAACGGCATCTCGGAGAAGATGTCGCGGGCGGTGATGTTGGAGCCGGCCGGATAGTCCTTGTTGCCGCGCAAGCCGCCGCCGTTGATGAGGGCCACGTCGGCGCCGGTGGCGGCGCGGATCGCGTCGGCGACGAGATTGCCGAACGCGGCTTCGCGCAGGCGCAGCGTGGCGGCGTGGCTGTCCATCTCCGTCTCGGTCTTGCCGATGGGCTGGCCCATCTCGCGGTCGAGCTGCTGCTCGTAGCGGCGCACCAGCGCCTGCACCGTGGGGTCGGCGACGACGCCGTAATTGGCGACGAGGCGCCAGGAGGGGATTGCGGTCACCCGGCCCTTCTCGATCACCACGTCGAGATCGACGACGCCCAAGAACTCCGCATCGCTGCCGGCCTTCAAGATGAGCACGCCGCGCTCGTAGACGGTGATCGGGATGTGCTCGTGGCCGCCGAGCACGAGGTTCAAGCCGCGCACCTCGCGCACCAGCTGCTGATCCTCGACGAGGTTCATGTGGGTCAGCGCCACGATCACCTGGGCGCCGTCCTGCTTCAGCTGCGCCACGGCCAGGCGTGCCGCCGGCAGGAAGGGCGCGAAATTCACCGGCGTGCCGCCGCGGATGTAAAGCCGCGCCTCGGGCGTCACCAGGCCGAAGAAGCCGACCTTGACCGGCCCCATGTGCAGGATCTTGGTGGCCTGCACGCCGGGGAAGGTCCTGCCGTCGGTGCCGAGCACGTTGGCGCCGAGCCAGGCGAACTTGGATTCGCCGATGCGCTGGGCCAGCACGTCGGGCCCGAAATCGAATTCGTGATTGCCGAGCACCGCGATCTGGAGGCGCAAGACGTTCGCCATCTCGATCATATGCGCGCCCTTGGTGATGCCGGAGAGCAGCGAGGGCGAGATAAGGTCGCCGCCGAAGCTCAGCACCGATTGTGGCGCGCGCGCGCGCTCGCGCTGGATCAGCGTCGCCATCGGCCCCATGCCGCCCAAGCCGCGGCGCGGCGAGATCTGATAGGCGTCGTTGAAATGGAGGAAGGTGAGCCGCGTCGCGATCCGCTGATCCTGCGCCGCGGCGATGCCGGCGAGCGATCCCGCGAGAGCGACGATCCACGCGAAGACGAAAGTGCGAAAGCGCACGCGGTTCCTCCCGGAAGTCAGGCGAAAGCGCGCTCAACATGCGCCCGAACCGCATCCACGGGCAACGCGAAAGCGGCAGCGATAATGACGCGGAGGTTCGCGCAATCCTCGGCGCCGGGCGTGGCGCCGATGCGCGCGAAATAGGCGGCGGCGTGGAGCGTTGCGTGGCCGAGCCGCTCCTCGGCGCCGAGGCCGGGGCGGACGGGCCGGGCGGCCGCCGCCGAAGCCGCGAGCGCCAGCTGCTCCGCGTGCTCGGCGTCGATCTCGATCGTCTGTATGCGCGCGCGCAACTGCTTCACCAGCTCGGCATCGACCGGATCGAAGCCGAGTTTGAGCCGCCGGCGGAGCGGGCGGAGCGTGCGCACGACCTGCGCGTGCCAAGCGGCGACGGCGGCGAGCGCGGCCGCGAGCTCTTCGCGCGGCACGGGGCCGCGGCCGCTCTCGGCGAGCCAGACGCAGAACATCAGCGCGTTCACGTCGGCGCCGTGGCGTTCCTGGAGCGCGAGGCAGGCGGGCGCCACGCCCGGCTTGCCGTAGAGCGCCAAGGAGAAATCCCAGAACGGGTGCTCGGGAAAATCCATGAGGGGTGACGGGTCCGGGCCAAAGCGTTATCTTCTAGGACGAAATCGCGCGCCCCGAAACGGGGCCAAGGGAGAGAAGCGCGCCTTGAAGCTCGACCGGGACCAGCGCGAGATGCTGCAGCGCAAGCTCGAGGAATTGCGCACCGAGCACCGCGACCTCGACGACGTCATCGCCCGCGTGACCGAAGAGGCCCCCTTCGACCAACTCCGCGTCCAGCGCTTGAAGAAGCGCAAGCTCATGCTCAAGGACCAGATCACCCACATCGAAAGCATGCTGCTGCCCGACATCATCGCCTAGGGTGGGCGAGCAGGAGCCGGGGAGGCGAGAAAAATTGACCACCAAGACACCAAGGCACCAAGAAACATTTCTTTGCCGGCCGAAGGCCGGCAATTCATTTTCTCGATGTCTTGGTGCCTTGGTGTCTTGGTGGTGTTTTTAATTTCTCCCCGGCTCCTGTTCACTTTACCGCCTTGCGGACACACGGGGCGCCCGTATAGTCGCACCCCTTTTCCGGCCCCGGGGGACGAGTGATGCCTCGCCGCGCGCCGCCTGTCGCGATCGTGATGGGCAGCCAAACCGATTGGGAAACCATGCGCGAAGCCGCCGCAGTGCTGAAGGAGCTGGGCGTACGCCACGAGGCGCGCATCGTCTCCGCGCACCGCACCCCGAAGCGCATGTTCGCCTTCGCCGAGGGCGCCGGGGCGGACGGCGTCAAGGTCATCATCGCCGGCGCCGGCGGGGCCGCGCATCTGCCCGGGATGATCGCGTCGCTGACGACGCTGCCGGTCCTGGGCGTGCCGGTCGAGAGCAAAACCCTCAAAGGGCTCGACTCGCTTCTCTCCATCGCGCAGATGCCGGGGGGCGTTCCGGTGGGGACGCTCGCGGTCGGCAAGGCGGGCGCGCGCAACGCAGGCCTGCTCGCGGCGTCGATCCTGGCGCTCGGCGACAAGGCGCTGGCGAAGCGGCTCGGCGCCTGGCGCGCGAAGCAGACGAAGTCCGTCGCGCGGAAGCCCGTCTGAGCGCCGCGGCGACGCCATGACGGCCGCACCGATTCCGCCCGGCTCCACCATCGGCATTCTCGGCGCCGGGCAGCTCGGGCGCATGACGGCGCTCGCCGCCGCCGAGCTCGGCTATCGCGTGGCGGTCCTGAGCCCCGAGGAAGATCCGCCCGCGTCGCAAGTGGCGACGCTCAGCATCCGCGCCGACTACACCGACGAGGCGGCGCTCGCCCATCTCGCGCGCGCGGCCGACGTGGTGACGCTCGAATTCGAGAACGTCCCGGCCGAGGCGGTCTCGTTCCTCGAAAGCCTGGGCAAGCCGGTCCGGCCCGGCTCGCGCGCGCTCGCCGTGGCGCAAGATCGTGTCGCCGAGAAAGATTTCGTGCGCCGCACCGGCGGCGGCACCGCGCCCTACGAGCCAGTGGACAGCCTGAAGGCGCTGATTCCGGCCTTGGAGCGCATCGGCCGCCCCGCCGTCTTGAAGACGCGGCGCATGGGCTACGACGGCAAGGGCCAGCGCATCATCGCGCATCGCGACAATCCGGTCGAAGCCTGGGACGGCATCGGCGGCAAACCCGCGATCCTCGAAGGCTTCGTGAAGTTCAATCGCGAGATCTCGGTGATCGTGGCGCGCGGGCTCGACGGCACGACCCGCGCCTATGTCCCGGTCGAGAACCGGCACCGCGAGCACATCCTGGCCGAGACGATCGCGCCGGCGCCGATCTCGCGCGGCTTGGCCGAGCAGGCCGAGGCGCTGGCGGCGCGGCTTGCCACCGCGCTCGATCTCGTCGGCCTGCTCGCGGTCGAGATGTTCGTCACCGACGACGGCCGCATTCTCGTCAACGAGCTGGCGCCGCGGCCGCACAATTCCGGCCACTGGACCATCGACGCCTGCCTGGTCAGCCAGTTCGAGCAGCTCGTGCGCGCGGTGTGCGGGCTGCCGCTGGGCTCGCCCGAGCGCCATGCCGATGCGGTGATGACCAACCTCCTGGGCGACGACGTCAACCGCTGGCCCGAATTCTTGAAAGACCCCAGCGCGCGCCTGCACCTCTACGGCAAGACCGAAGCGCGGAGGGGCCGCAAGATGGGCCACGTGACCCGCCTCACCCCGCGCACCGATCGGCGGTGAGGGCGAAGGAAGGCCCGCCACCAAGACACCAAGGCGCCAAGAAAACAGAATGCGCCGAAGGCGCATCGTTCAATCGTGGTGTCTTCGTATCTTGGTGCCTTGGTGGTGAACCTTCTTCTCACTCGTATCGCACGAAAGGACCGTCGTCGCGGTAGGAGAAGATCGGCATCCGCGGATCAAAGCGCAGCGGATCGGCGGCGTAGGCGATGATGCGGTTCAGCATGAACTCGGTCACGTCGACGACGGGCATGTGCTCCAGCACCTCGGTCGCGGGGTAGAAGCCGAGCTCCGAGAGTTCCCCCGAGCCCGCGATCTCGCCTTGGAATTCTTGGGCGCGCGCCACGAAGAAGCGCGCGTGGAAGCGGATCGGACTCGAGGGCGAAGTGATGGCGCGGCCGAAATAGCGCAGGCGATGGAGCCCGGGCGCCAAATCGCGCGCCTTCCAATGCGCCCATTCGGGATGCGCGACAGCCCCAATATCGCCGATCTCCGCGAGCAAGAGGCCCGTCTCCTCGAAGGTTTCGCGCACCGCGGCGAGCGCCAGCGCCTCGGCCAGCGCCGCATCGCCGCGCACGCCCATGCGCGCCACGAACTCCGCGGCGAGCGGCGTCGCGGGCCGCACGGCGCTGTCGGCGGGATCGAGCCGCCCGCCGGGAAAGACGAAGAAATCCGGGACGAAAGCGGCGCGCCGCGAGCGCCGGCCCATCAGCACCTCGGCGCCCTCGGGCCCCGCGCGCCAGATGATCAGCGAGCCGGCATCGCGCGGCTTCACCGGCGCCGTGCCCGCCGCCACGCGCCCATGCCCCAACGGCCGCCGCTGCGGATAGCTGCGTGAGGATGACATTCAGGAAAGCTAACAGGGAGACGGGGAGGCGGGGAGAGAAAGATTCACCACAGAGACACAGAGGCACAGAGCAGATAGGCAAGAACGAGGATTGCGCCGCAAGAGCGGCGCGAAATAAACACTTGTTCCATTTCTTCCGCGCGCGTCCTCGCGCGCATTCCCTCTTTCTTCTCCCCGTCTCCCCGCCTCCCTGTTTCCCTTCTCAAATCTCCCCGAAATCGCCGCCGCGGCCTTTGCCGGAGGCGAAGCGGGCGGCGCCCTCGCGGGCGCCCTCGAGCAGCGGCGCCAGCCCTTCGCGGCCTTCCATCTTGAGCGCGGCGGCGAGATCCATGTCCCATTGGCGGAAGGCGCTCATGCGGTCGGTCTTCATGCAAAGCTCGGGGAAGCGCGCGATCTCCTTGGCGAGCTTCACCGCCTCGGCGCGCGCCTCGCCCGCCGGCACCAGCCGGTTGGCGAGGCCCCACTCATAGGCCTCGCGCGCCGCGACGGGGCGGCCGGTCAGGATCATATCGAGCGCGCGTCCCATGCCGACGACGCGCGGCAAACGTACGGTGCCGCCATCGATCAGCGGCACGCCCCAGCGCCGGCAGAAGACGCCGAACACCGCCGTCTCCGAGGCCACGCGGAGATCGCACCAGAGCGAAAGCTCGAGCCCGCCCGCGACCGCGTGCCCTTCGACCGCGGCGATGACCGGCTTCGTGAGCAGCCGGCGCGAGGGTCCCATCGGCCCTTCGCCCTCGGGGTCGTAGTCGAGCTTCCTCGCCTCGTCGTTTTTGCGGTCGGCGAAGCTCTTCAGATCGTAGCCGGCGCAGAAGACGCCGTTGGCGCCGGTGAGCACCGCCACCTTGGCCTCGCGGTTGCGCTCGAAGCTGTCGAACGCTTGGCGCAGGCGCTCCGCCTGCTCGGGATCGACGGCGTTGCGCGCCTTCGGCCGATCCATGGTGACGACGAGAACGGGGCCGTCGGGCTCGATGTGGAGGGACATGGGGTTCTCCTTGGCAGACAACTCGCCCGCACCATCCCACTCTTGTCGTCCCCGCGAAAGCGGCGACCCCAACGCCCGTCCAAGATGCCGAGCTTCCGCCAAATCGTGTGTTGCGCGATTTGGCGGTAGGCAGCGCCTTCGCGCTGCGACGGCGACGTGCGGGCGAGCCTAGACCCCGCCGACGGCGCCGTGGGTCTCCGCTTTCGCGGAGACGACAGGTGAAGTTCGAGCCGCAATTGGCGCTGTCTCGCGCTCCGCCACCTTCTCCTCCAACCGCTCCATGTTCGCGACGAGGCGGTGCGTTATGAGCTGGATGAGATAGAACCCGAAATGCGGGTTCTGGTAGTAGAGCTGCTTCAGCTCGGATTCGCCGATCGACATAAGCGTGACGTCCGTGGCCGCGACCACCGTCCGCGTTCGCTTGCGTGCGGGTGAGAACATCGCGATCTCGCCGACGATGGCGCCTTCGCCCAATTCGACATGGTGCTCGACGAGCCGGAGCTTGCCCTTGGCGACGTAGAACATCTCGGCCGCCTCGTCGCCCTTCTTGAACAGCGTGGCGCCGGCGCCGAGCGTGCACGGATGCATGTAGGGCAGGAGCCAGTCGATCGAGAGATCGGTGCTGGCCGCCTTGGCCGCGCGCCGCGTCAAGAGCCACATCTCGCGCGTGCGCCAGCCCAAGACCGGGATCGTGACGGCGTTGACCACGAGCGTCGGCCACGCCTCGCGCAGCAGCGCGAAGGTGCCGAGGCAGGCGCAGGCCACGATCGCGAACAGGCGCAGCGGGATGATCGTCCGCATCGCCATCGAGACGAGGCCCAGCAGCATGCCGAGATAGCCGACATAGTCGAACCAGGGGAGATTGAGCGCGAAGCTGCGGAGGTATTCGAGGGACATTGGCGCGAAAGATTTCTCGGTTTGTCGGGGTGGGTCTGCGACCTGCCCTGTGGCCAACGCATCAATGCCAAACACTGCGCGCGGCCGGAAGGGGCGGGTCGGGGACCCACCCCTACATATTTTGGGATAGTGCCTGCTACGCCGCCTTGCGCAATCGCCGGATCAACCCCAGCACCTCGCGCGCGGCTTCGAGGATGTTGGTGCCGGGGCCGTAGATGGCGGCGACGCCGGCCTTCTTCATCATCTCGTAATCCTGGGGCGGGATGACGCCGCCGCAGATGACGAGGATGTCGCCGGCGCCCTGCTTCCTGAGCGATTCGATCAGCTGCGGGACGAGCGTGCGGTGCCCCGCGGCCTGCGAGGAGACGCCGATCACGTGCACGTCGTTCTCGATCGCCTGGCGCGCGGCCTCCTCGGGCGTGGAGAAGAGCGGGCCGATGTCGACGTCGAAGCCCAGATCGGCGAAGGCGGTGGCGATCACCTTGGAGCCGCGGTCGTGGCCGTCTTGCCCCAGCTTGGCGACGAGGAGGCGCGGGCGCCGGCCTTCGAGCCGCGCGAACTCCGCGACCTCGCGCTGGACCTTCTCGAACGCCGCGTCGCCCTCGTGCCCGGCGGCGTAGACGCCGGAGATGGCGCGGATCTCGGCGCGGTGGCGGCCGAACGCCTTCTCCATCGCCTCGGAGATCTCGCCGACGGTGGCGCGGGCGCGCGCCGCTTCGATGCAGGCGGCGAGGAGATTCTCGTTGCCGCCGGCGGCGGTGCGCGTGACGGCCTCGAGCGCCGTCTTCACCTTGCCCGCGTCGCGCTTGGCGCGCACGCTCTTCAAGCGCTCGATCTGCTGCTGGCGCACCTTGGTGTTGTCGATGTCGAGGATCTCGACGTGCTCCTCGGTGTCGGGCCGGTATTTGTTGACGCCGACGATGACCTCCTCGCCGCGGTCGATGCGCGCCTGCTTGCGCGCCGCGGATTCTTCGATGCGCAGCTTGGGCAGGCCGGCGGCGACGGCCTTGGTCATGCCGCCCATCGCCTCGACTTCTTCGATCAGCTTCCACGCCTCGGCCGCGACGCTCGCGGTGAGGGCCTCGACGTAATAGGAGCCGCCGAGCGGATCGACGACGTGCGGGATGCCGCTTTCCTCGGCGATGATCAGCTGCGTGTTGCGCGCAATGCGCGCCGAGAACGGCGTCGGCAGCGCCAGCGCCTCGTCGAAGCTGTTGGTGTGCAGCGACTGCGTGCCGCCGAACACGCCGGCGAGCGCCTCGATCGTGGTGCGGATGATGTTGTTGTAGGGGTCCTGCTCGGTGAGCGAGACGCCCGAGGTCTGGCAGTGCGTGCGGAGCGCCAGCGAGCGCTCGTCCTTGGGGTCGAAGGTCTTGATGATGCGCGACCACAGGAGCCGCGCCGCGCGCAGCTTCGCGATCTCCATGAAGAAATTCATGCCGAGGCACCAGAAGAACGAGAGCCGCCCGGCGAACTCGTCGATCTTCAGGCCCTTCGACATGGCGGCGCGGACATACTCCCAGCCGTCGGCCAGCGTGTAGGCGAGCTCCTGCACGCAGGTCGCCCCCGCCTCCTGCATGTGATAGCCGCTGATCGAGATCGAGTTGAATTTCGGCATGAAGCGCGCCGTGTGCTCGATGATGTCGGCCACGATGCGCATCGAGGGCTCGGGCGGGTAGATGTAGGTGTTGCGGACCATGAACTCCTTCAAGATGTCGTTCTGGATGGTCCCGCTGAGCTGGCTCTGCTTCACGCCCTGCTCTTCGCCGGCGACGACGAACATCGCCAGCACCGGCAGCACCGCGCCGTTCATCGTCATCGAGACCGACATGCGGTCGAGCGGGATCCCGTCGAACAGGATCTTCATGTCCTCGACCGAATCGATCGCGACGCCGGCCTTGCCGACGTCGCCGACGACGCGCGGATGATCCGAATCGTAGCCGCGGTGCGTGGCCAGATCGAACGCCACCGAGAGGCCCATCTGCCCGGCCTTCAAGGCCTGGCGATAGAACGCGTTGGAATCCTCGGCCGTCGAGAAGCCGGCATATTGGCGGATGGTCCAGGGCTTGACCGCATACATCGTCGCGCGCGGGCCGCGCACATAGGGTGCCAGGCCCGGCAGCGAGCTTGCGAATTCCAGATTCTCGAGATCGGCAGCGGTGTAGAGCGGCTTGACCGGGATCCCCTCGGGCGTGTGCCAGACGAGCTTTTCGAGCGGCTCGCCGCCCAAATCCTTGCGCGCCGCCGCTTCCCAATCCTGCAACGTCTTCTTGCCGAATTCGCTCATCGCCCGCGTCCGCCTATGCGCATGATGTAGACAGTATATTGCGGGTGCGAAGGGACGGACACCGGCAAAGATGCCGCTTGAAATCGGGATCTTGGGGTTATAACCATAGTAATAACGTCCGAAGGCGACTCATGTCCGAGAAAATCAAGCTGCGCAAGATCGGTAACTCGCAGGGCGTCGTCCTGCCCAAGGAGATTCTCGAGCGGCACGGGCTCGCCGAAGGCGATACGCTTTACATCGTCGATACCGCGGAGGGCATCAAACTCACGCCTTACGATCCGGTGCTCGCCAAGGGCATGGAAGCGTTTGCGCGCACGCGGCGCAAATATCGGAACGCGCTTCGCCAGCTGGCGAAATGACCGAGCCCGTCTGGCTGACGCGGGCCCTGGTCGAAGCGATCCAAGATCAACTCATCACCGAGCACGGCGGAAGCCACGGCCTCCGCGACGATGGATTGCTCGAATCCGCGCTCGCGCGCGCTCCCGATCAATTCGCATACGGGGCGCCAACTCTGGCGGAGCTGGCGGCCGCCTATGCGATGGGCCTCGGTCGCAATCGCGCCTTCATCGACGGCAACAAGCGCGTCGCGCTCGCCGCTGCAGACGTGTTCTTGCAGCTGAACGGTCACGAACTTGTAGCCCCGGAAGCGGAGGCGGTGGTCATGACGCGGGAGCTAGCTGCGGGCAAATGCAGCGAGGCAGAGTATGCGGCTTGGATCGCCTCGCACGTGCAGGTCCTCAAGCCGGAGAAGTAGTGTGCCGAAGCGCGGCTCGCTCGCCTTGCGCCGCACGTCGCGCCATACTCCCCCGCGTCGAAAACCGGTTCGCGCGGAGGACGCCATGAACTACGTGGATCGTCTGTTTCGCTTCCTGTCGGTCACGGGGCTTTGGCTGATCGCGGCCATGCTCTACGTGATGTTCTTCCACGAGGGCGGCCAATTCAAAGTGCCGGCGCAATCGGCGAGCCCGGCGTTCCCTTCCAAGCTCGCGGTCGTGAACGCCGACGGCGCGCCGCTCAAGATCGCCGGCGAGGTCACGCTGGCGCAGCCGCTGGCCGCGCCGAAAGTGCGCTTGAATTGCAGGCTCACCGGCTCCATTACCACCGCGCAGCCCTCGCTGCGCCTCTTCAGCGACGCCTGGAAGCCCGACCGCGACTGGCCGCTCGCCGCCAAGCTCGAATGCGAAACCGTGGAGACGAGTCAATGAAGTTCTACGACTGCAAGCCGGCCCCGAGCCCGCGCCGCGTGCGCGTGTTCATGGCGGAGAAGGGAATCGAGATCCCGACTGTCCAGGTCGACTTGCGCGCCGGCGAGCACCTGAAGCCCGAATTCCGCATGATCAACCCGCATTGCACCGTGCCGGTGCTGGTGCTCGACGACGGCACGCGCCTCGTGTCCACGGCCGCCATCTGGCGTTACCTCGAAGAGACGCATCCCGAGCCCCCGCTCATGGGCACCTCGGCCAAGGAGAAGGCGATCATCGCCGACACGCAGTGGCGCATCGAAGCCGAGGGCCTGATGGCGGTCGGCGAGGCGCTGCGCAACTCGGCGCCCGGCATGAAGGATCGCGCGGTGACCGGGCCGGTCAACCATGCGCAAATCCCCGAGCTCGCCGAACGCGGCAAGAAGCGCGCGCAGCACTTCCTCGAATTGCTCGACTACATGGTGGGGCCGAAGCCGTTCCTCTGCGGCGACCGCTACAGCGTCGCCGACATCGACGCGATGATCGCCGTCGACTTCGCCAAGTGGATCAAGCTCGAGCTTCCGGCCGGCGCCGCCAACGCGCGCCGCTGGTACGAGAGCGTGGCGAGCCGCCCCAGCGCGAAAGCATAGGCGCGCGAATCCACAGTCGTTGCGTGAACTTCGGTTGCGGCAATTGCCTCGCTGGGGCGCGGGGCCTATTCTCCGCCGCGTTACTGCACCTGCAAGGGGAAACGCTCATGAAACGTCTCGTCTCCCTGGCGCTCGGCGCCGGGATGATTGTTTCGCTCGCGGCCTGCGCCGGACAAGAGAAGCCCAGCTTCCCCGGCAAGCCGGCGACAACAATCGATACCAGGGGCCACGCGCCCGCCGCCGCCGCCGGACCCGGCCCCGCGGCCAAGCCGGTCGATCCCAATTCGCTCTACGCGCGGCTCGGCCAGCGCCCCGCCATCGAGGCGGTGATGACCGATTTTGTCAACCGCATGGCCAAGGACCGCCGCGTCAACAAGCGTTTCGCGAAGACCGACGCCAAGGTGTTCATCGCCAAGCTCACGGACCAGCTCTGCGAAGCCAGCGGGGGCCCCTGCAAATACGCCGGCAAGGACATGAAGACCGCGCATGCCGGCATGAAGATCACCAACCGCGAATGGAACATCACCGTCGGCCACATCGCCGGGGCCATGCGCGCGAAGAAAGTTCCGCGCAGGGAGCAGCGCGAGGTGCTGGCGGTGCTCGGCCCGATGAAGGGGGATATCGTCGGCCAGTAAGCCGTTACCCTCTATAGTGCAGGGGCGGGGTCCGGCCGGGCCCCGCCCTTTTCATTTTCTTACAAGCACTGGACCCGAGGAGGTCGCCGCCCGTGCCGCCCAAAGCCAATCCGCTGAAGCTCAACCCGCTGCAATTGCGCACGCTGGCGATCCTCCAGGAGCTGGCGCGGGACCCCTCGCACGCGCTGCCGCCCGAGCCCTCGGGCGCGGTGGCCATCACCAACCTGCCGCACCCGCACGGCGATCATTTCCATGTCGGCCATTTCGTCGTCGCGAGCCGCGATGCGAGCGGCCTCTTCAACGAGGCGGTCTGGAAGGCGCTCGAGCGGAAGGGCCTGGCGCGCGCGGCGTTCCCCCAGGTCATCGCGCTGACGCCCGAGGGCATCGCCTACGAAACCGGCGTCCGCCGCGAGATCCTGCACGGCGGCGGCCACTGAGCCAGCCGGCCGAAACGCTCGGGTAAGGATAGGCTTTTACGGTTTTTCCCCGCGCGCGCGTTCAATTTGCCGGCGCTGGGGGGCGAGCATGTCGACAGTCGCCGCAACGGACGTCTGGACCCGTACCAAGATCGCGTGGGCGCGCCTGAGGCTGTTCGGGCGCGCCGCCGGCGAGTATTTCCGGCACATCGTGCAGGCGCAGCGCACCTGGCTGTTCGGCACGGCATTCGGCGTCGGGTTGGCATGGCTCAACGTGCTGCCCGGTGTCACGGTGCCGGGATGGGCCGTTGCCGCCATCATCGTGTCCACGCTCTTCCTGGTCCAATTCCAGGCTTTCTATGCCGTGCGCGAGGAGCGCGACACGTGCCTGCGCGCCCGCGCCACCGACGCGGTCATCGACGAGATCGCCGTGCTGCGCACGCGCGAAACCCAGCTCCGCAACCGGGTCGTGCGCGACTCGGCCGCCTATGCGCAGTGGAAGGCCGAGCTGATCGCGCTGCGCAGCGAGATCCACAAGCAGCTCGAGCGCATCTCCCGCGCCGAGGCCGAGACGTTCCACACCGTCGGCAATCTCAGGCACGGCGCTGGCGGCGGCATCAACGAAGAGCACAATCTGCTGCTCGCGGTCGCGACGCGCGATCTCGACCACCTGGCCGAGCTGATCCACGGCCACACGCGCTTCGGCGATTGATCGGGCGCGGCCTTCAGACGGAAAGGCCGCCAAGACACCAAGGCGCCAAAAAGAGATTCATTGCCGGCCTTTGGCCGGCAAAATCTATTTCTCTTGGTGCCTTGGTGTCTTGGTGGTGTGACTGTCCCACCCGCGTTCCGGCGGCGGCCGCGGGGCCATCTACCAGCGGAATGCCGCGATCGCGGCCAGCGGATGCTGGCCCTCGGCCGCGCAGAGGCGCGCCAGCATGGCCGGATCGGGGTCTTCGTAGGGCGCGATGCCGAGTTCCATCGCGAGGATGCCGGTGCTGGTGATCAGCACCGCGTCCATGCCGGCCGCGGCGGCGCCGGCGACATCGGTGCGCAGCGCGTCGCCGATTGCCAGCACCCGCGCCGGATCGGAGAGGCCGAGGCGCTTCATACTTTCGGCATAGATCGGCGCATGCGGCTTGCCGTGATAGCGGACGTCGCCGCCGAGCTCGCCGTAGCGGCGCGCCAGGGCGCCGGCGCAGAGCTCGCGGTCGCCGCCGCGCAGCACCTCGTAGTCGGGGTTGCAGCAGATCATCGGCAGCTTGCGCTCGGTGCCTTCGCGCAGGAAGGACTCGTAGTCGGAAAGGCGGTCGGTCCGGCGGCGCACGCCGACATTGACGATGAACTCGGCATTGGCGAGGTCCTCCACCCGCTCGTGCGGCACCTCCTCGAGCACGCTGTCGTCGAGGTGACCGGGCGGGCCGAGGAGATGGCAGCGTCGGCCAAGCCGCCGATGCCAATCGTCGTTGCGGAGCAGCAGGGCCCGGTTCGCGGCCTCGCCCGAGGTCAGCACGTCGTCGTAGCCCGCCCGCGGAATTGCCATCTCGTCCATGCGCTTGATCGCGAAGCGCGAGCGGCGCGGCGCGTTGGAGAGGACGAGGACGCGCTTCTCCCGCCGCTTCAGCTCCGCCATGCACGCGACGGCGCCGGGCCAGGCGCGGATGCCGTCGTGGATCGTGCCCCAAAGGTCGAGGATGAAGCCGTCATAGCGGTCCGCCAGCGCCGCGAGGCCGGGCAAGATTGGGACGGCCGCGGGCGCGGGCGAAGGGGCTGACTTCGGCATGGGTGAACGGCCGGCATGCGCCGCGGGCGTCCGCTGCTGCGACCGAGCGGGCGGCAGGGACGGGGCGCAAACCTATCGAAACCGGAGCCCGGACGGGCCGGGCGTCAGAAGCCTTCGCGTTCCATCCGCTTGCGCGCCAGCTTGCGCGCCCGGCGGACCGCCTCCGCCTTCTCCCGCGCCTTGCGCTCGGAGGGCTTCTCGTAGCTGCGGCGGAGCTTCATTTCGCGGAACAGGCCCTCGCGCTGCATCTTCTTCTTGAGCGCCTTCAGTGCCTGGTCGACATTGTTGTCGCGGACGATGACCTGAACGATGGGTCGTACTCCTCTGTTGGCCCACTTGCGTTGTGGCGCCTGCGCGGGCCGGGTTGACGCAAAAAGAGAGACGGCGCGAAACATGTCCCGCGCCGTTCAAGTTTGTGTTAATAGCACAGTTCCGGCCCCTTTGGGAAGCCGAGAGGGGCCCTTCATTCGTCCCTAATGTGTCACAGGGGGCTGTCAAAAGCCCCCCGGAGGCCCAACCGGGGCCGAGGAGGCGCCTATGGACACGGCGAGCTGGAACAAGGCCCGCGAGGCCGTGGTGGCGGCGGCCCTGCCGCACGTCCCCTTCGACGGCTGGACCGAGCGGGCCCTCGTGGCCGGCGCCCGCGCCGCCGGCATGGAGGCGGCCGATGCGCAGCGCCTCTTCGCGCGCGGCCCCATCGAGGCGGTCGAGGTCTACAGCGCCATGGCCGACCGGGCCATGGCCGAGGCGGTGGCGGCGCTGCCGCCCGACACCAAGATCCGCGACCGCATCGCCGCCGGCATCCGTGCACGGCTGGACTTCGTGGCCCCGCACAAGGAGGCGGTGCGCCGCGCCACCAACACGCTGGCGCTGCCGCAGAACGCGCCGGTGGGGTTCCGGCTGCTCTACCGCACGGTCGATTCGCTCTGGCACGCAGCCGGCGACAAGGCCACGGATTTCAATTTCTACACCAAGCGCGCGATCCTGGCCGCGATCTGCTCGGCGACGTTCCTCTACTGGTTCAACGACCGCTCGATCGATCACGCGGCGACGCTGAACTTCCTCGAGCGGCGGCTCGACGAGCACGCGCGCGTGCACGGCGCGATGGAGCGGCTGAAACAGCGCTTCGAGAAATTCCCCAACCCATTCCTGTTCGCCGAGCGCTTCCGCCCCGATCGCCGGCGCGGGCGGAGAGGTACGCTCTGATTTCCTCCCCTGCCCTTGCGGAGGGAGGCTAGGTGGGGGTGAGGCCGCCGGCAGGCTGTTTGCGATTTCGACTGGCCCCACCGCGGGCTTCGCCCGCACCTCCCCCGCTGCGCGGGTGAGGAAGGTCAATGCACCGTCGGCGCCGGCACGAACTCCGCGTCGAT
>DATBLL010000004.1:0-1921 GCA_036555425.1 Alphaproteobacteria bacterium | reverse complement strand
TCTAACGGCGGGCATCCGATCCCGAACCCTTCGGTGGACTTCGAGGGCATTGCGCGCGCGGCCGGCATCAAGCACTGCACGACGATTTCCGAGCTTGCCGACTTCGAAGCCAGAGTCGCGGGCCTCATCACACAGGAGGGGCCGGTGTTCGCCGCGCTGCTGATCGAGCAGGGCCCGCTGACGGCGCGCGAGTACGCCGAAATGTACAGCGCCAAGCGCCGCGCGGCGTTCAAAGCCGCCTTGAAGGCAAGCGCGGCATAACCGGCCTTCCTCGTCGATCCGATTTTGTAGGCCGGCTCTTCGCCGGTCGAAGCCCGACAGCGATGTGCGCCATGGCGTAACTTGTCGGGCTTCCGCCGGACCAAGTCCGGCGGCAGCACCGACCTACTCGCCCTCTGCGCTCCCCAATAAACGTCATGGCCGCGGAAGCGCATAGGCGCTAACTTAAGAAGCTTGCCACGCGGACTCGAATGTGATTCCAGAGTGGGATGACTCATGATTCTTTGCTTGGACGCGATTGGCCGGAGCTGGTCGATCGGCTTGGGGGGTCGGGGGCCATTGGCGCGCTGGCACGCGCGAGCGGCGCGTTCCGGCGGGCGCGCGGGTTCGGCGATGCGGTCGATCTTTTGCGCCTGATCCTGGCCTACTGCCTCGGCGACAAAGGCCTGCGGCTGACGGCGGCGTGGGCGGCGTCGGTGGGGCTCGCCGACGTCTCCAACGTGGCGCTGCTCAAACGGTTGAGAAACTGCGGCGATTGGCTGGCGCATCTGGTCGGGCACGCGCTTGCCCAGCGCGCGCCCCAGGCCGCGCGCGGCCGGCTTATTCGCATCGTTGACGGTACGACGGTGGCCAAGGCAGGGGGCGCGGGCAGGGGCAACAGGTTGTGGCGCGTGCATTGCGCCTTCGATGTTCCCTGCGAGCGGTTCGGCTTCTTCGAGCTGACCGACGAGAAGGGCGGCGAGACACTCGATCGCGCGCCCGTTCTCGCCGGCGAGATCCGCATTGGCGATCGTGCCTATCTGCAGCCCGGCCGGATTGCAGCGGTGCTCGCGGCCGGTGCCGACGTGATCATCCGCGCCGGTTGGAAGAGCGCCCGCTGGCGCGATCTGGATGGCGCGCCGTTCGACCTGGTGGCCGCCCTGCGCGCCGCGGATCGGCGCGGACACCTCGACCGGCCACTGGCGCTTGCGGTCAAGGGCGGCCCGCTCCTGACCGTGCGGCTCGTCGCCATCAAGAAGCCGGCCGATGCCGTCGTCTCGGCGCGCCGAAAGGCCAGGCGCGAGGCGCAGCGCGGCGGCCATCGCCTGTCACCACAAACACTGACCGCCGCCGATTGGGTGATCCTCGTCACCTCGCTGGCGCGCGAGACCTTCAGCCGCGATGACATCCTCGCCCTCTACCGTTTGAGATGGCGCATCGAGCTCGCGTTCAAACGTTTGAAAAGCCTGGTCGGACTCAAGGGGCCGCCGGGCAGCGACGTGCGTTCCGCCAGACCGTATCTGCTGGCCCATCTTCTGTTGATCCTGCTGCTCGAGCCGCTCGCCGACGAACTCGAGGACTCCCCCCGCTCGGCCGCCGCCTGACCCGCCCGGGCCGCTGGCGTCTCATGCGCCAGCTCGCGGCAGTCCTGCTCAACGCCATCATTCCGGAACCGACGCTCGCCCGCCTCCGGCGGCGACGCGCCCGCATCCGCCGGCACATCGCGGAGCCCCCGCGAAAACGCCGCTACCAGCTCATGATCAAATTAAGTTAGCGCCTATGCGCGGAGGCGGCCACCCACGGCACATGCCGGCTGGCGTGGCGTTAGCGTTGAAACCGCTGGAGGTCTGCCGGGCCATCTCTGATCTCGCCCAAGCGCTCATCGAACAGGTCCCGCCACTCCGGGTTCATGCTCTCGATCAGCCGTACCTTCCAGGCACGC
>DATBLL010000285.1:0-11042 GCA_036555425.1 Alphaproteobacteria bacterium | reverse complement strand
CTGCCGCCCTGCTCGCGATGGCCGAAGCCTGGATCGAAGAAGCCGGCATAGTGGACGCGGAACTCGCCCACCTCGGTATCGTAGGGCACCATCTCGGCCGCGTATTCGGGCGGCACGCTCACCGCTTCCTTGGAGGCGAGGATGTAGAAATCGTCGAGGTTCAGCACGATGAAATCGTGCTGGCGCGCATAGATCGGCTCCCAGAAATCGAGCGGGTCGTAGTACGCGATGCGCTCATAGTCGATGACGCCGGCATCGCGCTTGGCCTTGAAGCCGACGAGGCCAGTCGCGGGATGGCCGGCGAGATCGATGCTGACGCTGAGCCGTCCGCGCTCGATATTGGCCGGCGCCGGGCCGTTCTGCTCCACCAAGGGGTCGCGCGCGTGCAGGCGGCGGAGATCGGCGCTGCTGGCGGCGGTGCGCCCGCGGCGCAGGCGCAGCTGTGAAAGCCGCGTGCCGGTGCGCACCCGGACGCTGAAGGTGCGCGGCGAGATCTCGGCATAGAGCGGCCCGGAGTAGCCGGCGCGCACGCGGTCGAACTCCGCGCTGCGGTCTGCGATGAGGCGGGTGAAGATGTCGAGCCGTCCCGTCGAGCTCTTGGGATTGGCGGTGCCCGAGAGGCTCTGCGGCAGGTCGAGCGCTTCCAGCAGCGGCACGATGTAGACGCAGCCGCGCTCGAGCACGGCGCCTTCGCTGAGATCGAAATCGTAGAGGCCATATTTCGCGATCTTGCTCTCGACCGTCGCCTCGGGGCCGGGCAGGAAGCTCGCGCGCACGCGGTAGGCGCGCGCGCCGAGCCGGAGGTCGAGGCTCGCCGGCTGCAGCTGCGCGTCGGTCAGAGGCCGCGCGGGAAGGATCGCGCGCCCGGCGAGGTCGCGCAATTCCTGGAACGGCAGCACGCCGGGGGCGGCACCGGGCCGCTCGATCTCGATCTTATTCATAGTCGACAGCTTTCCCGCCGGCCGTTACCGGGCCGCGGCGCGAGGATAGGCGAAGCGGTTCGCCGCCAGCAATGCGGCGGTGACGGCCTTCCCCGACTTCAACAGGGCGAAAGTGCGGCTTGAACCTCGTCCCCGACGAGCCGAGATTCGGCGGTATCGAGCACCGAGGCCGCGTTGCGCATGCCGAGCCCGACCAGCCGCCGCACCGTCCTTGCCGCCCTCGCCGGCGGCGCGGCCGCGCTCGGGTTGCGCGCGGGCGAACCTCGGGCCGCGGCTCCGGGGCCGAAGCTGATGCGCGCCATTCCGTCGACGGGCGAGGAAATCCCGGCGATCGGCATGGGCAGCTGGATCACGTTCAATGTCGGCGAGGACCGCAAGCTGCGCGACCAGCGCACCGGGGTGCTGCGGGAATTCTTCGCGCGCGGCGGCGCGATGGTCGACTCGTCGCCGATGTACGGCTCGTCCGAGGCGGTGATCGGCTACGCGCTCGCGCGCATCCGGGAGAAGCGCGCGCTGTTCTCGGCCACCAAGGTCTGGACCCTGTGGCAGGGGACCGGGCGACGCCAGATCGCCGATTCGCGCCGGCTCTGGGGCTTCGAGCGCTTCGACCTGATCCAGGTCCACAATCTCTTGCGCTGGGAGGGCCATCTCGAGACTCTCCGTGAAGAAAAGGCGAAGGGGCGCATCCGCTATATCGGCGTCACGACCTCGCACGGCCGCCGGCACGACGAGCTCGAAGCGATCATGACGAAAGAGAAGCTCGACTTCGTGCAATTCACCTACAACGTCGTCGACCGCGAGGCCGAGCGGCGGCTCTTGCCGCTCGCCGCCGAGCGGCGCCTCGCCGTCATCGTCAACCGGCCGTTCCAGCAGGGCGACTTGATCGAGCGTGTCGCCGGCAAGAAGCTCCCCGATTGGGCCGGCGAGATCGATTGCGCGAATTGGGCGCAGTTCCTGCTGAAGTTCATCGTCGCGCATCCCGCGGTCACCTGCGTCATTCCCGCCACCTCGCGCGTCGACCACATGCAGGAGAACATGGGCGCCCTCTACGGCCGCCGGCCCGACGCCAAGCTGCGCCAGCGGATGATCCGCTACGTCGAGGATCTCTGACCCGCCCCGATGCTGCCCTTCGGCCAAGACGCCTTCTTCGCGCTGTTCGAGCAATACAACCGCGCGATTTGGCCGGCGCAGATCGGGGCCTATGTGCTCGCGCTGGCGGCGCTGACGCTGGCGTTCAGACCGCGTGCGGGATCGGGCCGCGTCGTCGCCGCGATCCTGGCGCTCGCCTGGGCGTGGAACGGCGCCGTCTATCACCTGGCGTTCTTCGCGACGATCAATTTCTGGGCCGATATTTTCGGCGCGCTCTTCATCTTCGAAGCACTGCTGCTGCTCTGGACCGGCGTTGTCCGCGGCAAGCTCGCCTTCCGATTCCGCGGCGATCTCGCGTCCTGGATCGGCCTGGCGCTCGCCGTCTTCGCGATGGCCGTCTATCCGCTGATCGGCTGGCTGCTCGGCCATGGCTGGCCGCGCGCGCCGATGTTCGGCGTCGCCCCGTGCCCGCTGACGATCTTCTCGATGGGCCTGCTATTGCTCGCCGAACGCCGCTTGCCGCTGCACCTCCTCGCGATCCCGGTGCTGTGGTCGCTCATCGGCGGAACGGCCGCCTGGTTCCTCGGCGTGACCGAGGATCTGGCGCTGCCGGTCGCCGGGCTCGGCGGCCTCGCGCTGGCGCTCTGGCAGGGTCGCCGCGCCCTTGTTCCAGCCGGTCCGGGTTGACATCATGGCGTGCCGGGCGCGGGCCGGACGCGCCGCGGCTTCGACGGTGCGCTGGCGATGAAACGGGCGCTCGTTCTCTGCGTAGCCTTGATTTGCACGGTTCCCGCCGCCGAGCGTGCCGTTGCGCATGGCGACGACGACGCTCGCCCAGAGCGCGAGCTTGGCGTAATCCCCGTTCACGGGGATTACGACTGGATCCGGCGCGGCAACTACCGCAATCAGAGCGGCGAAGCTTGCTGCGGCCGTGACGATTGCTCGGTGGTGGCGCGCGAACGCATCCGCGCCGGTGCCGACGGCTTCGTGCTGCTCGGGCGCCGCATGAGCGTCAAGCGCGGCGAAGCGCTGCCGAGCGAGGACGGCCAATTCTGGCTCTGCACCCATCCCGACGGGCGCCTGCGCTGCTTCTTCGTCCCGCCGGAAATGTGACGGGCGCGGCGCCGCCGCCAGGACGTGGCTTCATCAGCGCCCGTCTACGGCGCAGGGACTCCCGCGTTCTGGGCAGCAGCGGATACGGCGTGGGCACGGCACATCGTTCGCTTTTGACCCAAGGCGGACATGCAGGGCTCGCGTCATTCGATCACTTCGTCCGCACGGGCGAGCAGGGTCGGTGGATGCGGGCTGAGCTATCCATCCGCGCCGCGAAGCCTTGGCTGATCTACTGCGGCCGCGGCGTCGGTGATGTTGGCAGGCCGTAGAGCAGGTCCCTGGTCGATCTCATCAAGAATTCGCGGCGTCTTTCCCGCTCCCGCTCGGTGAGGCCAGCTTGCAGACGGTCGCCCGCATTCTCTTCATGCGCGAGGATTCGCTCACGTTGTTGGGCGATCTGGGCTTCGCGCTGGGCTCGGGTGACGCGCCTTTCCCGGATGCCCGCCGTCAGTGCCTTGTCTTGTTCGATGAGCGCCAAATATAGCTCCGGATGCGTTGTCGCCGGGACGATGGTTGCGCGAAGCGCCGCATAGGCGCAATCCCGCCACGCCAGCTCGCCCCTGCCCAGTTGATAGGCTCCCAGCGATTGCTGCGCGGCCGGATCGTAGCCGGTTCGCGTCGTGCACGCCCTCAAGCGCTCGCGGAAGGCTGTGTAGTCTTTTTCGAGATAAGCCGGCGTCGCCGGTTTAGCCGGTTCAAGGTCGTTCGCGCACGCGCCGATCAAGGATGCGACCGGGATCAGCGCAAGAAGAAATGAGCGCTTCTTCATCCCATAGCCTCCTGCGTTCTTGGCGCCATCGTGATGCGCCCTCACGAAACAGATTTTCAAGCATGAGTGGCCGCCGCATTGATCCAAATCATGAGCCTCGAGGCTCCCCTGAGCCGACCTTATCGGAGCCGTGGGCATTGAGACGCTTTCTTCGGAAATATCGGCGGGGTGCCCGAACCAGCGGCGTGTCCTTTCCGCGCTAGAGAAGCCTCGCCGTGCGGATCACACCAATCCGCGCCCTTGCGTCTTGCCGCGCGCAGGAATGTCCGCTCATGACACAATCCCGACCCGATGCGGCTGTCCGCTGCGCGTCGGCAAGGCCCGACAAAGCGGGCACGGATCAGGGCGTCTTCAACGCGCGCAATCTAAGGACAACGCACTCTATTCCTTCGCGAGCTTCAGCAGCCGCACGTTGGGGTCGGCGAGCTGCGCCGAGTCGAAGGATTTCTTCGACTGCATCAGGCGCTGGGCGGGTTTCATCTCGCGGCCCATGTTGACCGTGTTGACGGCGACGATGCGGCTGTCCTTGAGATAGAAGACCATGAAGGCGCCGCCGGCCGGATCGCCGCGCCAGACGAGCTTGTCGTAGCCCTCGGGCGCGCCGGTCATCTGCAGATTGACGTCGTGCTGGTCGGACCAGACCCAGAGCGAGTCTTCGTAAGGGCGGGGCTCGCCGATCATGTTGCGCGCGACCGCCATCGCCTGGTCCTGCGCGTTCTGATAGCTCTCGAGGCGCAGCTTCCTCGCCAGGAACGCGTTGGGCTGGAGCGCGCAGTCGCCGGCGGCCCAGATCGCGGGATCGCTGGTGCGGCCGAATTCGTCGACGACGATGCCGTTGCCGACCTCGAGCTCGGCCGCGGCCGCGAGCTCCACATTGGGCACGATGCCGATGCCGATGATGACGATGTCGGCGGGGATGGGATCGGCGCCGTCGAGGACGACGCGCTCGACCTTGCCGGCGCCCGCGATCGCCTTGATGCGCACCGCGAGCCGGAGATCGACGCCCTTCTTGCGGTGCAATTCGGCGAACCAGGCGCCGATTTCGGGCGCCACCGCGCGGCCCATCAGCCGATCGGCCGCTTCGAGCACGCTCACCGTGGCGCCGCGCTTCACGGCGCTGGCCGCGGTCTCGAGCCCGATGAAGCCGCCGCCGATCACGACCGCCCGCACGCCGGGCGCAAGCCGCGCGCGGATCGCCTGGGTGTCATCGAAATCGCGGAGATAGAAGACGCCGGGGAGATCGGCGCCGGGGATCGGAAGTTTCCGCACCCGCGCGCCGGTGGTGAGCAAGAGCTTGTCATAAGCGACGGCGGCGCCGCCCGCGAGCTTCACCGTCTTGGCCGTGCGGTCGATCGCCTCCACGGCCCTGCCGAGCATCAGCTCGATCTTGTTCTGCTCGTAATAGGCCGGGTCGTGTAGGCGCGCCTTTTCGAGCCCGGCATCGGTGACGATGAGCTCCTTCGAGAGCGGCGGGCGCTCGTAGGGCGGATACTTTTCTTCGCCGATCAGCACGACGCGGCCCGCGAAGCCCGCCGCGCGCAACGCCTGCGCCGCCCGCCCGCCCGCATGCCCGGCGCCGACGATGACGATGGTTTCGCTCATGTCCCTCTCCTGCGACGAAGTCGCGGGAAAGGAGGGGCCCAGGCAAGGCGAAGCCTTGCTTGGGAGGCGAGGGCCATTCGAATTCGCACGCACGCGGCGGCGCCGGCCCTCACTTCCCAATCGCCGCCAAGGCGGCGATTGGGCCCCTTCTCTCCCGCTGGCGCGGGAGAGAGAAGGAAGGGAGCCGGCCGCAGTGGAAGAAGTCCGATCATTTCTCCTTTTCGCCGATCAGCGCGTAGGTCGAGGTCACCTGCACCGCGGGGTCGATGCCGCCTTCGGCGTAGATCATGACGTCGCCGAAGGCGAGGTTGCGGCCCCTGCGCAGGATGCGGCACTCGGCGACGACGTCGCCCTCGCGGATCGCGCGCAGGAAGTGAGTGGTCTGCGTCACCGTCGTCATCGGCAGAAAGCGGCCCATCGCCGCGCTCAAAGCCACGACCATCGCCGTGTCGGCGAGCGACATCAGCGCCTGGCCGCACACCACGCCGCCGCCGTGGCGGACCTGCGGGCCGTTGCGCATCCTGAGGCGCACGCGATTGGCGGCGACGGCATCGACGGTGATGCCGAGGCCCTGCACGCAGGGCGCCGCCATCTCGCCCAAGATGCGCCGCGCCTCTTCGAGCGTCAGCGCCGCGGGCGCCGGCTTCGCCACGCGGCTACTTCCACGCCGCGCGCCAGGCGCGCAGCTTGTCGGTGATCGCGAGCGCCGCGGCGAGCACGGGGCGAACCGACTCGGCCGGCACCTTGGGCTTGGTGCGGTTGCGGATCGCCTCGACGAAATCCTTGGCCTGCAGCAGCAGGAGATCGGATTGCGGAAAGTGCTTGTCCTCGCCGACGAGGCTCGGCAGCACGCCGTTGCCGCCCTTGGTCGGGTGCAGCACGGTGAGCTTGTGCTCGGCCATGTCGGCGATGACGTAGCGGTCGCGCTGGTAGACGCGCAGGCGCCGGTTGATCTTGCCGCCGATGCGGCTGGCGGTGAGCTGTGCCACGCAGCCATTGGCGAAGCGGATGCGCGCGCTGGCCAAGTCCTCGGTCTCGGTCAGCACCGGCGAGCCCACGGCCTCGACGTCGGCGACCGGCGCGCCGGCGACGCGCATCGCGTGGTCGAGATCGTGGATCATCATGTCGAGGATCACGGTGGTGTCGGCGCCGCGCCCGCGGAACGGCGAGACGCGCTGCGATTCCACGTACCAGGCGCCCCGGGCGTTGGCGACGAGCGCGTCGATGACCGGGCTGAAGCGCTCGAGGTGCCCGACCTGGAGGATGCGCTTCTTCCGCTTGGCGAGGCGGATCAGCGCGTCGGCCTGGGCCAAGGTCTCGCACATCGGCTTCTCGATCAGCACGTCGAGCCCGGCCTCGAGGCAATCCTTGGCCACCGCGAAATGCGCGACCGTCGGCACGGCGACGACCACGCCGTCGGCGATGTCGGCGAGCTTCCGGTGGTCGGAGACGACGAGCGCGCCATAGGGCGCCGCCACGGCCTCGGCGCGCTCGTGGTGCACGTCGCAGACGGCGCTGAGCTCGGCGCCCTTGATGGCGGCGAATTTGACGGCATGGAGCGCGCCGAAATAGCCGGCGCCGATGACGGCGATGCGGATTTTGCGCGTGGGCACGAGGCGTCAGTCCTCTAACTATGAAGCGGCGGGCGCCGCCGGACGGCGGCGGGCGTAGACAAACCACAAAAGCCCCAGGAATTCGAGCGCCAGGACGCCGCCGAAGGCGTAGTCGTAGGCGGCTGCGGCATAGCCGCCGCCGGCCTGGCGCGGGAAGAGGTCCATCACCCAGCCCATCGCGTATTGGCCGGCGAACGCGCCGCAGAACGTCACGAAATTGGCCGAGGTGTTGGCGCGGCCGCTATAGGCGACCGGCAGGCGCCCGGCCAGGATCGGATAGCAGAAGATCACGGCGTTGGCGAAGGTGCCGAACGCGAACCACGGCCACGCGGCGTTCGCGTCGACGCGGAAGACGATGAGCGCCTGCGCCGCCATGAAGAGCAAGGTCAGCGCGATCATGATGCGCTCGAGCGGAATCTTGCGCCGCGCCGCGACTTCGCTCAGCACCGCGTTGAGCACGAAGCCGGCGGTGAGCCCCAGATTCATCACGCTCACGATGAGCGCCGCCGCGCCGCGGTCGAGGGCGGCGACGTCGCGCAGCCAGAGCCCGCCCCAAAGCCCCAGGATGGCGAGGTTCGCGGCTTGGCTGAACAGGAGCAGCGGCGCCATCGACCACAGCACCGGATTGGCGAGCACGTGGGCGACGCCCCTGATCACGGCGCCGAGGCGCTCGGGCTTGGCATCGCGATCGCGCCCGTGGCGCGCACGTTCCGGGACGATGGCAAAGATGAGCGCCGCCACCGCCACGGTTGCGACGCCGAGATAGAGGAAAAGCTCGCGCCAGGTGGTGAGGCGCAGCGCGGCCTCGACCGGGCCGGTGCCGACCACGGCGCCCAAGCCGCCCACGGTCATGATGATGCTGTTGTAGAGAGCCCAGCGCTCCTTGGGGTACCAGAGCGTGATGACCTGGAACGACGACATCAGCGCGCCGGCGACGCCGAGGCCGACGAGACCGCGCGCCAGCATCAGCGCGTCGCGGTCATGGCCGAAGGAGAAAAGAACGGCGCCGGCGCCGGCCACGCAGAGGAGCGCGCTGTTGACGCGGCGCGGGCCGAAGCGGTCGAGCAGGATGCCGAGCGGAATCTGCGCGAGCGCGAAGGTGAAGAAATAGGCCGCGGTCAGCAGGCCGATGTCGGCGCCCGAGAGCTTGAGCTCGTCGATGAGATAGCGCCCGACCACCGCATTGATGTTGCGGTAGAGGTACGACATGAAATAGCCCGCCGCGAACGGCACCAGCACGACCAGCGCGAGGCGGGCGGCGCCATAGGGCGCGGCGGCCGCCGCGGCGCCGTAAGGGGCGGCTTCGGCGGCCGCCGGGCTCGGAGGGTCTGCGGGCATGCGGCGATGCAGGCGGCCGGAGGAGCGGGGAGGGCTGCTCTAACAGGAAGCGCCCCCACCGCCAAGCGGCCGTGCCCATATTCCGGACATGCCCGTCCGGCTGCGAATGCGGGCTCCACCGCCGTATGCGTTACTCGCACACGATCTGCGAAAAGCCGCGGCAGTAGCTTCCCTGGCACAGCTTGTTGTCGCCCATGACCCAGGTCCGGCCCGGAGAGAAGGTGTTGAAGCTCACGGCGCGGCTCATGCCCATGCGGCGGCAGTAATTGCTGGCACCGACCAAACCGCAATTCGTCCCCCAGTTGACGCAGTGATCGACGATGACGCCGTTCACCATGGGATTGTTGAAGACGCGGCGCGGCCCCACCGGCGCCTGGCCGGCCCGGGCCATGTTGCGCTCGGCGATGGCGGCGGCATTGGCGAACTGGCTTTGGAAGCGCGCGCAGCGGCGGTCGGCGGCGCCGCGGCGGAAGACGTCGAGCGCCTGCCGGTAGAATCCGCGCGCGGCCACGAGGTCGCCGCGGTCGCGGGCGGTGTTGCCCGACCGGTTCTCGGCGTCGCCGCGCGCATAGAGGTCCTGGCAATAGCGGTCGTCGGCCGCCCGCGACGACTGATCCTGGACGACGCGCTGGATGTTGCGCTCGACGGTCCCGGCGGCATTGGCGAATTGCCCCTGAAAGCGCGCGCAACGGGGGTCGGCGGCGCCTTGCCGGAACAGCGCGCGCGCCTGCTCGTAGCGCGCCCGCGCGCCGGCGAGATCGCCGCGGTCGCGCGCCAGGTTACCGGCCCGGTTCTCCGCGTCGGCGCGGGCGAAGAGATCGCGACAGAACTGGTCGTCGGCCGCGCTGGGCGCGGGCGGCGTGCCGGGCGGGGGTGTAGCACCTGTCCGTGCGAGACAGACGCCGCGGACGACGATCCCGTTCATGTTGTTTCCGTAGCCGCCCTTCCATCCGGTCCAGACGACTCGCACATGCGTGAACGGGATGAATTGGCCGGGGGCGATCGGGCCGTCGTAGAGGATGCGTCCGAGCGGTCCGGTGCCCCACTGCTCCTGGATGCGGATGCGCTGCGCCTCGGGGATCATGCGTTCGATGACGATACCGGAGAAAACGCCCCGCGGGCACGGCCCGAGGAAGTGGACGGCCGTGCCGAGGCCGTTGGGGCCCGACGGCAGGCCGACCGGGGCCTGAAGATAACGCTCGCCCTGCGCCCGCGCGGCATCGGCGGCGGCGAGCGCCGCGATGGCGCAGAGAGCGGCGACAGCGAGCTTCTTCTTCATCGACGCTGTTCCCCAAGGAAACCTCGGACGCAAAAAACGGTAGGGACGGGCACGCTATGCGTCTTTGATTCACATCAAGGCGTGGCGGCCGGAGCGAGACGCCGTGACCGCGTCAGCCTCGTCCTTGCCGTGGCGGCGTCGACGCGCTAGCGATCGGCCATGGCTTCCGACCTCGGCGCAAGCGATCGAATTGCCCGGCGTTTCCGCGCACTCGCTGCCGAGCGGCGCTGCGGCCTCGCCGCGTTCGTCACCGCCGGCGAGCCGGTGCCCGAGGCGGCGGTGGCGCTCTGGCTCCAGCTTGCGCGCGCCGGCGCCGACATGCTCGAGATCGGCGTGCCGGCCGATGCCTGGCTCGACGGGCCGGCGATCCAGGCCGCCCATGGCCGCGCCAAGGCGCGCGGCATCGACGCGGCGCGGACGCTGGCCGATGTCGCGGCGTTCCGCCGGCGCGACGCCGCCACGCCGATCGTGCTGATGGGCTATGGCGAGACGCTGCGCGCCCACGGCATCGGCGCCTTTGCCGCCGACGCGGCCAAGGCCGGGGCCGATGCGATGCTGTTCATCGCCTCTTCGCCCGAGGAGCTTCAGGCGCTCGACCGCGCGGCGCGCGCCAACGGAATTGCTTTGATCCGCGTCGCCTTCGGCGAGGACGAGGCGAAGTGGCGCGACGAGATTTTGGCGGCGCGCGGATTCGTCTACGTGCCGGCGGCGATGGGCGCCACCGGCGGCGCCGCGCCGACGGTCGAAACCGTCGTGGCGCGCCTCGCGCGCCTGCGCAAGCTCACGCCGCTGCCGCTGCTCGCCGGCTTCGGCGTGCGCACGCCGGAGATGTTCGCGGCCCTCGCGCCCCACGCCGACGCCATCGCCGTCGGCACCGCCTTCGCGCGCGAGATCGAGGCCGGGCTCGACGCCGCCGGCAAGCCGACGGCCGCGCTCTCGGGCCGCGTCTGCGCGCTGGCGCGCCGGCTCGCGGCGGCGGGCGTGCGCAACCGCTAGCGGCGAAGGCCTTGGCGGCGTTGCGGATTCGAAGTGTGATTAGATTTGTTCGCGGTGCAGAACGCAGGAACCGGGTTGACGCCCCCGCCGTTGCTCACGTATAGAGTTGAACCAACTTCTTCAGGAGCGCCGTCAGTGTCTTTCGCCGCCCATAGGGTCGACGCCGTTCCGGCGGCCGCAGTTGCGGCCGGCTGGTGGTGGTGGCGCGACCATATGGGCCCGCCCGGCAGAAGCCGTGCCTGAATAGTACCACCAGCACACCTGGTTCGATGGCCCGCCAACAGCAGTTCGGCGGGCTTTTT
>DATBLL010000233.1:0-6061 GCA_036555425.1 Alphaproteobacteria bacterium | reverse complement strand
AGCCCGTTATAGGAGCTGCGGCTCTCGGCGATCGGCACGATCGAAAGCCAGGCTTCGTTTGTCTGCACCGGCATGCGTGCGTCGAGCGCAAGCTCAGCAACCGGCGCGAGCGCATCCATGACAAATCCCGGTAGCACGCCTGCGATGAGGCACGCCGCCGCGAGCGTGAGCATCGCACTCTGCGACCAGAAATTGGTTTCCTTGGCGGCGGCGGCGTGATCGCTGCGCGGGCGGCCGAGAAACGAGACGCCAAAGGCGCGGACGAAGCAGGCGCCAGCGAGTGCGGCCGACAGCGCCAATAGCCCCCCAACGCCCGGCACGAGAATTTTCAGCGGCCATTGTGGAAGTTCAGGGCTCAAGAGGATGGCTTGGAGCGTCAGCCATTCGGAAGCGAAACCGTTGAACGGCGGCACGGCCGAGATGGCGACGCTGCCGACCAGAAAGGCAAACGCTGTTGCCGGCATGCGATGGATGAGCCCGCCGAGCTTGTCCATGTCGCGCGCGCCGGTGGCTTCGAGCACGGCGCCCGAACCGAAGAATAAGAGGCTCTTGAAGAGGCTGTGGTTGAAGGCGTGGAAGATGGCGGCGGTGAAAGCGAGCGCAGCTGGACCGCCAAGGCCGTTGGCTTGAAAGGCCAGCGCAAGCCCCAGCCCCACGAACACGAAGCCGATATTCTCGATCGTGCTGTATGCCAGCACGCGCTTGAGATCATTTTGGATGACCGCAAAGAGGACCCCCAGGACCGCGCTCAGTGCGCCAACAGCAAGCACGATCAAGCCCCACCACCATTCCGGCGGACCGGCGAGATCGAAGGCGATGCGGATGAAGCCGTAGACCGCGACCTTGGTCATGACGCCGCTCATCAGCGCCGAGACGTGGCTCGGCGCCGCCGGATGTGCGAGCGGCAGCCAGGCATGCACCGGCACCAGGCCGGCCTTCGATCCGGCACCGAGCAGTGCCAGGATCAGGACCAGCGATTTCAGGAACGGCGAGCGCGTCGCGGCGCGGATCGCGTCGAAGCCGTAGCCGCCTTCGGGCCCGGCGAGCAGGCCGAAGGCGAGCAGCAGCGCCAGCGTGCCGATGCTCGCCATGATGATGTAGACGTAGCCGGCATGCGCGTTGTCGCGCTCGCGGTGATGCGCCATCACCAGCGCCCACGACGCCAGCGACATGAACTCCCACGAGAGGAGGAAGCTGAACGCGTCGTCTGCGAGCACGACGAGGTTCATGCCGGCGAGGAAGGCGGAATAGAACGGCAGCACGCGCCCCGGCTCGTGCTCGTGCCGCCCGTAGCCCAGGCCGAAGATGCTGGCCGCGGCGCCGCCGAGATTGGCGACGACGAGGAAGAGCGCGCTCAAGGTATCGAGCCGGAAGTGCGCGCCGAGCCAGGGCAAACCGAGCGGCAGCGTCGTCGTCTCCGGCGCGAGTGCGTTCAGCAGAAAATAGAGCCCGACCGCGAGCAGCCCAAAATTGGCGAGGGCCGCGAGGCCGTAGACGAACGGCCGCCCGAGCGCGCCGCGATGCACGAAGACACCGGCGATGGCGATGACGATGAGGCCGAGCGCGCAAGCGAGGGCAAGAGTGAGCGGCATGTCCTTACTTCTTCAAGCGCACGCCGCGACCGCCCCCGCCGCTGGCGGCGCCTTCGGCGATCAGCTCGAGCCCGGCGGCGTCGAGCGCGCCCACCAGCTTCATCAGCGAATCGACATTGCCGCGGATCGTGCCCTCGCTGCTCTCCATGCGCTGGATCGTCGGCAGGGACAAGCCGCTCGCTTCGGCGAGCGCCTTCTGATCGATGCCGAGCAAGGCCCGCGCCGCTTTGAGCTGGGCGGCCGTGATCATCGCGTATACATCAGAGTTGATGTATGAGAATTGAGTTTCGCAGGCTAATACGCTTGTATTGATAGATCAACGCCATTTCGGCCGCACCCGTGCCCTGCCGCGCGAAGAGGCTTTTCGTTCCCTCCGATGCGGCTTCTGCTAGTTTCCGAACCGAGCCGCGAAACCCTTTCTCCGCGTCGACGCCATGAACAAACCCGTCCTTCCTTCCAAGAGCAAGCGCACGGCCATGGGCCAGGCACTCGGCGCCTATCCGCGCCTGCGTATGCGGCGCAACCGGCGCGACGACTGGTCCCGCCGCCTCGTGCGCGAGAACACGCTGACCGCCGACGACCTCATCTGGCCGGTGTTCATCGTCGAGGGCAAAGCCAAGCGCGAGCCGGTCGCCTCGATGCCCGGCGTCGAGCGCATGAGCGTCGACGTGCTGGCCGACGCGGCCGGCGAAGCGGCGAAGCTCGGCATTCCCTGCATCGCCCTCTTCCCCAACACGCCGGCCGCAGCCAAGGACGAGGACGGCAGCGAGGCGCTCAATCCCGAGAACCTCGTCTGCCGCGCCATCCGCGCGCTCAAGGCCAAGCAGCCGGGCCTGGGCGTGCTCTGCGACGTGGCCCTCGATCCCTACACCTCGCACGGCCACGACGGTGTCATCCGCGACGGCTACGTCGCCAACGACGAGACGGTCGCGATCCTCTGCGAGCAGGCGCTGGTGCAGGCGCGCGCGGGCTGCGACGTGATCGCGCCCTCCGACATGATGGACGGCCGCGTCGGCGCCATCCGCGAGGCGCTCGATGCCGAGGGCTTCGAGCAGGTGCGCATCATGGCCTATGCCGCCAAATACGCCTCGGCGTTCTACGGGCCTTTCCGCGACGCGGTCGGTTCCGCTTCGTCGCTGAAAGGCGACAAGAAGACCTATCAGATGGATCCCGCCAACGGCGACGAGGCGCTGCGCGAAGTGGCGCTTGATATCGCCGAGGGCGCCGACATGGTGATGGTCAAGCCCGGCATGCCGTATCTCGACATCGTCCGGCGCGTGAAGGACAAGTTCGGCATGCCGACCTACGCCTATCAGGTGAGCGGCGAGTACGCGATGATCCAGGCCGCGGCCCAGAATGGCTGGCTCGATGGCGAGCGTGCGATGATGGAATCCCTCATCGCCTTCAAGCGCGCCGGCGCCGACGGCGTGCTCACCTATTTCGCGATCGCCGCCGCGAAGCTGTTGAAGCGCGGATAAGTAAATTTGAAAGGGTCCATCAACCGGTCATTCCGACCGAGACACTCGCGCCCTCAAGGCGCGAGTGTCGACCGAGGAATCTTGCCGCCCACACTCGAAGCGCCGGACGACTGTGCCGGCACTGACGCCGAGCCTCTCGCGCCGAGTCGCGGGTTCGCGTCGATGAGATCCCTCGGCCGGCCCGCGTGCAAGATGCGCGCGCGCCCCGGTCGGGATGACGAGTTGGAAATGGCAACGAAACGGCCGATGATGCATCGGCGCCTTTGCAACATCCGGCCTCTTGTTTGGCTCTGCGCCGCGCTGCCCTGCCTCGGCACGCTTCCCGCCGCCGCGCAAAACCCGCAAGACGCCGACCGCTTCATCAAGCTGGTGCAGTCCTACGACTACGAGAAGCTGATCGGCAGCAAGGTGATCGAAACCGATCAGCAGATGTCGCCGCCCTGCCCAGGCGAGCGCAAGATCGAGAGCCGGCAGATCGTCGCCATCACCGAGGCGCCGCAATTCATCGCCACGCGCGACGTGCCGGTGGCGGGGCGCTGGCTCGAGCGCGTCGCCGTCAGCCGCTGCGGCAAGAGCGTGCGCCACAACGTCTTCCTCTTCGCTTCGAAGCTGCGCGGGCTCCATGCCGTCGTCGGCTTCCCCGGCGAATCGCGCGCCGATCTCGATCTCCAGTTCCAGGTCGGCAAGCAGGTGATGGCCGGCGCGCGTCGCACCAATCCGGGCTGCAAGAAACTCGACATCATCGACGTCACGCAGCGCGACAAGAACGCCCGGCCCGGCCAGCCCTGGACCGAGATCTGGACCAGCTGGGCATGCGGTACGCTTGTCACCAGCGAAGTACGTTATGCGCCGAAGCAAGGCGGCGGAATCCGCTACAGCGTGCGCTGAATGGCGCCCATACTTCCACGCTTTACTTCGTTGTAAATACGCGCTTTTCGCTCCTCGGCTGCGTCAAGCTTGAAGAAGGAAATCGGCGATCAGCGCATCGTGCCAGGGCGTCCGCGCACCCGCGCCGTGGAAGCCGACATGGCCGCCGCGCGCGGTCAGCACGATCCGGAGCCGCGGATTTTCGAGGGCGGACGCGGCCTCGAGCGCCGCGGCGGGAATCCAGGGATCGTCGCGCGAGTGGATGACGAGGCAGGGCACCCGGATGGCGCCCAGCACCCGCGCGGCCGAGCAGCGCTCGTAGTAGTCGGCGGCCGAGGCGAAGCCGTAGCGCGGCGCCACAACGGAATCGTCGTAGTCCACGATGGTCTGCGTCGTCTCGACGGCCGCGGCATAGCGTGAAGGCAGGCCGCCGCGGGTGGCGCGCGCCTCGTCCTTCATGCGCGCGAGCAGATAGCGGTGATAGAGCCGGTTGCGCCGGCGCAGGATGCAGTGCGCGGCGGCGGCGAGATCGACGGGCGGCGAAACCGCGGCGGCGCGCCGGATCGGCGTACCGCTCGCGGTCCCCGCCCCCGCTTCCCCGAGCAGCTTCAAGAGCACGTTGCCGCCGAGCGAATAGCCGACCGCGACGATGCCGTGGCGCGTCAGCGCCGGATCGAGCGCGCCGAGGACCTTCACGATGTCGCCGGTGCGGCCGGCGTGATGCTGCTCGCGGCACGATCCGGCATTGGGCCCGGCGCCGCGGAGGTTGAGGCGCAGCACGGCGGCGCCGCGGTCGAGCAGCGCGCGGGCCGTCGAGAGCACGTAGAAGCTCTCGCCGCAGCCGGTCAGGCCGTGAATGAGGACGGCCAGAGGCCGTACCGCGAGCGGCGCCGTCGCAGCCCTGGGCCGGTGGAGATCGCCGAGCAGCACGTCATCGGTGCCGTCGTCCATCGCAAAGGCGAGCCGCTCGGCCGGCGCGTCGGCGAAGCTCGGCCGCGGGCGCACGATCATGTTGCGCACGGTCTGGAGATCGCCGGTGAGCCACGGAAAGCGCGGGCGGAACGAACGCGCTTCGCTGTCGATGGCTTCCGCGATTTCACCGAGCCGGCCGGCGCCTTCCATTCCGGATCCTCCGATGCGGCTTGCGCCGCAGCAGGCGCATGCTAGTCCTGGCGCTTGAAATTGTATCCACTCGCGCGCCGAGGAAATCCCGCCGCATGAACGACCTCGCGGGCCGCACCTTGCCCATCGCCGCCGCCCTCGCCGTGGTGCTGCGCGGCGAGCGGCTGCTGCTCGTGCGCCGCAGCCATCGCCCCGACGCCGGGCGCTGGGGTTTTCCCGGCGGCAAGATCGAGCCCGGCGAGACGGTCGTCGCCGCGGCGCTGCGCGAGCTCGCGGAGGAAACCGGCGTCGCCGCCGATCCGCTCGAGGTGCTGACCGCCGTCGACGTGATCCGCCGCGACGGCGCCACGCTGCACCACTACGTGCTCATCGCCGTGCTCTGCCGGTGGACGCATGGCGAGGGTGCCGCCGCGAGCGACGCCGAGGAGATCGGCTGGTTCGATCTCGCTGCGCTGCGCACGCTCGAGACAAGCGCGGATGTTGAGCGCCTGGCGGAACTCGCATTGAAGCGCGCGCGCTAAGCCCCTTCTCCTTCGGGGAGAAGGGGTTGGGGATGCGGGGGCGACGGATTGCAATGGCAAGCGCGCTGCAGCATCGAGGCGCTTGCGCCAAGCATCGACAAAAGCGCAGGTGCCACGTCCACGCGCGCCCGCCCCTCGCGCGCATCCGTCGCCCCCTCACCCCCGCCCCTCTCCCCAAGGAGAGGGGTTATTTCAGCAGTTTCTGAATCGTGTCGTCGACGGCGCGGCGCAGCTCGGGATTGGCGGGCCAGCTGCCCGAGGGGATGAACGCCTCGGGATGCTCGGGCGGCGGTTTGCCCCTTGTATCGGGCTCGCTCTTGGCGCGCGCGAGCTCGCTGCGCACGCGGGCGATCTCCTCGCGCAGCGCCGTCAGTTTCTCGCGCGCCGCCAGCGTGTCGGCTTCGGCCAGCGCGCGCTCGGCGGCGGCGAAATCGCGCCGGCCGATCGCGGCGCGCGCCTCGGTCAGCAGCCCCTGGATCTT
>DATBLL010000287.1:0-9081 GCA_036555425.1 Alphaproteobacteria bacterium | reverse complement strand
CGCCCGCCCGATCCGTTTCTATCGCTTTCCTCTCTCCGGCCATTCGCACCGCGTCGAGCTGTTCTTGTCGCTCCTGGGCCTCCCGGTCGCGCCCGTCGACGTCGATCTCACCAAGCAGGCGCAACGGCAGCCGGATTTCCTCGCCAAGAATCCGATGGGACAAGTGCCGGTGATCGAGGACGGTGACGTGATCCTCTCGGACAGCAACGCGATCCTCGTTTATCTCGCGAGCCGTTACGATGCGTCGGCGCGCTGGCTGCCGCGCGAAGCGCTGGCGCAGGCGGAGATCCAGCGCTGGCTGTCGCTCGCGGCCGGCGAGCTCGCCTTCGGCCCGGCCGAGGCGCGGGTGATCAAGCTGTTTGGCCGCAACTACGACTACGAGCGCGCGAAGACGCTGGCGGGCCGGCTGTTCGGCGTGATGGACGCGCACCTCGCCAAGCGCCGCTTCCTCGCCGCCGATCATCCGACGATCGCCGACGTGGCGCTCTACTCCTACACCGCGCATGCGCCCGAAGGCGGCGTTTCGCTCCAGCCCTATCCCCATATCCGCGCCTGGCTCGCCCGCATCGAGGCGCTGCCGAATTTCGCGCCGATGCCGAAGAGCGCGGTGCCCGCCGTGGCGTGAAGGAGGCGACCATGTCTCTGATCAGTGATCGCGCGCCGGCGTCCGACCTGTCGGCCGGCGAGGCGCCCTATCACGCCGGCGAACGGGCGGTGCAGGCGCGGGCCGGCGTGCGCGAGCGCGCCGAGCGCGCGGGCCGCCGCATGATCCGCGATTTCATGCTGGAGGAGCACCGCGCGCTGTTCGAGAAACTGCCCTACGTCGTCGTCGGCAGCCTCGACGCCCAGGACCGGCCCTGGGCCTCGATCCTGACCGGCGCGCCCGGCTTCATGACGTCACCCGACGCGCGCCTGCTCGAGATCGGCGCGCGCCCGCTCGCGGGCGATCCGCTCGCGGCCAACCTCGCGCGCGGCGCGCCGCTGGGCCTGCTCGGCATCGAGCTCGAAACGCGCCGCCGCAACCGCATGAACGGCACGGTTGTCAGCGCGGACGAAAAAGGCTTCGCCATTTTCGTCCGGCAGAGCTTCGGCAATTGCCCGCAATACATCCAGGCGCGGGCGCACGCGGGCGCGAATGCGCCGGCCAACGAGCGGCGACCGAACGCGGTCCATGCCGAAGGGCCGCGGCTTTCGGCGGCAGCAGCGGCGCTGGTGCGAAGCGCGGACACGTTCTTCATCGCCAGCGCCTCGGCCAACGCCCGCGGCGACGGGCCCGGGGATGGCGTCGACGTATCCCATCGCGGCGGCCGGCCCGGCTTCGTGCGCGCCGATGCGGCGGAGGGACAGACGGTGCTGACGGCGCCGGATTTCGCCGGCAACGCGTTCTACAACACCTTCGGCAATCTCGCGGCCAATCCGCGCGCGGGCCTGCTGTTCATCGATTTCGCCGCCGGCCACGTACTGGCGCTGACCGGCAGCACCGAGATCGTCTGGGACGGGCCCGAGGTCGCGGCTTTCGCCGGCGCGCAGCGCCTGCTGCGTTTTTCGGTCGAGGACGGTGTCTGGATCGAGCGCGCGGTGCCGCTCGGCTGGTCCGCGCCCGAACCCGCGCGGCAGCTCGCGGCGACCGGTTCGTGGGAGCAGCCAGCAGGCTGGTCACAAGAGCAAAGCGGCCCGCCAAGGGCGGGCCGCTCGCTGATCGCAAGTCTGCGGGCTTAATTAGTACCGGCAGACGTACTGGCCCCAGCTGTTGTAGAAGCAGTACGGGCCCGGGTTGTAGTAGTACGGGTTGCCGTAATACGGGCCGTAGTAGGGGCTGCCGTAGAAGCCGAAGTGGAAGCTCACCTTGGCTTCGGTCACGGCCGCGCCGGCCTTCGTGTCGGCCTGGGCGACGCCCGCACCGAGCGAGAGTGCGGCAATGGCGGCGGCGAGGATCAGCTTGGTCTTCATGGGCGGGGTACTCACTGGTTGGGGTTCAGCGGAGAGGCGATTGCTCGTCTCATCTGGCGCGAACCCTACCCCCATCCGCTCCGGGCCGCAGTGACGGCGCTCACGCCCCTCCTGTGCGCGCCGTCACAGGGCGGGTGTTCATTGGGCATTCAGGCGCCGGGCGCGCCCGCGGGCGCGCATACGAAAGCGGCCCGCCTTCCGGCGGGCCGCTCCAGTTCGGCGCGAACGCGGGAGGCTAGCTAGTAGCGGCAGACGTAGTAGCCGAAGCGATTGTAGAAGCAGTACGGATACGAGTAGTAGTAGTTGTAGTAGTAGTACCCGTACCAGAAGCGGCGGTGATGCGCCTGCTCGATCGCCGAGTCGGTGCTCTGCGTCGCGACGTCGTTCACGGCCGGGGCCGAAACCGGCGCGGCCTGCGCGCCGGCGGCGCCGAGCGAGAGCGCGGAGATCGCGGCGGCGAGAAGGAGTTTGGTCTTCATGGGGTTGCTCACTGTTGGTTAGCGGGTGACGAAGGGGCGTATCCCTCATCTCGCGCGGACCTTATCGCGATGCCGCCCCCGCCGCAGTGACGGCACGCACGCTGCGTTCATTTTCGGCTCCAGCGGGATTTGCGGCGGAAGCATGGCAGGCGCCGCATCCCCGCTCGCGCCGACGGTCCCACACCGGCGTTTGGTGAATCGTCGCACCGCCGACGCGTTTGCGTTGGCTCCGGCGTTCCTTTGATGGAGGTCTCGCGCCCTTTGACCGAGCGAGGTTTGCCATGGATCGAGAGGAACGCACGAACATCTCCGCCGATACGCCGCTGCGGCACCCCGGCGAAGCGCCGCCCGTTCCGGATGCGCATCGCCGCATCCCGGCTTCGTTGCTGGCGCTGATGGGGCTATGCCTCGGGTGGTTCGTCCCCATCGGCTGGCTCGTCTATTGGGGCCATACCGACACCGTGCTGACGATGCTCCTCGTCACGGTGTTCACGGCCGTGGCGCTCGGCGTGCCGTGGCTGCTCGTGCGCACGAGCCGCGGGCGCATCGATGCGACGAGCGCCTATCGCCCGCGCCAATGGCTGCGCGGCCAGTTCGAAACCTTCACCGGCCGGCTGCCGGCGCGCGAGGCCGCGATCCTCATCCTGCTGCCGCTCGCCGCCGCCGCCGTCGGCATCACGCTGATGGGCGTGGCGCTCGCGATCGCCGCGTCAGGCAGCTAGTGCGGAGTTCGTTCAGCTGGAGGCTGGTCTGTGGCAGCGACGTGCTCGCGTCCATCCTTCGGTGCCGCCGTTCTTGCGGCGGCCTCGAAGGATGGACGCAAGCGAGGCTTCGCCACAGCGCCTGCAATTCCATCTGAACGGGCTTGGCACTAGGACGCGTGCTCATGGACGCCCGCCTGCGGCGCGAGTTGTCCGCTTTGTGGGCACGAGCGGACGCGGTGCCAACCGTGGACCGTGTCCGCTCCGACCCGAGGCCGGCCTCAAGACTCATCGCCGTCGAGCGATCAGGCCGCAAAGCGGGCGAGCGCATCGAGCGCCGCGTCGATGTCTGCGGGCGTGTGTTCGGCGCTGATCTGGAAGCGGATCTCCTCGTCGCCTTTCGGAACAACGGGGAAGTTCAGTCCCGTTGCAAGAATGCCATTTTGGCGCAAGTGCGCGACGAGCGCCGCAGTGCGGGCTGTGTCGCGCACGATCAGCGGCACGACTGGGTGCTCGCCGGGTAATGTCTCGAAGCCGAGTCCGACGAGTCCCGCCTTGAAGCGTGCTGTCATTGCGCGAAGATGCACGAGCAAGGCCGCTCCCGCCGCGCTGTCCACGAGCTCTATCGCCCGATGGGCGGCGGCCGCCTCCGCCGGCGTGATCGGGTTCGAGTAGACGTAGAACGGCGAGGTTTCGCGCAGGTAGCGGATGATGGTCTCGTCGGCGACGACATAGCCGCCATTGACGCCGAAGGCCTTCCCCAGCGTCGCAACCAGCAGGTCGGCGGGAGGCGCGTTCGTGAACTCCTCGGTGCCGCGTCCGGTTGCGCCGAACGCGCCGACGCCATGCGAATCGTCGACCACGACGATGGCGTTTTCGGAAAATCTGGCGTCGTAGACGCGCGCCAGCGTCATGATGCGGTCGAGCGGTGCATGGTCGCCGCGCATGCTGAAGATCCCGTCCGTCACAACGATCGCCCGCGCGCAGGACTTTGCCGCCGCTTCAAGCGCACGTTTCAGCCCTTCCATGTCGAGGTGCTTGTAGATGTGTTTCGCGGCCGGCCGCGCGAGCGCGATGGCGTTGATGATGCAGTTGTGATTGAGCTCGTCGCTGATCACCGCCGTCCGGTCGGTTACCAGCGGGGGAATGAGCCCCATGACCGTGGCGTAGGCCGAGGAAAACAGCATGGCGGCCGGGCGGCCGTGAAAGGCGGCCAGCCGCCGCTCCAGCGCGATGTGCGGCGACCAGGTTCCGCTGATAAAGCGCACCGCGCCGGGGCCGGTACCGTAAGCGACGGCCGAATTCTCCTCGGCCTCGATGATCTCCGAGCGCAGAGCCATGCCGAGGTAGCTGTTGGAATTCATGCGCAGGTAGGGCGTGCCCGCTTCGCCCTCGATCAAATAGCGAGGGCCATGGCCATCGCGCGCCGGAACGACGCCGCAGATCACGCTCTCCCTTCCCTTGAGCCGTCCGCTCTGCGCCATCTCGTCGAGCCGCGCGGCGAGCACACGGCCTAGTCCAAGGGTCGGCATGGCGACCTCGCTTTCTATCCGCCGGCTTTTTGCGCGGCGATCTTCGCGCTCAGCCGCGTGATCATATCGGACGTCATGGCTGCGAGATCGAAGCGCGGGTGGAAATCCCAATCCTCGGTCGCGGCGCTGGCGTCGAGGGAATGCGGCCACGAGTTGGCGATCGACTGGCGCACGGGATCGACGTGGTAGTCGATTGCGAAGTCCGGCACGTGCTTGCGGATCTCGGCGGCGAGCTCGGCGGGCGTGATGCTCATGGCGGTCACGTTGTAGGCGTTGCGAAATCTGAGCCGCGCCGCATCGGCCGCCATAAGCTGGATCGTCGCGCGGATCGCGTCGGGCATGTACATCATGTCGAGCCGTGTGTCGGCGCCGAGGAAGCAGGAGTAGTGCTTGTACCGTAGCGCCTGATAGAAGATCTCGACGGCGTAGTCCGTGGTGCCGCCGCCGGGCCGGGCCGTGTAGGAAATGAGGCCGGGCAGGCGCAGCCCGCGCGCATCGACCCCGAAGCGGCTGGCGTAGTAGTCGCAGAGGAGCTCGCCCGCGACCTTGGTGATGCCATACATCGTGGTCGGCCGCTGGATCGTCAGCTGCGGGGTATGGTCTCGCGGCGTCGAAGGGCCGAATGCGCCGATCGAGCTCGGAAAGAACACTTGGCAGCGGTACTGACGTGCGGCTTCGAGCACGTTGTAAAGACCGCCCATGTTGATGCTCCAGGCGCCGTGCGGTTTCTCCTCGGCCACCGCCGACAGCAGGGCGGCAAGGTGATAGATGGTGCCGATATCGTGCCGGCGCACCGCTTCGAGGACCTGATGCGGCTGCGTACAGTCGAGATGTTCGTAGACCCCGCGGTTGGCATCCTGCGGCGGCATCATGCGCAGGTCGGAGGCGATGACCAGATCGGCGCCGTGGCGATCACGCAAGGCGGGCACCAGCTCCGATCCGATCTGACCCAGCGCACCCGTGACCAGAATTCGCCGCATATTTCCTCCCGATATCTATGGCGCCCGGATTCCCTCGATCGAATCTGCCATGCGGGAGTTGTCCATGCTTGTCAATTCGCGTTCAAGGCGACGCGACTGCGCCTCGCGGGGCGGAGGGGTCGGGGTCGGCGCCGGCGATGTCGCGCCATGTCAATGTGCCGCCTCGCACGTCCGTCGCTCGTGGCGGCAACGGCGCGTTCCCGGCATGCTGGGCCGCAACAACGACGGCCGCCAACAATCACAAGGCGGAAATGGCCGCGCGGCCGGCGCATTGCGCTCGTTGATCGGTACGCGGTCCAGGCGAGTTCAGGCGGCGGACCGGCCGGTACCGAGGGAGGAGGCTCCGCTCCGGCCCGCCGCCTTCCTCGGGCCGAAGCCCGAGGCTCGCACCGCCGCCACGAAGGCGGCGATTCGGTTCTGATCCTTGATGCCAGGCGCGTGCTCCACGCCCGTCGAGACGTCGACGCCCCAGGGCGCCAGCGCCGCGATCTTCGCGGCCACGGTCTCGGGCGCGAGGCCGCCCGACAAGATCCAGCGCCGCGCGCGCCGCGCTGCCGCGATGGCGCCCCGCGAGGCCGGCGCGCCGGTGCCGCCGTAGAAGCCCGCGCGCTCGCCATCGACGAGCACCGCCGCGGCGGGATAGGCGGCGAGCCGCGCCGCCTCCTCGAGATCGCGCGGCGCGCCGCGCATGGCGCGGATCACCGGGCCGGGCACGGCGAGGGCGATCTCCGGACCTTCGTCGCCGTGCAATTGCAGGCAATCGAGCCCGACGCGCGCGCGGATCTCGGCCATGCGCGCCACCGTCTCGTTCACGAACACGCCGACCTTGCACATCCCCTTCGGCAGCGCCGCCGCGATCGCGGCCGCGTCCGCGGGTGAGATCGCGCGCGGACTCGGCGCATAGAAGACGAAGCCGACCGCGTCGGCCCCCGCCTCCACCGCCGCCAGCGCGTCCGCGACGCGCGTGATCCCGCAGATCTTGATCCAGGTCATCGGCGCGCCGCTTTCACACCAGGAACTCGCGCAGCTTCAGCGCCGGGTCGTCCGCCCGCATCAGCGCCGTACCGACGAGCAGCGCGTCGGCGCCGGCGCGGCGCATGCGCACGGCGTCGGGGCGCGTCTCGACCCCGCTTTCGGCCACGGCGAGGACGCCGCGCGGCACCAGCGGCGCCAGGCGCTCGAACACGCCGAGGTCGACGCTCAAATCGGCGAGGTTGCGGTTGTTGATGCCGACGATCTCGGCGCCCGCGTCGAGCGCCGTCCGCAGCTCGCGCTCGTCGTGCACCTCGACCAGCGCATGCAGCTCGGCCTCGGCCGCGCGCGCCACGAACTCGCCCGTGCGCGCGCCCAGCGCCGCCACGATGAGGAGGATCGCATCGGCGCCGGCCAGGCGGCTCTCCGCGATCTGGTAGGGATCGACGATGAAGTCCTTCCTCAGCACCGGCACCGGCGCCGCCGCGCGCGCCAGCTTCAAATCCTCGAGCGCGCCGCCAAAATGCTCGGGCTCGGTCAGGACCGAAAGCGCGCGCGCGCCGGCGCCGTAATAGGAGGCGGCGGTCGCGGCGGCGTCGGCGGCGGGCTTCAACGCGCCGCCCGAGGGCGAGCGCCGCTTCAGCTCGGCGATGATCGACAGGCCGGGCGCGGCGACCGCGCCGCGGAAATCGCGCACGTGGCGCGCTTCGGCCGCCAGAGCATCCGTGAGCGCCTCGAGCGGGCGGAGCGCGCGCGCGGCGGCGACCGCTTCGCGCCGGCGCTCCAGGATCGGATCGAGCACGTTCATGCCGCCCTCCGGAGCGTATCGCCGACCTCGTCGAGCTTGGCCAGCGCCTTGCCGCCGTCGATGATCGCGGCGGCGATGGCGGCGCCCGCGCGGAAGTCGCGCGCGGCGCCGGCGACGTAGAGCGCGGCGCCGGCATTGAGCAGCACGCCGTTGCGCGCCGGGACGTCGTCGCCGGCCAGAACCGAGCGGATGATGCGCGCATTGGTTTCGGGATCGCCGCCCTTGATCGAGGCGAGCGGCCGCTCCTCGAGACCGAAATCCGCCGGCGTCACCGTGTAGGCGGAAATCTCGCCGAAGCGCAGCTCTGCCACGTGCGTCGTGCCCTCGGGCGCGATCTCGTCGAGCCCGCAATCGGCCGAGACGACGAGCGCGCGCTCGACGCCCGAGGGCACCAGCGCGCGCGCCATCAGCTCGCATTTCGAAGGATGGAACACGCCGACGAGCTGGCGCTTGACGCCGATCGGGTTGGTGAGCGGCCCCAGCATGTTGAACAGCGTGCGCACGCGCATCGCGCGGCGGATCGGCGCCACCGCCTTCATCGCCGGGTGGTAGAGCGGCGCGAACAGGAAGCAGAAATTGCTGTCGGTGTAGCGCCGCGCCGTCTCTTCGGCCGTGGCCTCGATCGGCACGCCGAAGCGCTCGAGCAGGTCCGCGCTGCCGCAGCGCGAGGAGACCGAGCGGTTGCCGTGCTTGGCGACGCTGATGCCGGCCGCCGCGGCCACCAGCGCCGCCGCGGTCGAGAGATTGAGCGAGCCCGAGCCGTCGCCGCCGGTGCCGACCACGTCGAGCAGCGGCGTTTCGTCGATGGGCGGGCGGACCGCGCGTTTGCGGAGCGCGGCGGCGGCGCCCGAAAGCTCGTCCGGCGCCTCGCCCTTGACGCGGAGCGCCATCAGGAAGGCCGCGATCTGCGGCGGCGCGCAATCGTGCTCGACCATGGTGCCGATCGCCGTGGCCATCTCGTCGTGCGAGAGGCTCTCCCGCCGGGCGACTTTTTCCAGGACTTCCGTCAACATCGAACTCTCCATCGGAGCGCAAAAACAAAAAGCCCGCCGAACTGCTGTTGGCGGGCCATCGAACCAGGTGTGCTGGTGGTACTATTCAGGCACGGCTTCTGCCGGGCGGGCCCATATGGTCGCGCCACCACCACCAGCCGGCCGCGACTGCGGCCGCCGGAACGGCGTCGATGCGATGGGCGGCGAAAGACACGTCGGCGCTCCTGAAGAGTGTGGTCCGGTTCTATACGTGAGCGACGGCGCGGACGTCAACCCGGTTCCTGGTTTTCGCCTCCCGGCCGAATCTAATCGCGCTTCGATTTCGCAGCGCAGCCAAGGCCTTGGCCGCTAGGGTTTGGCACGCCCGCCGCCGCGAGCTTGCGTGCCAACGCGCAGACGTGGCCCAAGAGCGCGGCGTTGGGCCTGCCGGCGGCGTCGAGGCATTTAAGCTCATTCTGTAAAAGCCGCCATTACCAGCCGATCAAGGTTCGAGAACTCGGATTGCGTCGGCGCTATCCCGCTCGCACTTAGAGGCCGTCTCGAAACACAATTGGGCTGGATGGTCGGGGCGAGGTGTGATTCCAAACGGTTGTCGAAGCCAGTTTGGAGCGCCTCATGTGGACCCCGACCACCCGTCGTGAGCATAGCCGAGAGCATCTGCGCTACG
>DATBLL010000217.1:0-11357 GCA_036555425.1 Alphaproteobacteria bacterium | reverse complement strand
GGCAAGGCGGGCGGGTCGGGGACCCGCCCCTACGCCCTTGATCTACTCGCACCTCCGGCGGCGCGCCTCGGCGGCGGTGTAATCGCGCGAGTTGACGAACTTCCGGCAGGCCGCCTGGTGCTCGCGCTCGGCGACGCAGCGCGCATGCGCCTCGCCCTCGAAGCCGAGATCGCGGCACGTCTCCTTCGCCTCGTCGGTGTCGGAATAGCTCGTGCCGCCCAGTTGACAGGCGCCGAGGAGAAGAAGCAGCGGGGCGAGGCGCAACGCTTTCATGCGCGGAGTATGAGGGGCGGCGAGGGTGCGTTCAACCGTCGCACGCCACACGCCCGCCAGAACTCGCCGTCAATTCCGATCCCGGCAATGCACAGGGTGCGTGAGCGCAAAGCGATCAGTTGGGTAGGCCTTGTCGGGCGCGAAACAGCCGACGGTGAACTTGAGCGGATCGTAGGTGCCGGCGAGATCGCCGTCGTTCCGCGGCCGGGGATTGTCCGAAAGCTCGAAGTGCAGTTGCGGGATGGGATCACGGCCCGGCGGCGTCCGCGCGGTCGGCTCGCCAGTGGCCCCGAGCAGGCCGATCACTTGCCCGCGCTTGACCGCGTCGCCGATGCCCACCCGCGTCTCCTGCATGTGGCAATAGAGGGTGTACCGATTGAACCCGCGGTGTTCCAGCACGACGCCGTTGCCGCAGAGCGGGTGGCTGAACGCGTTGCGAACCGTGCCGTCAGCAGCGGCCAAAACCGGGTCACCGATCCGGCCGCCATAGTCGATCGCCGGATGAGCGCCGGAGCGCATGCGTGCCGCGGCTTGAAGCGAGCCGTAGCCGGAGAGGACGATGGGGCCTCCGTCGCTTGCGGTCGCCGAGCACCCGGCCAAGCCCGCCGCCAGCGCCAAGACCCAGCCCAACCGCGTCGCGTATCCTATTTTGCCCCTCCCGATGTTCCGCACCGTTCGGCCCCGTGATCTGCGAGACCCGTGATAGGAGCCCGCTTTTCCTCACACGGCGGGCTTCGACGTACCGCGTGCGGCGCGGACGAACTCGGTGGCTTTCCCGTCGACAGCTAGGGACGCAGCATCGAGCACGACACCGAACTTATCACGCGCCTGCGACGGCGTGTAGTAGCCGCGGCGCACGTCGCGGGCGACGAGGGCGGGGTCGCGCGCGAACGGATCGCCGTAGCCGCCGCCGCCGGGGGTCATCACCGTGATCGAATCGCCGGCCTCGATGCGGATGTCCTGGTCCTTCGAGAGATGCGGCGGGACGTAGGTTTCGCCGTTGCGCACGACGACGACCTTGTTGACGCCGCCATCCTCGCCGCCGAAGGCGCCCTGCGGGCCGGTGCGGCCGTGATCCATGACGAATGACGCGCGCGCGCTGCCGCGGCGCAGACGCACTTTGTATTTCAAGCCGAAGCCGCCGCGCTGCTTGCCGGCGCCGCCCGAGCCCTCGTGCAGCGCATATTCCTCCATCAGGATCGGGAAGCGCTGTTCGAGGATTTCCACGGGCACGGCCTTGGAAATGCCGATGGTCGAGCAGCCGTTGGAGATGCCGTCGCCGTCGCGGCTGCCGCCATAGCCGCCGCCGGTGAAGAAATACATGACGTAGGAGCGGTTGCTCGCGGGATCGGTGCCGCCGAGCGCGAAATTTCCGCTCGTGCCGGCGGGTGCCGCGAAGAGCTGGTCGGGCAGGGCGGGCGTCAGCGCCGCGAACACGGCTTCGGCGATGCGCTGGCTTACCTCCGCGGCGCAACCCGAAACCGGGCGCGGATATTCGGCATAGAGGAACGTGCCCCTGGGATCGACGATCCTGAGCGGGACATAGGTGCCGGCGTTGATCGGCACGTCGGGGAAGATGTGCTTGATCGCGAGATAGACCGAGGAGCGCGTGGTCGCGATCACGCTGTTCATCGGCCCCAAGCAGGGCGGCGAAGAGCCGGCGAAGTCGAAGGTGAGGTCGGTCCCCTTCTTGGTGATCGCGAGCTTGATCTCGAGCGGCGCGTCGACGACGCCGTCGGAATCGACGATGGCCCGGCCGCGATAGGTGCCGTCCGGAATCTGCGCGATCTTGGCGCGCATGAGCCGCTCGGCGCCCGCGCGCAGCGCGGCGATCGCGTTTTCGACGGTCGTTTGCCCGTAGCGGTCGAGCAAGGCGGTCAGGCGCCGCTCTCCGACATTGAGCGCCGCGGCCTGGGCCTTGATGTCGCCGATGCGCTGGTCGGCGATGCGGATGTTGGAATTGATGATGGCGAGGATTTCCTCGTCGAGCTTGCCCGCCTTGAAGAGTTTCACCGGCGGCAGGCGCAGGCCCTCTTGCTCGACCTCGGTCGCCGTCGCGGAAAATCCGCCCGGCACGGCGCCGCCGGTGTCGGCCCAGTGGCCGGTGTTGGCGAGCCAGGAGAACAGCTTGCCCTTGTAGAAGAACGGCTTCACGAAGCGCACATCCATCAGGTGCGTGCCGCCCAAATAAGGGTCGTTGACGATGAAGACGTCGCCGGGGCGGATGTCCTTCGCGCGCTTGATCACCTCCTGCGTGCCGAACTGCATCGTGCCCACGAAGACGGGGAGACCGAGATCGCCCTGCGCGATCAGCTCGCCGGTCGCGCGGTGATAGATGCCGTCGGAGCGGTCGAGGCCCTCGGCGATCACCGGGCTGAACGCCGCGCGCACGAAGGCGAGGTCCATCTCGTTGCAGACCTGGATGAGGCCGTTCTGGATGACGGCGAGGGTGACGGGGTCCAGTTTGCCCCTCGCCCTGGGGCGAGGGGAAAGGGGCGAGGGGGAATGCCCTTCCTTCTGCGAGGCGTTCTGCCGCCGCGAAGGTCCTCCCCCGCTCCCCCTGCCCCCTCGCCCCAGGGCGAGGGGAACGGATTTCGCAGTCATGGCTTCACCGTCACGACGAGGTTGCCGAATTTGTCGGTCACTACCGCATTCCCCGGTTCGATCACCGTCGTCGCGTCCATCTGCTCGACGACGGCGGGGCCGGCGAGGCGCGCTCCCGGGGCGAGCTGCTCGCGGCGATAGATCGGCGTCGACTTCCAGCCGCTCTCGAACCAGACGCGGCGGTGCGCGGCGGGTTTCGTGCTCTTCGCCGTTTCGCTCCGCGCCAGCGCCGCGAGCGGCGCCTGGGGGCGGCGGCCGATCACGGCCGTGTGGAGGTTCACGAGCACGGGGCGGATTTCGGGCAGCTCGACCTCGAAGCGGCGCCAATAGGCGGCGGCGAAATCCTTGCGGAGCTGTTCGCGCGTGACGCGCGGGCTCTTCACCGCGACGGTGAGGATATGGCTCTGGCCCTGGAACTGCATGTCGGCCGAGTGGAGGACGACAAGCTCGTCGATGCCCACGCCTTCGCGCGCGATCGTCGCGCGCCCTTCGGCGATCTGCGCTTTGAGGATCGCGCGCGCTTCGGCCATGTCGAGCGACGCCAACGGCTTGTTGACCGTGCGTACATAGTCGTGGCGCACGTCGGCGACGAGGCACCCGAGCGCATTGGTGAGGCCGGGCTTGGCGGGAATGAGAATCTTGGGGATCGCGAGCTCGCGCGCCAGCGCCGCCGCGTGCAGCGGGCCGGCGCCGCCGAACGGAAACAGCGCGAAATCGCGCGGATCGTGCCCGCGGGCCAGCGAAACCATGCGGAGGGCCCCCGCCATCTTGTCGTTGGCGATGCGCAGGATCGCGGCGGCGACGCCCTCGGCATCGAGGCCCAGCCTGGCGCCGATCTCGGCCACGAAGATGCGGCGGATCTCGTCGAGCGAGACGCCTTTGGTGACGCCGAGCAGCGCCACGGGGTTGAGGCGCCCCAGCAGCAAATTCGCATCGGTGATCGTCGGGCGCGTGCCGCCGCGTCCGTAGCAGATGGGGCCGGGCTTGGCGCCGGCGCTCTCGGGGCCGACCTGCAGGAACCCGGCCTCGTTGATGAACGCGATCGAGCCGCCGCCGGCGCCGATCGTGTGCACATCGACCATCGGCACGTGGATCGGCATCGCGTATTCGAGCTCGAGCTCGGAGCTCACCTGCGGCACGCCGTTCTGGATGAGGCCGACATCGCAGCTCGTGCCGCCCATGTCGTAGGTCATGACGTTGGGGAAGCCCGCCTGCATCGCCGTGTAGGCCGCGGCCATGACGCCCGAGGCGGGGCCCGACATGACCGTGTTCACCGCCGCTTCGGCCACGATCGAGGCCGAAACCGTTCCGCCGTTGCCCTGCATCACGAGCAGGTCGCGCCCGAAGCCGCGCTTCTTCAATTCGCCGCTCAGGCGCGAGACGTAGTTGTCGAGCACCGGCCGGATCGACGCGTTCACCGCCGCGGTCACGCCGCGCTCGTATTCGCGGTATTCCGAGAGGATCGCGTGACCGGCGGTGATGTAGCCGTTGGGCCAAATCCTCTTCGCGATCTCGGCCGCGCGCTTTTCGTGCGCGGGGTTGATGTAGCTGTGGAGGAAATGGATGACAAGCGCGGTGCAGCCGGCGGCGCGGAGCTGCTTCACCGCCGCTTCCACTTCGGCCTCGTCGAGCGGCGTCACCACCGCGCCGGCGGCATCCATGCGCTCGGTCACTTCGAGGCGCAGCTCGCGCGGAACGATGGGAGTGAACGCGCCCTTCAAGCCGTAGGGCTGCGGGCGCGTGCGGCGACCAAGCTCGAGCACATCGCGGAAGCCCCTGGTCGTGATGAGCCCGGCCTTGGCGACCTTGCGCTCGAGGAGGGCGTTGGTCGTCGCCGTGGTGCCGTGGATGATCGTCGCCACGTCGGCGAGCGGCACGCCGGTGGAATCGAGCGCGGCCAGCACGCCGAAGGCCTGGTTCTCGACCGTGGTCGGCACCTTGGCGACGCGGAGATCGCCGCCCTTGCCGTCCATCAAGATGAGATCGGTGAAGGTGCCGCCGACATCGACGCCGACGATCTTGCCGGCGGGCGCGTCGCCCGGCCGTTGCGCCCGTGGCGGAGAAGCGGGGAGGCGGCGAGGCGGGGAGGGTGTCTCGGCGCGCGCGCCGCGCGCGCGGACCGCCATTTCTCCTCGTCTCCCCGCCGCCCTGCGCTCGTTCGGCCGCATCCCGCGCCCCGAAAATTCATTCGTACACATACAATCTGCCAGAACGCCAGGTGCGCCGTAAAGGGGCACGAAAGCGGGCCATCCCGCGGCCGCCCGATCGCAAAGCCCGGACGGATCGAGGGCCGAGACATATTCGTATATCATTAATCATCGACTGGTATCCCGGCCGCTGTGATTGACGTGCCGTGCCGCAAGAACAATCGGGGCAGTCAAATGAGCAGCAGGAGCACGCGCCCGGAGCGTCGTCGCGTCCGGCGCTGGAACGTGATGTGGCCGGCGACGCTCGTCTGCGAAGGTCAGGAATATCCCTGCACCATCCTCGATCTCTCCGAGTTCGGCGCGCGGGTCGAAGCGCGCGGACTCCGCTATGGGCCGTCGCTCGTGAAGCTGCAGTCCGAACGCTTCGGCTGCCTCGAAGGCCGCGTGCAATGGGCGCGCGGCAGCGCGGCCGGGCTGCGCTTCGAATGCGCGCCGGAAGCGGTGTTGCAGGTGCTGAAGCCGATCGTGCCGGGCCTGGGACGGCGCGAAAAGTCGGTCAGCATGCCCGCGCCGACACCGTCGTTCCGCTCCGGCTTCGGCCGGGTTCCGTGCCTTCGGGCGCTGGCAGCGGCTTAGGCCCTTTCCCCAAAACAAGGACGCCAGCGCCGTGCTGTTAAGGGATAAGTAACGCTAAGAAAGTACCAGTGTCGGTCGCGACCACTGGTGGAGAACGACCATGCTTGCGGCAATCCCGGCGAACGACCTGGCGGAAACGCTCCGCGTCTTGGCCGGCGACAATGCAGGAAATGCGGCACGGCATTTCGGCAAGCATTCTTATGATACCGGCGATGTCGCGGCGGCGATCCTGTGGTCGCTGGTCGCGCAAAGCGCCGATCTCATGGTTCGCCCGCGCGACGAACGCCCCGAAACTTCGCTTTGCCCGATCCCGCTCCGTATGCGACGCCAACCCGAGGCAATCGCCGGCGAGGTCCCCATCGCGGCCCTCGCGCTTGACGGGCTGCTGGTCGAGCCGCCGCCGGAGCCGCCAGCACCTGCCTCGGCAGCGATGCGCAGCGCGTCGGTGCTCCCGGTCCGCAAGAGAAAGCGGGGCGTCTACTGCCAGACGCGAAAGAGCGCCGTCGCTTTCGCCGGCAGTGCGTCACGGCCCTTGTGCAAGGTGGCAATCCGGGCCCGAGGCCCTCGCGCATCAAAAGGCCAGCGTTGGCATCGTCTCGCGCTGCCGGGTTCCGCCTCGCTTCGCGACAATCCGAGAGCCGCCCCTGTCCTCAAGAACAAGCGCATTGCCAAGGCGTCCGGCTTGCGCTTGCGCCGAATCAAGCTTTTCGCGCCGATGGCGGGCGCGACCCGGCGCAAGGCCGCGAAACGCTAGACTTGGATCGAACGGACCGAGCGGGGTCGATGCCGTCAACACCCGCGCGGGGGCGTGCAATGGCTCTGGCACCTCAGGGCGTCAGCGGCGCTTGGCCGGCGCGAGATCCAAGACGGCGCGTAGAAGATCCGCTATCGAGAGCAGTCGGAGGTCGGGCGCGAACGCCAGATCAAACGATATGTGCCGCATCTTGCCTGATAATTCCGTGCACCGGCGTTCGGTTCGGGCGAATGCCAAGGCGCCGATGTTGCGATCATCAGGGGCGGCGGCGTCGGGCCGCTCATCCTCGGCGGCTTGCCCATTCTCGGCCGATCGCTGTACCGCGGCCGGTTCTTCGACTGCGGCAGGATTAATGCCGTTTTCCCGATCAAGCGTTTCCGCCGGTGAGGATTTCCCCGGAACGTGTCCCATAGCTGCACATCCCAAATCCTGATGTAGTTCAGTTCCCGTCGTTATTCCCTTGTTCGATCAGTTCTCGACGTCACCAATTCCTTTCGGCACTAGGCGGCCGCGCGCATTCCTTCGCTTGGAGCGGGCATCGGCCAAACCAGGCGCTCTCTCGGCAGGCGGATCGTCGCCGTGGTCCCGATGCCCAATTCGCTCGCGAGCGTGAGTTTGCCGCCATGCGCTTCGACCCAGGACTTGGCGAGCGCCAGGCCGAGCCCCGTTCCCGTGTCGCCGCGCGGCGACGGTTGATCCAATTGCACAAAGGGCAGGAAGGCCTTGGCCACATCGCCGCTCCGCATTCCGATGCCGTCGTCCTTCACGTGGATCAACAGATCGCCGTCGGCCTCGATGGTCGCCATCACCGACACGTGGCCTCCGGCGGGCGTGAACTTCACGGCATTCGAGAGCAGATTGATCAGCACTTGACGGAAGCGAAGCAGGTCGACGCGGACCTGCGGGATGTCGCGCGGCACGAAGGTCGATACTTTCACGCTGCCTTTGCTCGCGCCGAATCGCAGCATGCGCTCGGCGTGCTCGACGAGATCCGTCACGCTGCTGGTGCTTTCGTTGAGGCGAATGCGGCCCGCCTCGAGCTTGGCGGCGTCGAGAATGTCGTTGATGACGTTGAGCAGATGCGAGCCGCTCGCATTGATATCCCGGGAATAGTCGCGATAGCGCGAGACGCCGTGCGGCCCGAACATTTCCGCGCTCATGATGTCCGAAAAGCCGATGATCGCATTGAGCGGCGTGCGCAACTCGTGGCTCACATTGGCGAGAAGGTGCGACTTGGCCCGGTTGGCCGCCTCGGCGGCGTTGCGCGAGCGCTCCATCGCGTCGGCCAGCATCGCGCGGTCGAGGAGGAGCAGGCGATCGGTGATGTGCTCGTTGAGGAGATGGGCGAGGAACACGATGACGGACACCCAAACCGCCAGCAGCGTCGCCGTGAACAGATGCGCCGGAACGCCGTCGAGCGCCAAACAGGCGCCGAAGGGGATCACCACGGGGGGAAGGAAAGCATAGAAGCTCGGCATGTGCGCCGCGTAACCCGCAAGGGCGCCGGCGCAGAGGCCGGTGACGAGGAACACCTGGACGATCAGCAGTACGCCGTTTCCGGGCGAATAGAAGGCGATGCTGCCGATACCCCAAAGCACCCCGCTGACGAAGGCGCTGAAGGTGAAGATCTGCGCCCATCGGCGCGCCTCAGCGGCCGGCGGCTCGGCGCTGAAATAGCGCACGACGTACAGCCAGCGCAGGACCGTCGCCGCCAGAATCAGCGCCAGCCAAGCGGCGACGATCGACCCGCGACCCTCGCGCCAGAACACGAACGCCGCCGCGATCGAAACCAGCGCGTCGAGCAGGAGCACGCCGGGGGCATGAAGGAAGAGGCCGCGCACGACGTTGGCGCGCAACAATTGGCGCAACCGCGGGTCAATCTTGCGGGCCCGCTCCACGCGTAGGGCGCGGGCGAACAGATCTTTGCGTGAGATCTGCCGCTCCGGCTCCGCACCCTTCGCAAGTACTTCTACCTGCGAGAACGACATATCGAAGGCTCCCCCGACTTGGTTCGAGTCCGCGGCTCTCGGCCGCCCACGCGTGGTGGCGGGGAAAGCATGCGTAGGAATCGCTTAAGCCTCCATTTTCAAGTCTTGTAAATTTCGATGCTTAATACATTGAAAATCCGCCGCCTGCCGGCCCCGGCTCGTTAACCAAACAATGATCGCCGATGACAGTGGCGGGATGGGGAAGGAGGATTGCCGCGCTTCGGCGGCGCAGTTCTTGCGCGATCGCCTCCGGGGCCGAATGGCGGGGAGTGGCCACTCAGGGGCAGGCTAGACGGTCAAATACGCCTTCCGTACCGCCTCGTCGGCCATCAGCGCCGTCATCGTGCCCTCGTACCGGATGGCGCCCTTCTCGATGATGTAGGCGCGGTCGGCGACGTGGGCGGCAAAGTGGAGATTCTGCTCGCACAGCAGCACCGAGATGCCCTGCGCCTTGATCTCGCCAATCGTGCGCGCGAGCTGCTGGACGATGACGGGCGCGAGCCCCTCCGAGGGCTCGTCGAGGAGCACGAGGCGCGGATTGCCCATCAGCGTGCGCGCGATCGTCAGCATCTGCTGCTCGCCGCCGCTCATGCGCCCGCCGGGCCGCTCGCGCATCTCGCCGAGATTGGGGAAGAGGGCGAAGAGGCGCTCGGCGGTCCAGGGCGGAGCACCATCGCGCGCGGCCTGGCGGCCGACCTCGAGATTTTCCGTCACCGAGAGATCGGTGAAGATGCGCCGCTCCTCGGGCACGTAGCCCAGGCCGCGGCGCGCGATGCGGAACGGCTCTTCGCCGGCGATGTCGGCGCCCTCGAAGCGGATCGTGCCCGCCGAGGGGCGCACGAGGCCGATGATGGATTTCAGCGTCGTCGACTTGCCGGCGCCGTTGCGGCCGAGAAGCACCACCACTTCGCCGGCGCGCACCTCGAGCGCCACGTCGAACAGGATGTGCGCGCGCCCGTAGAACGCGTTGAGGCCCGAGATCGCGAGCATCGGCGTGCTCATGTCCGCACCGCTCGCAAACGCCTTTGCGCGCTTCGCCGCAAGCTCGCGCTCTGCGCGAGCGGCGGCATCAGGCGGCGAGCCCGTGCATGGTGCCGAGATAGATGTCCTGCACCGTCTTGTTGGCGCGGACCTCGGCGGGCTTGCCCTCGGCGATGAGGAGGCCGCGGTTCATCACCATGATGCGGTCGGCGTGCGCGAAGACGACGTCCATGTCGTGCTCGGTGAACAGCACGCTGATGCCCTCGCGGCGCACGATCTCGGCGGTGAGCCGCATCAGCTCTATGCGCTCCTTGGGCGCCATGCCGGCGGTGGGCTCGTCCATGAGCAAGAGCTTCGGCGTGTTGGCAAGCGCCACGGCCAGCTCGACGCGCTTCAGATCGCCATAGGCGAGCACGCTGCAGGCGCGGTCGTATTGATCGGCCATGCCGACGCGCTCCAGGAGCGCCATCGCCTCCTCGACATAGAGGCGGCCCGCCCGCGGGAACAGCGCGCGGCTGCGGCGGCGATGGCTGATCAGCGCCAATTGCACGTTTTCGCGCACCGTCATCGAGGCGAAGGTGGCGGTGATCTGGAAGGTGCGCCCGACGCCGAGGCGCCAGATGCGGCGCGGCTTCCAGCCGGTGATGTCGCGGCCGTCGAACAGCACCTCGCCGGAATCGGGCGTGAGCTGCCCGTTCAAGAGGTTGAAGCAGGTCGATTTCCCGGCGCCGTTGGGGCCGATGAGGGCGAGCAGCTCGCCGGCCGCGAGCGCGAACGAGATCCCGCCCACCGCCTGCACGCCGCCGAACGCCTTGGCGAGGCCCGTCGCCGCCAGCACATTCATGCACGGCCCCCCACCAGCTCCTCGCGCCGGACGAAGCCCAGCGCGGTGCCGACGCGGTCACGGAGGAATCCGGCGATGCCTTGCGGGAACGCGATGACGATCACGACAATGAGGAGCCCGAGCATGCCCTGCCAGTAGTCGGCAAGCCGGGGCGCGCCGAACAGGCCCCAGAAGCCGGGATTCTTGACGATGTCGCGCAGCCACTCGAACGCGGCGGCGCCGACGACGGGGCCGGAGAGCGTCTGCGCCCCGCCCAGCATCACCATGTAGAGGCCATCGAAGGAATGCGGGATGTCGAGCAGGTCGGGGAAGACGCTGCCCTTGGAATAGGCGTAGAGCCCGCCGGCCATGCCGGCGAAGGCGCCCGCCAGCGTGAAGGCGAGCCATTGATGCGTGCGCACGTCGATGCCGATCGCGTCGGCTCGGCGCGGCGAATCGCGCGACGCGCGCATGATCGCGCCGAACGGCGCGAACAGGAAGCGGCGCAGCAGCAGCACGCCGCCGCCGGTGAGCGCGAGCACGAGGTAGTAATAGGCCGTGCGGCTGTCGACCCAGGCGCTGCGGCGCAGGCCCAAAATGCCGTTTTCGCCGTCGGTGAAATCGGACTGGAACGCGTAGGACCAGATGATCTGGGCGCCGGCCAAGGTCAGCATCGCGAAGTAGACGCCGGAGAGCCGCGCCGCGAGCCAGCCGATGAGGAGGGCGCCGGCCGCCGCGAGCGCGGGCGCGCTCAGGAGCCCGATCTCCATCGGCACCTTGTAGTACTTGAGCAGCAGCGCCGCGGCATAGGCGCCGAGGCCGAAATAGGCGGCGTGTCCGAATGAGTGCAGGCCGCCCGGGCCGGCGATGAAGTGCAGACTCGCCGCGAACAGCACGAGGATCAGCATGTCGACGGCGAGCAGCGCCATGCTCTCGCCGGCGAGCGGCAGCAGCAGCATCGCGACGCCGAGCGCTGCGTAGAGCAGCTTCAGCGACAGCGTTGCCGGGCGGAGTGGCGCCTCGGCGACGCCGCCATGCGCGCCGGTCAGGATGCTCTGGCGCCCGAGCAGGCCCCAGGGCCTGACGACGAGGACGATCGCCATCACCAGGAACATCAGCACCAGCGTGATCTTCGGCAGCACCAGGATGCC
>DATBLL010000180.1:0-17772 GCA_036555425.1 Alphaproteobacteria bacterium | reverse complement strand
AAAGAAGAGGAACCAGATCGCCAGCCCGATGACCACGGCACCGACGGCGGTTTCGGCGAAACGGCGGTTCATGAGCGGCCTACTGCTTTTGCTCGTCCGGCGTCTTGCCGGGCGCGTCGGGCTTCTTCTCGGGCGCCTCGGGCTTCGGCGGCTCGTCCTTCTTCTCGTCGCCGCGGCGGCGCGCTTCGGCGCCCTGCACGATCTTCTGCAGGATCTGCTCGACGATGATCGAATCCTGCACCGTCTGGAAGCGCTCGCCCGGCTTCAGCGCCTCGGTCTCGGAGCCGGCCTCGATGCGCACGAACTTGCCGCCGAGCACGCCGTCGCTCATCACCAGCGCCGCGCTGTCGGTCGGAATGGCGAGGCCGCGGCGGATGGTCATCGTGATCAGCGGCTTCAGCGTTCCCGGCGCCAGCTCGATCTTGCGCACGGAGCCCACCTGGATGCCGGCGAGGAAGACGGGATTGCCGACGGCGAGGCCGTCGACCTGATCGAAGCGCGCCGTCAGGAGGTAGCTGTCGCCGGCCGCCGCCGCCCTGCCCCCCGCGGAGGCCAGCCACAGCGCCAGCGCGGCGCCGAGCATGGCGACGGCGCCGGTCGCGGTCTCGAAATCCTGACGCGAAAGCTTGCGCATGAAGGCGCCGCCTCAGCCTGCGCGATTCAAGACGGGCGCCACGGCTCGTAATCGCCGGTGGCGCGGGCGCGCTTGCCGCCCTCGTATTCGCTGCCCGGCGGGTGATAGGCCTCGGGCGTGCCGGTCCGGTTGGGCAGATGCACCTTCTGCCACGGCTTCGCCGGCCGCTTTGTCTCGACCGGCGGCTTGTCCACCGTGCGGTGCAGCCAGGCATGCCATTCGGGCGGCACGCGCGAGGCCTCGGCGGCTCCCTTGTAGATCACCCAGCGGCTCCGCTTGCGGTCCTTGGGTTCGCGGCGTTCCTGGTAGTAACGGTTGCCCTCGGCATCGGTGCCGATGAGTTCGCCGTTGAAATAAGTATAAAGCCGAGTGCCGAGCGTCATCGCTGGTTCGCCGTTCGAGGGGCCGCCGAAAGCGCGCGGACTATGCATCGGCGCCCCTGCCCCGTCTAGGAGGCGGGCGGGCCGGAATGCCGCGGCGAGAGCGGCCAGGCCACCAGCCCCGGCGCATGCTCGGCGAGAACGGTGAGAATGTCATGCACCGGCAGGCCCAGCTTCGCTTCGAGCGCCTGCCGGTAGGGCGGCATGTTGGTGCATTCGAGCAGGACGGCGCCGAGGCCGGGCACGCGCGCCGCCAGCCGCGCGCCGGCCTCGACCACGTCGCGCTCGGCCGCGGCGAGATCGAGATCGGGCGCGTCGCCGAGCAGCTTGCGGGTGATCTCGCGGCCCGCTTCGGTGCCTTCGATGGGCGTATCGGGCGCGCCACCGGCGGCCGCGATGTAATCGGGCGTGAGCCTGCCGGCATGGATGGTGATGACGCCGACACGGCCGTAGCGCCGGGCCAGCGCCGGCAGGGCCAGAAGGCTCGAGGTCACGACGGGAACCGGGCAGCCCTCGGCCAGCGCGGCCTGGAAGCGGACGAGGAAGCCGCAGGAGGTCGTCACGAGCCCGGCGCCGGCGCGGACGAGGCGGTCGCGCGCCGCCCGGAACGGCGCCAGCAGCGCGGGATCGGGCGAGCCCGCGCGCACCACGCGCTCGGCCGCGGCGCCGGGGACGATGTCGTAGAGAGCTTGGCCGCCGAAGGTTTCGCGATTGCCGATATCGCCAGGCGGGCGCGGAAAACGCGTCTCCAGCATGATGACGCCGACGCGCATCAGCGGGACCGGACTCAGCGGCCGGTGAAGCGCGGCTTCCGCTTCTCCTTGAACGCGCGGCGGCCTTCCTTGTAGTCGTCGCTTTCGAGTGCGCGGTGCGAGAGCTGCTCGCTCAGGGCCTGCGCCGGGCGCCCGGCGACGAGTGCGTTCAGCAGCGTCTTGGCCCCGGCGACCGACATCGGCGCGTTTTCCGCGATCTTGAGCGCGAGCCGCCGCGCGGCGTCGAGCGCCGCCCCTTCGACCAGCTCGTCGACGAGGCCGATGCACAGCGCTGTTTCGGCATCGACCGGCTCGGCGGAGAAGAGGATGCGCTTGGCGCGCCCGAGGCCGGCCAGCGCCAGCAGATTCCGCGTGTCGCGCAGATTGTAGACGATGTTGAGCTTCGCCGCCGGAATGGCGAAACGCGCGCTCTTGGCCGCGATGCGGATGTCGCAATCCATTGCGAGGCCGCAGCCGCCGCCGAAGCAGCTGCCCTCGATGGCGCCGATGACCGGCTTTGTCAGTTCGAGGATCGCCTCCGCCGCGGCATCGACGGCGCGGGTGTAGGCGTCGCCCGAGCGCGCGTCCTGGCGCGCGCTGTCGAACTCGCCGATGTCGGCGCCGGCGCAAAAATGCCCGCCCGCGCCGGTCAGGATCACCGCGCGCACGCCGTCTTCGCCGGCGAAGCCGCGGATCGTGGCGCCGAGCGCCTGCCAATCCGGCATCGCCAGCGCGTTGCGCTTCTCCGGCTTGTTGAGGGTGACGACGGCGAGCGGGCCGTCGCGCGTGGATTCTATGACGGACATCGTGGAGGCGCCCTGGTTAGGGCGCGGTTCTAGCCCTTGGCCGCCGCGGCTCCAAGCCCCGCCGCCGCCGGCCGCTCGCCGGGCCGCGCCACGAGATCGACGTCGACCACGGCGAGGCGCTCCAGGATGCGGCAGCGGCCGAGGATCGGCCACCAGCCGTAGAGAAAGACTTCGAGCGGGCCCCACATCGCGACCCAGCCGAGGATCAGCAGGCCTTCGCCGAGGATGCGCAGCACCGCGCTCTGCGTGTAGGACAGCGCGGCCTCGCGCGCCGCCATGCAGAGGACGAGGAAGCCGAGGCCGATGAACAGCGTCATCCGTCCGCGCTGCAGCTCGTGGCGGAGGTCGCGCCGCGCGGTCTGCAGGCGGTAGGCGAAGTGGTTGCGGATGGCGCGCTCGATATCGGCCGCGCCGGGCGCCTTCAGCTCGTGCGGCGGCAGGTCGATGACGAGCTTGATCGGCTTGTCGGCGCCGATCTCGCGCACCGCCGAGAAGATGTAGATATCGGCGTCGGAGTCGAGCTCCTTCTCGTGGAACGGCGAGGGATCGAAGGAATTGTAGAGCTGGTTGATCTGATTGAGGCTGAGCTCGATCAGGATCACCTCGCCCTCGCGCCGGTAGGCGCTGACCGGATGCGCGACCGGCGGCGCGCGATGTTTCTTCTTGACCGCCATCGTCAATTGACCGCGAGGCCGAGGCGCGCGCGGAAGCGGTTCTTGAGAAGGACCGCGTCGCGCGGCGGCAGCGAGCGCGGCGGGATTTCGGCCGCGACCTTCATCACGAAGAGGCGCGGTCCCGCCGCCGGCGCGTGCAGCGCGGCACGCAGCGCTGCGAGGCCGCCCAGGTCGTGCACGGTGCGCGTGTCGGCGAAGCCCAAGGTTTTCGCCACGGCGGCGAGATCGATGCCGCGGCCAGTGTGGCTCGGCTGCATGCCGGTTTCGCCGAAATGGCCGTTGTCGATCACGGCGATGACGAGATTCTTGGGCTGGGCGACGGCGATCGTGGCGAGGCCGCCCAAGCCCATCAGCTGCTCGCCGTCGCCGGTCAGCGCCAGCACCTTGCGCTGGGGCTGCGCCTGCGCGAGGCCGAGGCCGATCAGGGCCGCGCTGCCCATGGCGCCCCAGAGATAGAAATTCGCGTCGTTGTCGCCGGCGGCGTGGAGATCGTAGGCCGGCGAGCCCAAGCCGGCGACGACCAGGAGATCGCCGCGGTCCTTGAGCAGCGCCGTCACGGCGGCGCGGCGATCGAGTTGTTGCGCCTCGGTCATGGCGCTCACCATTTCTTGGCGCCGATGAGGCGCTGTGCGATCAGCACGGCGATCTGCTGGTCCGCTTCATAGGCCAGCGCCGCGGCCGCGGCCACCGTCTCGACGAGCTCTTCGGGCGTCTCGGCGCGCAAGCTGCGCACGCCGACGGCGGCCAGCGCGGCGGCGGCGCCCGTCCCCATCGGCACCTGCCACGGGTTGAACTCGGCCCACTCGCCGCGCATCGTCACCAGCATCAGCAGCGGAAAGCGTCCGACCGTCGCCAGCGAAAGCATGTTGATGCAGTTGCCGACGCCGCTCGACTGCATCAGCAGCACGCTCCGCTGCCCTCCCAGCCAGGCGCCGGCCGCGATCGCGATACCCTCCTCCTCCGTGGTCAGCACGTTCACCGTCGCGGCCCGGTCGGCGTGGAAGCGCTGAATGAGACGCGCATGTCCGGCATCGGGCACGTAAGCCATATGCGCGACATGCGCGGCCTTGGGCGCGCGATAGACCTCGTCTGGCCACGCGACGCTGATCGGCTCGGCGCCCGGCGGCGCTTCGATGCGTTTGTTCATGGGCGAAGCCTAAACTTCCCCTCGCCCTGGGGCGAGGGGCAAGGGGTGAGGGGGCGACGGATGCTCGCAGATAGCTGTTTCAACGCATGCATCATGGCTGCGACGAACAGGACATTCGAGCGAGCAGCCGTCGCCCCTCAACCCCTGCCCCTTCTCCCCGTGGGAGAAGGGGCTATTCCGCCGCCGCGCGCGCAGGCCGGGGCGGCGCCGCGTGCTTCAGATCCTTGGTGAGCACGCGGAGATCGGCCTCGGACAGCGTCTCCTTCTGCAGCAGCGTGCGCGCGCCGGTTTCGAGGATGGCGCGGTTGTCGCCGAGGATGGCGAGGACGCGCAGAAACGTCTCATCGACGATGCGCTTCACCGCCTCGTCGATGTGCATCGCGGTGGACTCGCTGTAGCGGCGGTCGAAATAGGACTGCCCGGCCGGCTGGCCGAGGAAGCCGGGGCCGCCGGTATCGTAGCTGACATGGCCGAGGCGCTCGTCCATGCCGAAACGCATCACCATGCTGCGCGCGATGTCGGTCACCTTGGCGAGATCGTCGGCCGCGCCGGTCGAGAGATGTTCGAAGACGAGCTTCTCCGCGGCGCGTCCGCCGAGCAGCACCGCGATGCGGTTCTCGAGCTCGGTGCGAGTCATGATGTAGCGGTCTTCGGTCGGGCGCTGGATCGTGTAGCCGAGCGCACCGATGCCGCGCGGGATGATCGAAACCTTGTGCACCACGTCCGTGCCGGGGAGCGAGAGGGCGGTCAGCGCGTGGCCCATCTCGTGATAGGCCAGAACCTCGCGCTCGTGCGGGCTCATCACGCGGCTCTTCTTTTCGAGGCCCGCGACGATGCGCTCGATGCCGGCCGTGAAATCCTCCATCGTCACCTGTTCGGCGCGGCGGCGCGTCGCCATCAGCGCAGCCTCGTTGACGAGATTGGCGAGATCGGCGCCGGTGAAACCGGTGGTGAGCGCCGCCACATTCTGGAGGTCGACGGTCGGCGCAAGCTTGATCTTGCGGACATGCACTTCGAGGATCTGCACCCGCCCCTTCTTGTCGGGCCGGTCGACGAGCACCTGGCGGTCGAAGCGGCCGGCGCGGAGCAGCGCGGGATCGAGGATCTCGGGCCTGTTGGTGGCGGCCAGCAGCACGACGCCGGTCGAGGGATCGAAGCCGTCGAGCTCGGCCAGGAGCTGATTGAGCGTCTGCTCGCGCTCGTCGTGGCCGCCGATGATGCCCGACATGCCGCGCGCGCGCCCCAACGCGTCGAGCTCGTCGATGAAGATGATGGCGGGCGCGTCCTTGCGCGCCGTCTCGAAGAGGTCGCGCACGCGCGCGGCACCCACGCCGACGAACATCTCGACGAATTCGGAGCCGCTGATGGAGTAGAATTTGACCCCCGCCTCGCCGGCCACGGCCCGCGCGAGGAGGGTCTTGCCCGTCCCCGGCGGGCCCACCAAGAGAATGCCTTTCGGAATGCGGGCGCCGAGACGGCTGTAGTCTTCGGGCTTCTTCAGGAACTCGACGACTTCGCGCAGCTCCTCCTTGGCCTCGTCGACGCCGGCGACGTCGGCGAAGGTCACCTTGGTGTCGGTCTCGACATAGATCTTCGCGCGGCTCTTGCCGATGGACATGAAGCCGCCGACGCCCTGCTGGCCGGCCATGCGGCGGATGAGGAACCACCACACGCCGAAGAAGAGCACAATCGGCAGCACCCAGGAGAGGATGTCGCGGAACAGCGTGCTTTCGACGACGCCGCGAAACTCGACGCCCTTCTGGTCGAGCTTGGCGGCGAAATCGGGATCGACGCGCGTCGTCACGAAACGCGACTTGCCATCCTGCGGCGCCTTGAATTCGCCGGTGATGTGCCGGTCGGTGATCGCGATGCTCTTGATCTTCCCGTCGTTCAAGTAGCGCTCGAAGGTGCTGTAGGGGATCGGCTCCACCTCCTGGCTCTGGACGTAGAAATATTGCAGGACCAGCACGCCCAGCACCGCCAGAACGAGGTACCAGACGTTGAACTTGGTCTTGGGCTCCATCGGCGTCAGCTTGGCCATGATTCGCCCGCCCTGCGTTGCATGTCCGAAACATAGTGCGCGGGACGGGTCTTGCCATCCCCGGCTCGCCTTCTAGATAGGCGCGCAGGGCCCGGCCCTTGACCTGCGTCAAGGCCCGCGGCCGCGACTATTGCCACTGTGCGACATCCGCGTCCCCCAATCCAGGAGGTAATCCCACCATGGCCGAGAAGAAAGAATCGACCGCCGTGACCCGCAGCGGCAACGGCGGGTTTTCCTCGCTGTTCAGCCTGCGCGACCAGTTCGACCGCATGTTCGACAGCATGATGCGTGGCTGGCCGGCGCCCTGGCGCGACGCGCCGCGCCTCGACCTCGGCAATTTCGACTTCGCGCCGCGCGTCGACACGGCCGAGACCGACACGGCCTACGAAGTGACGGCCGAGCTGCCCGGCGTCGACGAGAAGGACGTCAAGATCTCGATCGAGGACGACGTGCTGTGCATCGCGGGCGAGAAGAAGTCCGAGCGCGAGGAGAAGAAGAAGGACTACGTCATGAGCGAGCGCAGCTACGGCTCGTTCAAGCGCGCCTTCACGCTTCCCGATAACGTCGACGTCGACAAGATCGCGGCCAAGTACGACAAGGGTGTCTTGAAGGTGACGCTGCCCAAGACGACGCCCTCGCCCGCCAAGCATCGGGAAATCCCGATCAAGAGCTGACGCCGAGCGCATTTTCGGCAAACTAAGCAGTGGGGGCGCCCGGGAACCACCGGGCGCCCTTGCGCGTTTCGGACCTCATCGCCGCGCCGCGGCTTATCCGCGGGGCTGTTTTGGCGCGGCCCTCCTGCGCCCTTGAGCATTCGTTCGACCGGCCGCATGATGCGGCCAAGCATCCGGCCGACAAGGATGCGATCCGGGAGGACGCCATGGCTGCAATCAAGCGCATCGCGGTGCACGTGGATGGCGGATCGCGCGATGGGGCGGTGTTGCGCCTGGCCCTGGCCCTGGCCGGCCGCTTCGGCGCCGAGCTCGAGGCGGTGTTCGCCAGGATTCCGCCCTTCATTCCGGCTTCGGTCGACGGAATCCTGACGCCCCAGATCGTCGAGGCGCAGCAATCCATCTACCAGCAGCGCGCCGAGAACGCGAAGAAGGCGCTCGACGCGGCGATCCAAAGCAGCGCGATCAAGCCGATCTGGACCGCGGCCGACGGCCCCGCGATCGATGTCATGATCGGGCGCGCGCGCTTCGCCGACCTCGCGATCATCGGCCAGCCGCCGCCCGAGGAGACCGACGCGGTCACCGACTACGACCTGCCGGCCGAGCTGGTGATGGGCCTCGGCCGCCCGGTGCTGATCGTACCCTATGCGGGCGAGTTCGCCGATGTGGGCAAGCGCGTGCTCGTCGCCCGCGCCGGCACGCGCGAATCGCGCCGCGCGGCCACCGATGCGCTGGCGCTATTCCATGCCGGCGCCGACGTCACGGTGCTGATGGTCAATCCCAAGAACGCCACGGTTTCGAGCGAGCCCGACATGAAGGGCTGGTATGCGCGCCACGGCGTCGACGCCAAGATCCGCGTCGTCCGCTCGCAGGACATGGAGGTGGGCGACGTGCTGCTCTCGACCGCGGCCGAGATCTCGGCCGACATGGTCGTGATGGGCGCCTACGGGCGCTCGCGCCTGCGCGAGCTCATCCTCGGCGGCGCCACGCACAGCATGCTGAAGCACATGACCGTGCCGGTGTTGATGTCGCATTGAGTCAGTGACGGCCTTCGCGGACGCGTAGGGGCGCGTTGCGCGCGCCCTTCCGACGCCGTGCGCCCGAAGGCGGGGTACCGTTGCAAGGGCCGTGGATGGGGAGGCGTGCGGAAAGCGGGCGCGCGCAGCGCGCCCCTACGCCGCGAACATGGCGTCAGCGTGTCGCGCGCTCTTCCTCGTCCGCCTCTTCGGCGCTCAGAATGTCGTAGAGCTGCGCCACGCGGCCATCCAGGGGGTGGCCCATGCGGTCGAGGAGGTCGCCTTCGCCGCCGGCGTAGCGCACCGCGATCTCCAGCTCCTCGAGCGACGGGCCGATGCGGATGATTTCGGCGACCGCGTGGTCGTTGAGGGGCCCGGCCACGCGGCGAATCTCCGCCGCCGACGTCACCGGCTTGCCCTTGCTGTCCGTTTTCGCTGCGCTGGCCATCGTTGCTCTCCAATCTGGGTCGGTCTCGTCTCGCCTCCGTCGGCCGATCTTACCGATCGCATCTGACGGCGACACGGATGGCGGCCGGAATCGTTCCGGGGCGGTCGGTCGCGGCGGCGCCGCGTTCTCGATGTCAAAATCGCCCGGCGCGCGCCGGCGGGGCGATGATCTGGATCAAGCGGCGAACCGGGGCGCTCAGAATACCCAGAGATCGCCCGGCGGGAACTCCACCCAATATCGCCCCGGCTCGAACCGCGTCGCGCTCCAAGCGCGTACTTCAAGGCCGTCGCGGATGAATCGCAGCTCCCATCGCTCGCCGAGATAGAGCGTCGAATCGAGCGTCATTTGGAGCGCGTTGTCGCGCGCGGCCGCGGAAATCCGCGTCCGCTCGACCCGGATCAGCGCCTCGCCCTGCGGCGACGCGGTCATCGCCGTTCCTTTGAGGCGCCAGCCATGGCCCTCGACCTCGGCCCGGCCGCCGCCGGCCGAAACGACGCGGCCCTTCAACGCGTTGTTGCTGCCCATGAAGTCGGCGACGAAGGCGCTGGCCGGCATGTTGTAGAGAGTCTCGGGGGCCCCGGTCTGCGCGGCCTCGCCCTGGTGCAGCAGCATGATGCGGTCGCAGACGGCCATCGCCTCGGCCTGGTCGTGCGTGACGTAGAGCGCGCTCATGCCGGCCTGCTTGATGATCTGGCGCAGCCAGGCGCGCGCGTCCTCGCGCAGCTTGGCGTCGAGATTGGAGAGCGGCTCGTCGAGCAGCAGCACCGGCGGCTCGTAGACGAGCGCGCGCGCCAGCGCCACGCGCTGCTGCTGCCCGCCCGAAAGCTGGTGCGGAAAGCGATCCCTGAGCTCGGCGAGGCCGAGGCGCGTCATGATCTGCGTCGCGCGCGTCTCGGTTTCGGCGGCGCCCAGCCGGCGCAGCTTCAGGCCGTAGGCGACGTTGTCGAAAATCGTGCGGTGCGGCCAGAGCGCGTAGGACTGGAAGACGAGCGCGAGCCCGCGCCTTTCGGGCGGCAGCGCCACATTGCGTTCGGCGTCGAGCAGCACGCGCGCGCCGAGCGCAATGCGGCCCTCCTCGGGCACTTCGAGGCCGGCGACGCAACGCAGCAGCGTCGTCTTGCCCGAGCCCGATTGGCCGAGCAGGGCGACGATCTCGCCGCCGGCCACGGTCAGCGACACCCCTTTCAAGATCTGGTTGGCGCCGAGGCGCTTCTTCACCCGGTCGATGACGAGATCAGACATGCGCGCGCACCCCGAGCCTGAGGGCGAGCGCCAGCGCCGCACCGATGATGACGACGCTCACCAGCGACAAGGCCGAGATGATGTCGAGCGCGCCGGTGCCCCAGAGCGAAACGATGAGCGCGCCGATGGTCTCGGTGCCGGGGCCGAGCAGATAGACGCCGGTCGAGTATTCGCGGCAGAAGATCATGAAGATCAGCAGCCAGCTGCCGAGCAGGCCGAAGCGCACCAGCGGCAGCGTCACGTCGCGCAGCGCCCGCCCCTCGCGCGCGCCGGCCACGCGCGCCGCCTCCTCGAGCTCGGGCGAGACCTGGACCAGCACCGCCGAGACGAGGCGCAGGCCGTAGGCCATCCACACGACGGTGTAGGCGATCCAGAGGCTGGCCGGCGTCTCGCGCAGCGGCGCCAGCGGCTTGTAGAAAAGGAAGATCCAGAGAAACGCGAGGCCGGCGACGAGGCCGGGCAGCGCGCGCGGGATCAGCACGAGATAGTCGACGAGGGCCGCGCCACGCCCGGGCCAGCGATGGCCGATGAGCGCGATCGCCGTATAGACCGCGACCGCGGCGGCGCCGCCGATGCTGGCGATGAGGATCGTGTTGAAGATGCCGCGCACGAGCGTCGGCTGCTCGACCAGGCGGCGGAAATGGTCGAGCGTGAGCACGCTCAGGATGTCGACGCCCTCGCCCCAGCTCGTCACGAGCGAGCGCAGGATCACGCCGCTCAGCGGCACGAAGATCGTGACCGTGAGCCACGCGAAGACGAGCGCCGCCGCGGCCCAGCGCCAGCCCCCGAGCGGCAGGAGCCGCGGCGCGGCACCCTTGCCGCGCACCGTCGCGAAACGCTGCGCGGTGCCAAGCAGACGGCGCTGAACCAGAACCAGCGGCAGCGTCACGATCACGATCGCGATCGCGACCACGGCCATCAGATGGTAGGAGGGCGTGCCGAGCAGGTTGGTCAGCTTGTAGAGATAGGTGGTGAGCACCGTGATGTCGGCGGGGTCGCCGAGCACCAGCGGCAGGCCGAACAGCTCGAAGCCGAGGAAGAAGACGAGGACGCCGCTGAACACCAGCGCCGGGCGGATCAGCGGCAGGCTGACGGCGAAGGCCACGCGCCAGACCGAAGCACCCATCGTGCGCGCCGCCTCCTCGACCTGCGGATCGATGCTGCGCAGCGCGGCCGAGGCGTAGAGATAGACGTGCGGCACGTGGGTGAGGCCGGCGATGAGCGCCAGTCCCGGCAGCGAATAGATGTTCCAGGGAACGAAGCCGGCGAGCTGCTTGGCCCAAAGCGAGAAGAAGCCGACGGGGCCGACCGCGACCACGTAGCCGAAGGCGATGACGACCGGCGACAGGAATACCGGTACCAGCATCAGCGGCTCGAGCCAGCGTCGCCCCGGCAGATCGGTGCGCGCCATCACGAAGGCGAGGATGGCGCCGACCGGAACCGCGACGACGGCCATCGCCGCCGCGACCAGCGCGGTGTTGACGAGCGCCTTCCAGAAATCGCTGTCGCCGAGGACGTAGCCGAACGCGCCGAGATCGAAATGCGCGCCCGGATTGAAGAAAGGCTCGCTCAGCAGGCTCTGATAGGCGACGAGGCCGACCGGCGCCAGGACCAGCGCGGCCGTGACGGCGACGCCGCCCCAGCGCAGCGCATGTACGCGCACGCGGCCCTCGCAGAGGCGGTCAGCTGCCGCGCGCCGTCGACTTCCACTTCTTCAGCATTTCGAGCCGCTTCTTGGGCTCGAGAAAATCGGTGAGCTTGGTGCTGACGGGAATCGGCTTCAGCTTGTCGCCGAGTTCCTTGGCCAGCGCCGCCGCCGTGGCCGTGCCTTCGACATCGGGGCGCACCGCGTGCAGCAGCGACTGGTTGGCCATGATCGTCTGGCCGCGCTTCGACAGCATGTAGTCGAGGAACAGCTTCGCGGCGCTGGGATTCTTGGCCGTCTTCGGGATGAACGCCACGCGCGACATGCCGAGCGTGTAGTCCGCGGGGTAGACGATGCCGAGGTCGGGCGACTTCTTCTGCTTCAAGAGCGCGTAGGAGCCGAAGATGTTGATGGCGACGAGGTGCTCGCCCGAGATCACCTTTTCGCTCATGGCGCCGGCGCTGGTGTAGTATTTGGCGCCGGCCTTGCCGAACGCCGCCATCAGGTCCCAGAACGTCGGCCAGTTCTGGACATCCTGCATCACCAGCATGAAGCCGACGCCGCTCTTCTCGGCGTCGTAGATGGCGAGCTTGCCCTTGAACAAATCGGGCTTGGCGCCGATGAGGCGGAGGAGATCGGCGTGTGACTTCGGCACCGCGTCGGCCGGCAGCAGGCGCTTGTTGTAGATGAAGACCAGCGGCTCGAGGGTCGTGCCGTAGGCGAGATGCCGGTCGTTGGCCCAAGACGGCAGCTTCTTCGCTTCCGGCGAGGCGTATTCGAGCGCGCGCCCGTCGGCGACGAGCTTCATCTGGAGGTCCATCGACGAGCTCCAGAGCAGATCGCTGGTGCCCGAGCCCGCCGCGGATTCGGCGAGGAAGCGGTTGTAGACCTCGGTCGAGTTCATGTCGTTGTACTCGACCGTCAGGAACGGATGGAGCGACTTGAAATCCTTGAGCAGCGGCTCGGCCGAGGCGGTGTCGGTCGTGGCGTAGACGACGACCTTGCCCTCTTTCTTCGCCGCCGCGATCGTCTCGGCATAGTTGGCGGGATAGCCCGGCGGCACGTCCTGCGCCTGCGCCGGCATCGAGAGCGAGATCAAGGCAAGAGCGAAGGCGCCGCCCGCGCGGCCGATGTAACGCAACATCTCGAACGTCCCTCCTCCGGTCATCCGGCGCTGCCGCCGGTCTTGTTGCAACGATCCTAGCACGCCCGAGGTGCCGCGCGAGGGGCGATCAGGCGACGGGGCCGGTCAAGTGACCGGGACGGCCATGCGGCGATAGACGAAATCCGGCGCCGGGGCCGCGCTTTCGCGCTCGGCGGCCGCCACCAGCGCCGCGTGATGCGGAGACAGCGCGCAGGCCGGGTCGGTGGCCGCGGCGTCGCCGGCGAGGGCAAGCGCCTGGCAGCGGCAGCCGCCCCAATCGACCTCGCGCCGCTCGCAGGAACGGCAGGGCTCTTGCATCCACTCCGTGCCGCGGAAGCGCCGGAAGGCCGGCGAGTCGCGCCAAATTTCGGCCAGGGGCCGCGCGGCCACGGACTCGAATTCCATGCCGGGAATGGTTTCGGCCGCGTGGCAGGGCAGCACGCGGCCGGCCGGCGAGATATTCACGAAGCGCCTTCCCCAGCCGCCCATGCAGGCCTTGGGGCGCCGCGCATAGTAGTCGGGGACGACGTAGTCGATCGTGAGCACGCCCTTGAGCCGCTCGCGCGCCGCCGCGACCATGGCGGTCGCGCATTCAAGCTGGGCGCGTGTCGGCATCAGCGCGGCGCGGTTCCTGAGGCCCCAGCCATAATATTGGACATGGGCGATCTCGAGCCGTCCGGCGCCGAGTTCAACCGCCATCGCGATGACCGCGTCGAGTTCGCCGAGATTATGCCGGTGCATCACCGCGTTGATGGTGAGCGGCATACCCGCCGCGCGCACATGCGCCGCGGCCGCGCGCTTTTTCGCCTGCGCGCCGCGATAACCGGCGACGCGGTCCGCGGCCTCGGGCGCGTGGCCCTGGATGCTGATCTGCACGTGATCGAGGCCGGCGGCCGCCATCGCCTCGGCCCGTTCGCGATCGATGAGCACGGCCGAGGTGATGAGGTTGGTGTAGAGCCCGCGCTTGGCCGCGTGCCCGATCAGCGCATCGAGGTCGCGCCGTGCCATCGGCTCGCCGCCCGAGAAGTGGACTTGCAGCACGCCGAGCGCCGCCGCCTCGTCGAGCACACTCTGCCACGCGGCGGTGTCGAGCTCGCCGGCGGGCCGCTCGAGCGCGAGCGGGTTCGAGCAATAGGGGCATTGCAGCGGGCAGCGATGCGTCAGCTCCGCGAGCAGCGCCAGCGGCGGCTCGAGGTGCCGCTCCGTCATAGCGCCACGACGCCCTTGTTGGCCAGGTCCTGCAGCATCTCGGTCACGTCGCGCGCCACGTCTTCGCGCGGTGCTTTGTATTTAGCCGCCAGCGCGTCGGCGATGGCGTCGACCGTCGCCACACCGTCACAGCGCTTCAAGATCTCGACCGCGATCTCGTCGGGCACGAACACGCGCTCGGGCGCCAGCAGCGTCCAGCGCTTCCTCTGCTCGTCGAAGGCGAGCTTCACGCCGCGCGGCAGGCGCGGCGCGCTCGACGCGGCGATGCGCACCGGTCCGCTCATGCCGAGGGCACGAAGGCGTCGGGCGGCACGTGCTTCGGCGCCACATAGGCGTGATAAAGCGCGTCGAGCTGCGCCCACAGCACGTCGCACTTGAACGAGAGCGCCGCGATCACTGCCTGCTGCTGCTCGGGCGTGCGCGCCTCGCGCTTCACGTAGTCGAGCGCGAAATCGGCGTCGCGCGGGGCCTGGGTCAGGCGAGCGTTGAAATAGGCGAGCGTCTTTTCGCCGACGAAGTCGTAGTTCGCGAGCATGCCGGCCACGCGATCGGCGATGATCTTGGGCGAGAACAGCTCGGTCAGCGACGAGGCGACGGCCTCGAGCAAGCTCCTTTCGCGCACGAAGCGGACATAGGCATCGACCGCGAAGCGCGTCGCCGGCAGCACGCCCTTGCCCGAGGCGACATAGTCACGGTCGAGGCCGAGCCCGTCGGTGAGCGCGAGCCAGCGCGCGATGCCGCCTGTGCCGGGCGCGTCGCCGTCGTGATCGACGAGGCGCTGGCGCCATTCGCGGCGCAGCGCCGGGTCTTCGGCGCGCGCGATCAGCCCGGCATCCTTCAGCGGAATCCGGCTCTGATAATAGTAGCGGTTGAGCGCCCAGGCCTGGACCTGGCCGCGGTCGAGCTTGCCGCCATGCAGCAGGGCATGGAACGGGTGGCGGTCGTGATAGCGCTCGGCGCCGAGCTGGCGCAGCCTCTCTTCGAGCTCGGCTGGCGACAGCGGCACGCTCACAGCGCGATCTCCATCCCGTCGAACGCGATCTCCCAGCCCGCCTTTTCCGCGGCGGCGCGCTCCGGCGAATCGGCGAGCAGGACCGGGTTCGTGTTGTTGATATGAACGAACACTTTGCGCCCGACGCCCAATCCCGCAAAGGCAGCGATCGTGCCCGCCGGGCCCGAAATGCTCATATGGCCCATGCGCCGGCCGGATTTCCTGCCGAGCCCCGCCGCCACCATCTCGCCGTCGTCCCAGAGCGTTCCGTCGAACAGCACGAGCTTGGCTCCGCTAAGGCGCCGCGCCAGCGCGGGCGGAATCTCCGCGCAGGCCGGAATGTAGTAGGCGCGCGCGCCGGACGCGGACGCGATCTCGAGCCCGATCGTGTCGCCCGGTTGCGTGCCGAAGCCCCGCCCCGCCGCGGGATCCTCGAGATAGAGCGCCACCTTGCCCGGCACATCGAAGGTCGCAAGCCTGAGGCCGAGCGGTTGGCCGTCGCGATCGAGCAACTCGGCCGCCGCGCCGAGCGCCAGCGGGCGGCGCGCGACGACATCGCCGAGCACGTTGAACACTACATTGCCGCGCAGCGCAGCGTGGACGCGCTCCGCCGCATAGAGCGCGAAGGGCTGGCTTTCGCGCATCGTGAGCAACCCGGCCACGTGGTCGATATCGGCGCCAGTGAGCACGACCGCGGCGATCGGGCTGTCGCGCCCGCCCTTTTTCGGGTGCAGCGGCGGATTGGCGGCGATCTGCTGCCTCAGGTCGGGCGAAGCGTTGAGCAGAATCCAGCGCTCGCCGTCGGCGGTGACGGCGAGCGACGATTGCGTTCGCGGCAATGCGGCAGGGTCGCCGGCGCGGGCGCGGCGGCAATTCGGGCAGTTACAATTCCATTGCGGGAAGCCGCCGCCGGCCGCCGCGCCGAGAATGAGTATGCGCACCCGATGCCACGCCCGATGCGCGAGGGCGGCGGAACCGGCTCAGTCCAGTTCGGCGCAGGCGTAGGAATTGATCTCGAGGCCGACGGCAATCTCGACGATGCAGGGCTTCTTCCACATGCGAACCTCCTTGCGGACGCATCTCGCCCTTCCGGAGGCGGGCGAATGGCCGCGGCGTTCCTCTTCGCCGGAGCCGCGACTATACACTATCCCGCGCGATGCAAAAGCCGCGAACGCGAGCGGTATGCAAGTCTCGGCGCGGAAACCGGAGATGCCCGCCGGTCCGGAAATACCTGCGCGCCGCGGCGGGAACGAGCGCGCCAAGCCGCGGCGCCGCGAGCCGGCGGCCTTTGACGTGCATCAAGGCGGCACGGCGCGGCTTGATGTCTTGTTTGGTCGTCGGCTGGCGTGTCGCGCGGCCGCATCAAATGGAGGCAGCGATGAAACTTGCCAAAATCGCCCGGCGGGGCGCCCTCGCCGCCGGCGTCGTCCTTGCCGCGGGTCTCTCCTCGGCAGCCGCGCCGGCCGAAGCCCAGGTCCGCATCGGCATCAACCTTTTCGGACCGGGCTATTACGTTCCTTACTACTACCCGCCCTACTACGTGCCCTACGGCTACGCCCCGTATCCCTATTACGGCCCATACTACGCCCCCTACCCCTACGGTCCCTATTACCGCCACTACCGATACCCGTACCACGTGCCGTACTACGAGCGGTACCGCCACCACCGCTAAAGGCGCCGCGCGCGCTCCTGCCCTCGCCTCGCGAGGGCTGCGAGCGCGTGCGCGATGCGCTCGAGCGCGGGGCGGCCCGGCTCGATCGAGACGTGCCGCTCGAGAAACGGGCGGGCGCGCTGCTGGTAGCCGCCGCGTTCGGCCAGCGCCTGGCGAATGAAGCGCGGCAGCTCGGCGGCCGAATGCACGATATCGTAAGCGCCCATCGGTTGGGCGAATTCCCCGAGTTCTTCGTCCGGCGTCGGGAAGAAGACGATGGGTTTTCCCGCCGCCATCGCCTCGTACATCGTGGTGCTCGGGCGTGTGATGAGCACCGAGCCGTCGCGGATGAGATCGCGCATGGGCTCGTTGGGCAGGCCGAGCGGGTCGTCAGGGTCCGAAGGATGGCGGCTTACGCGATACGGAATTCCGGTGGCCTCGCAGGCGCCGAGAACCGCGTCCGTCCATGCCTCGCGGCCCGGCCGCCAGCCATAAGTGAATTTGTCGTTGACGATGGCAAAGGCGGGCTCCGCAAATCGCGGTATGCGCTGCGCCGCCGCCTCGATCTCGGGGTGACCCACCACCGTGACCGGAACCGGAAACAGCTCGGTGCTTGACGGCCCCCAGCCGAGCACGTGATCGACACGGCGGTATTTCACCGGATCGGTGAAGCGGCAGCCGTCAACGTAGCCGACCGCGAACAGCCCGCGCTCGCGCCGGTCCTCGAGCAAGCTCCTGAGTTCGCGGGGCGTCCAGTCATTGCCGACCACGAGCGTGTCGCCGGCCGAAAGGCGCGCCTCGACTTCGGCCAGCGAAATGGCGGCGAGGTTGCGCCGAGCCAGGGCCTCGGGCGCGCCTTCCTTGAAATGCAGGTCCTCGAGGGTGATGAAGGTGCATTCGTGCCCTTTTGCCGCGAGGATTCCGGCGGCGCCCGCGAACAGCCGCACGTGATTGCGATTGTGCACCGCGAAGAAGTAGCGGCGCGGCGCTCGCGCCTTGGCGCCCCGCAACGGCTGCAGCCATTTCCGCATGGTATCGATCCCAGCGGCGCGTGTCAGAACCGAAGATGCGTGGCCACGATCTCGGCGCGCGGACGCGATTCGATCAGCGCCTTGACGATCTCGAACCCGTCACGGTCGTCGATGTCGAATCCGGTGATGCGGGGCTGCAGAATCGGCGCGATCTTTTGCCCCATGAAGCCCGGGCCCCATTCCATCCAGCCGCGATGGCGGAAGATTTCGAGATTGAACGGGTGATAGGCCTTGGGCAGCTGGTGGCGCTGCAGCTTCGAATAGCCGGCCGGCCAGGCACTCAAGAGCGG
>DATBLL010000108.1:0-3151 GCA_036555425.1 Alphaproteobacteria bacterium | reverse complement strand
TCGCCGGCCGGCAGGCGGGCGTCGTCGTGCTGGTGCTGGCCGGGCTCGCGGTCGGCAGCCTTGCTGGCGCAGCGACCTCGTTCGCGATCAGCCTGTCGCCGAATCCGTTCGCGGTCACCGAGATCGTGTTCTGGCTGCTCGGTTCGCTCGAGGACCGCTCGAGCGCGCATCTGCTGCTGGCCGCGCCCTTTCTCGTGCCGGCCGTGGCGTTGCTTCTGTCGACCGGCTCTGCTCTGCGCGCGCTCACGCTTGGCGAGGACGCGGCGGCAAGCCTCGGCGTCGACGTGGCGCGCGCGCGCTTCGTCATCGTGCTGGGCTCGGCCATCGCCGCCGGCGCGTCGGTGGCGGTCGCCGGCGCCATCGGCTTCGTCGGGCTCGTGAGCCCGCATCTCGTGCGCCCGTTCGTGAGCTATGATCCGGCCCGCACGCTGGTTCCGTCGGCGCTCGCCGGCGCGGCGCTGCTGCTCGCAGCCGATTGCGCCGTGCGCCTGATCCCCACGGCCACGGAGGTGAAGATCGGCGTCGTCACGGCGCTGCTCGGCGTGCCGTTCTTCCTGTGGGTGATCGCGCGGCGCAGGGCCGAGCTCGTCGAGGCCCCCGCATGACCACCGCGTTGCGAACACAAGATCTGCATGTTCGCCTCGGCGGCCGCACGGTGCTGGCCGGCATCGACGTCGAGGCCGAGGCCGCATGCCTGACCGTGGTGATCGGGCCGAACGGCGCCGGCAAGACGACGCTGTTGCGCGCGCTGGCCGGCCTCGTCGCGCCCGCCGCCGGCACGATCCAGGTCGGCGCGAGGCGGCTGGGCGAGCTGTCGGCCGGCGAGCGCAGCCGCACGATCGCCTATCTGCCGCAGAATGGCGGCATCGCCTGGCCGATCCCCGTTCTCAATGTCGCGGCGCTCGGACGCATGCCGCATGCCGAGCGCGGCGACGCGTTGCCGGAGCATGGCCGCCGCGCGGTCGAGGCCGCCCTCGCGGCGGTGGGGCTTCGAGGTTTCGAGACGCGCCTTGCGAGCGAGCTCTCCGGAGGCGAGCGGGCGCGCGCGCTGCTCGCCCGCGTGCTCGCCACCGAAGCGCCGGTCATGCTCGCGGACGAGCCGGTCGCGGCGTTCGACCCGGGATATCAGCTGCGCGTGCTCGATGTCCTGAAGGCGCGTGCGCGCGCTGGCGCGACGGTGGTCACGGTCATGCACGACCTGGCGCTTGCGGCGCGCTTCGCCGATCGCATCATCTTGCTGGACGGCGGCCGTGTCGTGGCCGCCGGGACGCCGCCGACGGTGCTGACCGCGAGCCGCCTCGCCGAGAGTTTTGGCATGGACGCGCTGATCGCCGAACGCGACGGCGCGCTCGTTCTCACCCCGTGGCGCGCGATCGGCGATCATCCTTCGCCATGAGGGAAGATGCGCATGCGCCCCTCATTGGGAAGGCCTTGCCTGCGCCGCGTCATGCGCGAGCGCCGCGAGGCCGGCCACCGTCGGCACCGGCGGACGCCAGCCGAGCGCCTCGAGGGAGGCCGCATCGGCGACGAGCGAGCCGGCCAGACGATCGTACATCTCTCCACGCCCGAGCAGACGGAAGGCTTGTCCGAGGAGCCAGCCAGGAACCGGGACAAGGCCTGGCTTGCGTCCGAGGCCCGTGCGCAAGGCGGCGATCATCTCCGGCAATGTGAGCGGCTCCGGATCGGCGACGATCAGCGGCCGCTTCAATGGCGCCGGCGCGCGCAGGACGACGTCGATGGCTTCGACGAGATTGTCGACCGAGAGCAGCGAGCGCCGGCCGCCGAGCCCGCCGAGCGGCAACGGCAGCCGCAGTTGCGCGAGCTTGATGAGCGCCGCCATGTTGCCCTTCACGCCGGGCCCGTAGACGAGCACGGGCCGCAGCGCGACCCAATCGATCGTCGTATCGGCAAGGCCGCGCTCCGCATCGAGTTTCGAACGACCGTACATGTCCGTCGGCTCGGGCGAGAGATCTTCGGTCAGCACCGCGTCCGCGACAGGCCCCGATTGGGCGCGGATCGACGACAGGAAGACAAAGCGTTTGGCCCCGGCGCGCGCCGCCGCGCGGGCCAGGCCGATGGTCGCATCCGTATTGATCGCACGGTAGTCGTCTTCCGGCAGGCCGGACATGGCGTGCGCGAGCCCGGCGGAATGAATCACCGCATCGACGCCGGCGAGTGCATTCGCCATGTTGCGCGGCGCCGCAAGATCGCCGACCACGGCTCCGGTCGCTTCGGGCGGCAGCACCGTCGGCCGACGCAGCAGCACGCGCATGCGGTAGCCGCGCTTCGGCAACTCGCGCAGCAGATGGCGCCCGATGAATCCGGTCGCGCCCGTCAGCGCGATGAGCGGAGCGCTCATGCCGGCACCCGCACGGCCGGCGCGCTGAAGCGCCACAGCACGAAGCCGACCATGATGGCGCCGAGCAGCAATGCCGCGAGCTGGACGGACCAGGCCGGCCACACGATCGTGCAGGCCGCGAGCGCCGCCAGGGCGAGATTCAAGACGAACACATGCGTCACCACGCCGAGCACCGAGAAGCCGCTGCGATCGATGGCCTGCTGATAGAAATGGCCGCGGTGCGCTTCCCAGATGCGCTCGCCGCGCGCGAGACGGCGCAACAGCGTGACGGTTGCGTCTGCGAGGTAATAGAGAGGGAGCAGGATCACTGCCGCGATCGCACCTGTCGCGGCGAGTTCGAGCAGCATCCAGCCGACCAGAAGTCCGATTGGCAAGGAGCCGACATCGCCGAGAAAGAGCTTGGCGACTGGCCTGTTGAATGGCGCGAAGCCGAGCAGGGCGCCGCACAAAGCCGCGCCGATCAGCCCGATCCAGAACGGCATCACGCCCGCCGCGCCGAGCAGGGCGATGACTGCCGTGATCGGCACCGTCTCGGCGGTGGTGATCCAGTCGATCCCATCCATGAAGTTGACGAGGTTGACGAACCAGACTCCGGCCAGGACGACGAGGCTGCGCTCCAGCCACAGGGGCACGACGTCCGGCAGGATGCGCGCGTCTGCGCTCGCCGTGACGACGACCGTGACGGCCATGATCTGCATCACCAGGCGCGGCAGCGCCGAGAGCGGATGAATGTCGTCGACGACGCCGGTGAGCGCGAGGACGAACGCCGCGGTGCTGATCCATGCGATCTCG
>DATBLL010000281.1:0-23260 GCA_036555425.1 Alphaproteobacteria bacterium | reverse complement strand
CACCGGCATCGGCGGCAAGACCTTCGAGGAGATCGATCTCGACACCTGGGACAAGGTGATGCGCGTCAACGTGCGCGGAACCTGGCTCGCGACCAAGGCCTGCGCGCCGTGGCTCAGGAAAGGGGCGAGTGGCGCCCGCGTGGTCAACATCGCGTCCGACACCGCGCTCTGGGGCGCGCCGCACCTGCTGCACTACGTGGCCAGCAAGGGCGCCGTGATCGCGATGACGCGCTCGCTCGCGCGCGAGCTCGGCCCCGACCGCATCGCCGTCAATGCCGTGGCGCCGGGATTGACCGAAGTCGAGGCCACGCAATACGTGCCCAAGGAGCGCCACGAGCTCTATGTGAAGGGCCGCGCCATGCCGCGCGCGCAGCGTCCCGAGGACGTCGTCGGCGCCGTCCTCTATCTGCTGTCCGACGGCGCCGCTTTCGTCACCGGCCAGCTGCTGCCCGTGAACGGCGGCTTCGTGCTGCATTGAGAGAGCGCATGAGCAATTTTCCGCTGAAGACGGTCACCACCGCCGCCGGCCTCAAGATCGGCTATCGCGAATCGGGCGCGGGCGCCGCGATCGTGTTCCTGCACGGCATCGGCTCGTCCTCCGAGGGATGGGCGGCGCAGCTGGCGCATTTCGGTAGGACGCATCGCGCGATCGCATGGGATGCGCCGGGCTATGGCGGCTCGGGCGATCTCGATCCACTGGCGCCCGCCGCTTCCGACTATGCCGATGCGCTCGCGGGCCTCTTCGACGCGCTCGGCGTCGCGCGCGCGACGCTGGTCGGCAATTCGCTCGGCGCGCTCATGGCCTCGGCCTTCGCGCGGCGCTATCCGGCGCGCCTTGCCGCGCTGGTGCTCTCCGACGCGGCGTCCGGACACGGCAAGCTCTCCGAGGAAGACCGCAACGAAAGGCTCATGCAGCGTCTCGACGACGTGGCCGAGCTCGGTCCCGCGGGCATGGCCGAAAAGCGCGTCGACAAGCTCTTGGGCCCGAAGGCCGCGCCGGGCGCGCGCAACGCGGCGCTCAAGGTCATGAGCAAAATCCGGCCCAAGGGCTATGGCCAGGCGGCGCGCATGCTGTCCCTCGGCGACATTTTCGCCGAGCTGGCCGGCTGCCGCGCGCCCTCGCTCGTCGTCTGCGGCGCCGAAGACCAGGTGACCCTGCCCGAAGGCAACCGCAAGATCGCGGCTGCCATCGGCGCGCGTTTCGAGTTGATCGAGGGCATGGGCCATATTCCCTACGTCGAGGCGCCGGAGCGCTTCAACGCGCTGGTCGGCGCGTTCCTTTCCGCCGCCAGGGTGGCCGCATGAACGAGCTGCCCGCCAGCGCACTGCCCAAGCTCGACGAGCGCTACCTCGTCCCGGCGCTGGCGCGCGGGCTCGCGCTCCTCGAATGCTTCGGCGCCGGGCGCGAGGAGCTGTCGCTGGTCGAGCTCGCGCGCGGCATCGGCATGACGCGCTCGGCCGCCTATCGCCTCGTCTACACGCTGGCCGAGCTCGGCTTCCTCGTGCGCAACCCCGAGCGCAAGAGCTACCGCCTCGGCCCGCGCGTGCTGAGCTTGGGCTTCACCTATCTCGCCTCGCAGGAGCTGGCCGAGATCGCGCGCCCGCATTTGGAGGCGCTGCGCGACCGCACCGATTGCTCGGCGCATCTCGCGGTCCTCGACGGCACCGAGATCGTCTACATCGCGCGCTACGCCGACAAGAAGGCGCTGACCTCGCGCATCAGCGTCGGCACGCGCTTCCCCGCCCATGCGACCAGCATGGGCCGCGCGATCCTGGCGCAGCTTCCGGCCGACGAGGTGCGGCGGCGCTTCGCGGGCCGCACGCTCGCGCGCTTCAGCGTGGCAACGCCGACGACCTTGAAGGCGCTCATCGCCACGCTCGAAGCCGACCGCGCGCGCGGCTATATCCTGAGCCGCTCGAATTTCGAGGCCGGCATCGCCAGCGTGGCGGCGCCGGTCTTCGACGCCGAGGGCGCGGTCGTGGCGGCGATCAACATCTCGACGCCCGAATCGACGGTTTCGGCCGAAGCACTCGAAACCACGATCAAGGACGAGGTGGTGCACGCGGCGAAGACGATTTCCGAGTGGCTCGGCCATCGCCGCCCGCGCGCGCCGGCGCCAAGGAGAAACGGCTCATGAGCAATGCGCGTATCAGCCGCCTGCGCGGGATCGCGTTGGCTGGCCCCAATTGTATTGGCGCCGCGGCATGGTTCGCCGACTCGTGGGGCCTCGCCAAGGTCGCCGAGGCGCCGGGCGCCGTTTATCTCCGCGGCTCGGGGCCGGAGCATCACATACTCTCGCTGCACGACCGGCCGCGGCGCGGCATCGCCTATCTCAATTTCGCGGCGCAGGACGAGGCGGCGCTCAAAGCGCTGCACGTGAAGCTCGCCGGGCGCGGCGTAAAGATCGCGGCCCCGATCCGCGCGCTCGACACGCCGGGCGGCGGTGTCGGTTTCGACGTCGTCGATCCCGACAACCGGCTGCTGCGCATTTCCTGTGGCGTCGAGCTCTACCCCGATACGCCCGACCGCGCCGATGCGCCGAGGAAGATCACGCACATCGTGCTCAACACGCCGCAGCTCGAGAAGGCGCTGCACTTCTACGAAGAGGCGCTCGGCTTCCGCATCAGCGACTGGTCCGAGAGCCAGATGGTGTTCATCCGCTGCAACAGCGACCACCACTCGATCTCGCTCAATCGCGCCGACCACGCCTCGCTCAACCACATCGCGTTCGAGATGCCGAGCGTCGATGCGCTGATGCGCGGCGTCGGGCGCCTGAAGAGCAAGGGCAAGCCGATGGGTTGGGGCATCGGGCGGCACGGGCCGGGCAACAACGTCTTCGCCTATTTCACCGACCCCAACAATTTCGTCGTCGAATACACGACCGAGGTGCAGCAGATCGACGAGGCCACGCACGAGCCGCAGGTCTGGCGCCGCGTGCCGCATTTGATGGACCGCTGGGGCACGGCCGGCCCGCCGCCGCCCGAATTCCGCGCCTACATGGCCGGCAAGCCCGATCCGGGATTCCAAGGCTGAGAAATGAGCAGTAACCAACGAGAACCCTTCTCCCCTTGGGCGAGATGGGCAGGGATGAGGGGATTTCTCCGCCGAATGCGCGGCTGGAGCGAGCAGACGGTGCTTGAGCCGTCCGCGCACCTCGCCGTCGGCGCCGTGCCCTCACCCCTTTCCCCTCACCCCGCGAACGTTGCGCGTTCGAAAGGGGAGAGGCGTTAATGGACCTCGGCCTCAAAGGTCTGCGCGCCGTCGTCACCGGCGGCTCGAATGGCATCGGGCTCGCCACGGTGAAGCTGCTGCTCGCCGAGGGCTGCAAGGTGGCGCTCTGCGGCCGCGACGCCGACCGCCTCGAGCGTGCGGCGGGCGCGCTGCGCCAGAAGCACGGCGATGCGGTGCTGGCCGAACGCTGCGACGTGCTCGACAAGACGCAGGTGGAGAAATTCCGCGACGCGGTGGTGACGCGCTTCGGCGGCGCCGACATCCTCGTCAACAATGCGGGGCAGGGGCGGCTCAGCACCTTCGCCGACACGGCCGACGAGGCCTGGGGCGAGGAATTCCGCTTGAAGTTCTTCAGCGTGATCCATCCGACGCACGCGCTGCTGCCGGCGCTGGAAAAGTCGCGGCACGGCGCGGTCGTCGTCGTGAATTCGCTGCTGGCGCGCCAGCCCGAGCCGCACATGGTCGCGACCTCGGCCCTGCGCGCCGGCGTGCAGAATCTCGTGAAGTCGATGAGCGTCGAATTCGCGCCCAAGGGCGTGCGCGTCAATGCGATCCTGCTCGGCATCGTCGATTCCGGCCAGTGGCAGCGCCGCTACGAGGCGCAAGGCCGCGCCGGCGAAAGCAAGGAGCAGTGGATGGCGCGGTACGCCAAGGAAAAGGGTATCCTCACCGGCCGTTTCGGCCGGCCCGAGGAAGCGGCGGCGGCGATCGCGTTCCTGGCCTCGCCCGCGGCCTCCTTCATCACCGGCGCCTCGCTCGAGGTCGCCGGCGGAGTCTCGCGCTTTGCCTGACCAAACTCCAAGCGCCGTTGCACACATGGCCGCGACGGTCGGCGACTTGATCGCCGCGTTCCTCGAGGAATACGGCGTCACGACCGCGTTCGGCGTGATCTCGATCCACAACATGCCGATCCTCGACGCCTTCGCGCGCCGCAACCGCATCCGCTTCGTGCCGGCGCGCGGCGAGGCGGGCGCCCTCAACATGGCCGACGCCTATGCGCGCGTCACCGGCGGGCTCGGCGTCGGCGTCACCTCGACCGGCATCGGCGCCGGCAATGCTGCCGGCAGCCTGCTCGAAGCGCAGAACGCGGGCACGCCGGTGCTGCATTTCACCGGCAACATCGAGAGCAGCGATCTCGACAAGGGCCGCGCCAACATCCACGAGTCGCCCGGCCAGCCGGCGATGCTGAAGGCCGTGTCCAAGGCCTATTTCCGCATCCTGACGGAGCAGCAGGCCTTGGGCGTCTTGCGCGAAGCCGCGCGCGTGGCGCTGACGCCGCCGCGCGGGCCCGTCACCGTCGAGATCCCGATCGACATCCAGGCCTCGCCGGCGCGCTGGAACGACGATCTCGCCCCGACGCCGATCGCGCCGATGGCACCGGCCCCGCAACTCCTCGATCTCGCCGCCGGGCGCCTCATCGCCGCGAAGCGACCGATGCTGTGGCTCGGCGGCGGCGCGCGTGGCGCGGCTGACGAAGCGCGCAAGCTCGCCGATATGGGCATCGGCATCGTCACCAGCATCAACGGCCGCGGCACGGTGCCCGAAGATCACCCGATGAGCTTGGGCTCGTTCAACCTGCAGCCGGCGATCGAGACGTTCTACGGCACCTCGGATCTCATGATCGCGGTGGGCTCGCGCCTGCGCGGCAACGAGACGCTGCGCTTCCATCTGAAGCTGCCCGCGCCGCTGATCCAGGTCGATGTCGACGCCGCGATGCATGGCCGCGCCTATCCGGCGGCGCTGTTCGTGCAAAGCGATGCGGCGCTGTTCCTCGCCGGTCTGGCGAAACGCGTGGCGGGAAAGCTCGCCATCGATCCAGCGTTTGCTTCCGACCTTGCCGCCGCCAAGAAGGCCGCCGATCGAGGTTTGCGCGAGGCGCTCGGCCCGGCCTATGCCGCGCTGGCCGATGTCGTGCGCAGGCGGCTGCCGAAGGGTGCCCCCTGGGTGCGCGACATCACGCTCTCGAACAGCACCTGGGGCAACCGCTATGGCGGCCTCGGCGACCCGCGCCAGGGCGTGCATTCGCTCGGCGGCGCCATCGGCCAGGGCGTGCCGATGGCGATCGGCGCGGCGCTGGGGCGGCCCGAGACCAAGACCGTGGCCCTCGTCGGCGACGGCGGCTTCATGCTCGCGGCCGGCGAGGTCGCGACCGCAGTGCAGGAACGCGCCAACGTGGTCTATATCCTGATGAACGACGGCGGCTACGGCGTGATCCGCAACATCCAGGACGCGCATTACGGCGGGCGGCGCGCCTATGCCGATCTCGTGACGCCCGATTTCGCGAAGCTCGCCGCTTCGGTCGGCCTCGCGCACCGGCGCGCCGGCAGCGTCGCCGCGTTCGCGGAAGCCTTCGGCGCGGCGCTCGCGGCCCCCGGCCCGGCCATCGTCGAGGTCGATATGAAGGCGCTGGGGCCCTTCGCCAAGCCTTTCGCGGGACCGCCGGTCAGGGCTAAGACTTGAGGCGATGATTGTCGACTTCGCCCTCATCGGCCACGGCGCCATCGCCAAATACGTGCTGAAGAATCTCCGGCGCGACGAGGACGCGCGCTGCGCCGCCATCGTCGTGCGCAAGGCGCGCGTCGCCGAGACGCAAAAGGCGGTGGGCGACGCCGTCACCGTCGTCGGCAGCGTCGCGGAATTGGGCTTTCACGTGCCGCCGCTCGTCGTCGAGGCGGCCGGCCATGGCGGGCTCGCCGAGCACGGCGCCGCGGTGCTGGAAGCGGGCAGCGACCTCGTCGTCGTCTCGGTGGGAGCCCTGGCCGACCGTGCGCTGCATGCCAAGCTCGCCGCCGCCGCCGAGAAGGGCAAGGCCAAGATGCTGATCCTCGCCGGCGCCATCGGCGGCGTCGATGCGCTCGCCGCCGCGCGCCAGGGCGGCTTGACGCGCGTGCGCTACACGTCACGCAAGCCGCCCAAGGCATGGAAGGGCACTCCGGCGGAGAAGATCGCCGATCTTTCCAAGCTCACGGCGGAGAAGGTCCTCTACGCCGGCCGCGCCGACGAAGCCGCGCGCAGCTACCCGCAGAACGCCAATGTCTGCGCCACCGTGGCGCTGGCGGGCGCCGGCTGGGACAAGACCGAGGTGACGCTCGTGGCCGATCCCGCCGCCGAGGGCAATGTCCACCAGATCGAGGCCGAAGGCGCCTTCGGGCGCATGAGCGTCGAGATGCGCGGCAAGCCCTTGCCCGACAACCCCAAGACCTCGAGCCTCGCCGCGCTCAGCGTGCTGCGCGCCATCCGCAACCGCGCGAGCGCGGTGGAGATTTGATGCCGCAACCCATCCTCATCGGCGGCGAGTGGAAGGCGGGGCGGGGGCCCGTCGTCGTCTCGCACTATCCGCACGACCAATCGGTTTCGGGCGAGGTCGCCGGCGCGGCCCCCGCCGACGTCGACGACGCCGTGGCGGCGGGCAAGCGCGCGCTGGCCGATCTGCGCTGGCGCGATCTGTTGCCGCATCAGCGCGCGGCGTATCTCCACAAGATCGCTGACCTGATCGCCGCGCGCGCGGAGGAACTGGCACAGCTGCAGCGGCGCGACAACGGCAAGCCGATCTCCGAGACGCGCATGCTGGTGGCGAGCGCGGCCGCCACGTTCCGCTATTTCGGCGCGGCGTGCGAGACGGCGGAATGGGAGCTGACGCCGCCGCGCGGCGCCTATCTCACGATGAGCACCTGGGACCCGTGCGGCGTCGTGGCGGCGATCACGCCGTGGAATTCGCCGATCGCGAGCGACGCGCAGAAGCTGGCGCCGGCGCTCGCCGCCGGCAATGCCGTGCTGCTGAAGCCGGCGGGACCGACGCCGCTGGTGGCGCTCGAGCTGGGGCGCATCTGTCTCGAGGCCGGGCTGCCCAAGGGCGTCGTCAGCGTGCTGCCCGGCGCCGGCGGCAGCGTGGGCAATGCGATCGTGGCACACCCCGACGTGAAGATGGTCTCGTTCACCGGCGGCACGCGCACCGGCAAGGCCATCGCCCATGTCGCCGCCGACAAGATGATGCCGGTGATCCTGGAGCTCGGCGGCAAGTCGCCGACCATCGTCTGCGACGACGCCGAGATCGATCACGCGGTCAACGGCGTGATCTTCGGCATCTTCAGCTCGGCGGGCCAATCCTGCATCGCGGGTTCGCGCCTGTTCGTGGCCGCGCAGATCTACGATGCGTTCCTCGAGAAGCTCGTCGCCAAGACCAAGGCGCTGCGCGTCGGCGACCCCGCGGCCGAGCGGACGCAGATGGGCCCGCAGATCACGCCCGAGCACCGCGCCTCGATCGAGTCCTATATCGCGGCTGGACGCAAGGAAGGCGGCGCCGTCCTCTGCGGCGGCGAGCGCCCGCACGGCACCGTCTACGCCAAGGGCAACTACCTGCTGCCGACGGTCATCGGCGGCCTCTCCAACCGCGCGCGTGTGGCCCAGGAGGAAATCTTCGGCCCGGTGCTGGTGGCGATTCCGTTCAACGACGAGGAAGCGCTGATCGCCGAGGCCAACGACACGGTCTACGGCCTCGCCGCCGGTATCTGGACGCGCGACTACCGCCGCGCCTGGCGGCTCGGCCGCCGCCTCGAGGCCGGCACGGTCTGGGTCAACACGTTCAAGCAGTTCAGCATCGCCACGCCGTTCGCGGGCCGCAAGGACAGCGGCCTCGGCGTCGAGAAAGGCCGCCTCGGCATCCGCAACTACATGCGCCAGAAAAGCTTCTTCTGGGGCCTCAACGAGGCGCCGATCCCCTGGGCGGATTGACAAGCGCGCCGCGTAGATACGTGTTACGTATCGCGTAAACGCCGCCCACGTGCTGCATGATCCTGAGCTATCGGGACAGGCGGACGCGCGATTTCGCGGATGGCAGGCGCGTCAAGGCATTCGACGGCTTTCGCCGTCAGGCGGAAACGCGGCTGATGCGGCTTCACAGCGCCGAGTCGCTACAGGACCTGCGCGTCTTCCCTGGAAATCGGCCGGAGGCGCCACGCGGTGATCGCATCGGCCAATACAGCATTCGAATTAACGACCAATGGCGAATCTGCTTCGCCTGGCCGGCGGGATCACCCGGTCCTGTCGATGTGGAGATCGTTGACCATCACTGAGGCCTTACAATGCGTCCGAGACCAATTCATCCAGGCGAGATTCTCAAGGAAGATTTGAGCGATATCGGCGTGAGTGCGGCCGAGCTGGCGCGTGATCTTCGCGTGCCCGCGAACAGGATCACGCGCATCATCAAGGGCCAGCAGTCGATTACGGCGAATACGGCGCTCAGGCTCGCGCACTGGTTCGGCAGCAGCGCGCAATATTGGCTCAATCTGCAACGCAACTATGACCTTGCCGTTGCGGAGCGGGAGATTGGCCGTCTCGTCAAGGGACTGCCCCGCCGAACAGCGGCTTAGAAAGCCGGCAATCGGGTCGAGCGCTCCGGTGTCGAACGAAAAAAAGGCCGGCTCCATGCCGTCACAGGGAGCCGGCCAGTCGCGTTCCAATCGGTGAGGGAGGAACCGTAGGAACGAAGACAAATCCGATGCGTCGCGTCAGTTGCGGTACTTGGTGTGCTGGCCGACGCGGAGATAGTTCTCGACGAAGCGCACGCCCGGCACGCCCTCGGCGAGATATTCGATGGCGACGACCTCTTCCGAGGAGGCCGCGAAGCCGTAGAGAACGACGGTGCCGTCGTTGACGGTCACCTGCACGCCGCCGCCCTCGAGCCAGGTGAGCTGCTTGAGATGCGCGACCAGGCTGTCGCGGATCGAGCTGTCCGAGGCCGCGATCTCGGGCCGGAGCCGGCGCGGGTCGAGCATGGTGCGGAGAAGGTCGCTGCGCGAGACGATACCGACGATGCGGCCGTCGGCCAGCACCGGGGCGCGCTTGATGCGCCATTCGTCGAGGATGGTGGCGACTTCGCCCACCGGCATGTCCGGGCGCACGCAGATGACGCGCTTGGTCATCACGTCCGCGGCGCGGCGGCTGGCCAGCGTTGCCAGCGCGCCGGCTGCGGCTTCGGGCGCGCCCAGCAGATCCATCCAATGTTCGGTCTTCGGCTGTCCGTCGCTGGCCGCGGCGCGCAGGAGGTCGCCGTCGCTGACCATGCCGATCACTTCGCGCTCGCTGTCGATCACGGGCAGGGCGCCGAGGCCGCGCCCGCGCATCAGGCGCGCGCAGTCGGCGAGCGAGGTCTGCTCGGTGACGCAGATGGGATCGCGGCTCATGATGTCCCGGGCCACGAGACGCCGGCCGCCGGGCCGCTTCGTGAAGCGCTGATCGCGGCTGGCCATGGCGCTCACGCGGCGCCGCCGGACCCAGACGGCCGGCGGACGAGCGGCAATGTCTGACGGAGAACGGACACGGTGGGCTTCCCTCTGATGCGCCTTGACGGAGCCGTGCCAGCGCGGCGCGCGCTGACGCTGCTGATGTCGCCGATTTCCCGGCAATCGTAAATTCCGCTTGACGGACTAGGCCGTTCGGACGAAGCGGCCGCGGCGCGAAAAAAAGCCGGCTCCGCGTGGGCGGAGCCCATTGGCGGAGCCGGCAGTCGGGTCCGGAATGGTGAGGGAGGTACCGCCGGACCGAGGCAATTAGAACAGGTACTTGGCGTGCTCGCCGACGCGCACATTGTTGACCACGCCGCGCACGCCGGGAACGTCCTCGGCGAGGAGGCCGATGGCGCGCGCCTCGTCGGGCGAGCCGGCGAAGCCCCACAGCTCCACCTGGCCGTTGTTAACGATGATGTTGACGTAGCTGCGCGGCCCCCACGGCTCCTTGTCGAGGCGGGCGAGGAAGTGGTCTCGGATGTCGGCGTCGCTGGCCGTGCTGGCCGCCGGCGCCGCGCGGCCGGCGAGCAGGCTGCGCACGAGATCGGCGCGCGAGACGATGCCGACGAGCCTGCCGCTGCGGACGACGGGAACGCGCTTGATGCGGTGCCGCTCGAGGATGTCGGCGATCGCGGCGAGCGGCGTGTCTTCGCTGACCGACACCACCTGCTTGGTCATCACGTCGCTGACCTTGTGGCCGCTGCTCTTGACGAAGTCGCGCGCCATCGACTGCGGGTCGGAGACGAGCTCCAGCCACCACGAATAGCGCCGCTCGGTGCCGGTTTCGCGCCGGCGCATGAGGTCGCCCTCGCTGACGATGCCGATGACGCGGTTGTCGTCGTCGACGACGGGCACCGCGCTGATGCGCTTGTCGAGCAGGATGCGGGCGCAGTCTTCGATCGGCAGCGTGACGGGCACGGCGACGGGATTGGGCGTCATGACTTGGCCGGCAAGCATGCTCGGTCTCCTTATCGGGAACGGGAACGGTGAGGCGGTATCCAACCTAGCCATGGCGGGCGGCTCCGTTGGCTTGAGATTCGGCCGGCGGCGGCGCGGCCGCGAGGGCGGCGGCGAGGCGCTGCACCGCATCGGCCAGCGCGTCGCGACGGGCTTGATCGACGAGGCCGGCGCGCCCTTCGAGCGAGGCCGCGATCTCGTCGAGGATATCGGCGAACAGATACCAATGGAGGTGCAGGTCCACGCTGCGCTTGGCCAGGCCGGCATGGACGAGCTTCAGTTGGACGCCGTCCACGGCGGCGCCGGCGGCGAACGAGCCGGTGTGCCCGAACCCGCTGACGTAGGTCTTTTCGGGCAGGTCGATGGCGACTTCGGCGCGGTCGGTGATGGGACGCATCGGCGGCTGTTCCAATTCGATGTCCGAAATCTGCCGCCGCCCGGGGTCATCCGCCTTGATCTGGCTCAATCTGCCATCCGAGGCGCGCAAACCGGCCATGCCCGGCCCGGATTGCGGTGGTTCACCTTGCCCGTGCTTTGAGGTATCCGGGGCGTGGGCCCAACCTCCGCAAAGACCGCCATGACCCGATCCGCCGCCATCGCCCGCGCCGCCCGGCATTTCGACGGCGGCGGCTTCGCGGCCGAGCTTGCGCGACGCGTGGCCATTCGCACCGAGAGCCAGGACCCGGGCCGCGCCGGCGAATTGCAGCGCTACCTCGCCGAGGAAATCGCGCCGGCATTGGCGCCGCTCGGCTTTGAATCGCGCATCGTGCCGAACCCGGCCGCGGGCGGGCCGTTTCTGATCGCGCGGCGGCGCGAGCCGGGCAATACGCTGACCGTGCTGAGCTACGGCCACGGCGACGTGGTCCGCGGCCAGGAAGGGCAGTGGCGCGCCGGCCTCGATCCCTGGGTGCTCAAGGCCGAGGGCGACCGGCTCTACGGCCGCGGCACCGCCGACAACAAGGGCCAGCACACGATCAATCTCGCGGCCCTGCGCTCGGTGCTGGAGACGCGCGGGCGGCTCGGCTTCGATTTCACGCTGGTGCTGGAGACCGGCGAGGAGACGGGCTCGCCCGGCTTGGCCGAGCTGTTCCGCGCCGAGGCGGCGGCGTTGAAATCAGATGTCTTCATCGCCTCGGACGGACCGCGCCTCCGGGCCGACCGGCCGACCCTCTTCACCGGCGCGCGCGGGCTCGTCAATTTCGACCTGCGCGTCTCGCTGCGCCAAGGCGCGCATCACTCGGGCAATTGGGGCGGCCTTCTCGCCGAGCCCGGTGTGATCCTCGCCCATGCGCTCGCCGCGATCGCCGACCGCAATGGCCGTATTCGTGTGCCGGAATGGCGGCCCAAGACGCTCAGCAACTCGGTGCGCATGGCGCTGGCCGATTGCGAGGTCGACGGCGGCACGGGCGGTCCCGCGATCGACGCCGAGTGGGGCGAGCCAGGCCTGACGCCGGCCGAGCGCGTCTTCGGCTGGAACAGTTTCAGCGTGCTGGCGATGAAGACCGGTAATCCCGAGCGCCCAGTCAACGCCATTCCCCCTGCGGCCAGCGCGCATTGCCAGCTGCGCATCGTCGTCGGCACCGATCCCGAAGAGGTCGTGCCCGCCCTGCGCCGGCATCTCGACCGCGAGGGATTCGCGCAGGTGGAGGTGACGATGACGCCGGGCCAGATCTCGAAGCCGACGCGGCTCGATCCCGACCATCCCTGGGTGCGCTGGGCCGCGAAATCGGTCGCCGAGACGACCGGCAAGAAGCCCGCGATCCTCCCCAATCTCGGCGGCTCGCTGCCGAATGACGTGTTCGTCGGGATCGCCGGCGTGCCGACGATCTGGGTCCCGCATTCCTATCCCGCGTGCTCGCAGCACGCGCCCGACGAGCACCTGCTCGGCTCCGTCGCGCGCGAGGGGCTGATGATGATGGCGGGGCTGTTTTGGGATTTGGGCGAGAAAGGCGTCCCGTCTCACGCGTAGGGGCGCGCTGCGCGCGCCCCGTGAGAGCCGGTAACGCGCCCGCCGTCGGAGAGCGGGCGCGCGCAGCGCGCCCCTACGTTGCCGCCACCGATCTTCTCCTCAGCCGAGCTTCGCGGAGCGCGATGTAGAGGGTCGAGGCCACGATGATGGCGGCGCCGGTGAGCGCCAGGGCGTCCGGCGTTTCGCCGAAGACGAGATAGGCGAGCCCGCCCGAGAGCACGAGCTGGACATAGGCGAGCGGCGCCACGATCGAGGCTTCGCCCTCGGTCCAGGCGCGCGTAATCGCAATCTGGCCGCAGGTGGCGAGCACGCCGGCCAGCACCAGCAGAGTCCAGCCCTCGGCGCCGGGATCGCGCCACACCAGGAGCGCCGGGATCGCGGTCAGGAGCGTCGAGAGCAGGCCGAAATAGAAGACGATGGTCTGCGGCCGCTCGGTGCGGCCGAGCGATTTCAGGGTGAGCGCCACCGCGGCCGAGAGGACCGCGTCGGAGGCGGCGGCGACGAGCCCGAGATTGAGCGCGCCGAAGCCGGGCCTGACCATCACCAGGACGCCGACGAAGCCGGCCGCGCAGGCGGTCCAGCGGCGCCAGCCGACGACTTCGCCCAGGACGAGCACGGCCAAGACGACGATGAAGAGCGCGCGCGAGAAGCTCAGGGCGACGACGTCGGCCACCGGCGCCAGCGACAGGCCGACGATGAAGAGATAGGCGCCCGAGGTACCGAGCAGCGCGCGCGTCAGATGCGCGCCGATGCGGCGCGTGGCGAGCGCCCGCGTGCGCCAGGCGATCGGCAGCATGAAGAGCGTCATCAGCACGCCGCGCACGAACATGATCTGCAGCGGATCGAGCGTGCGCGTGAGGCTCTTCAAGGCCACGTTGTTGACCGAGAAGGCGAGCACGGCGAGCAGCATCCAGACCGCGGCGCGGCCGTTCGCGGGCAGCGAGAGCCAGTAGCCGGCGCCAGGCGAGGGCGCGGACGAAGCCAAGACTCACTCGGCCGCGGCAGGCGTCGCCGCCGGCGCCGGCAGGCGCGCGCGCGATTCGCGCAGCGCGATGTAGAGCGTCGATGCGATGATGATCGCGGCGCCCGTCACGGTCCAGACGGTCGGGATCTCGCCGAAGACGAAGAAGCCCAAGAGCGTCACGTTGACGAGATAGACATAGCCCATCGGCGCCATGGCCGAGGCCTCGCCCAGCGACCAGCCGCGCACCGTGCAGGATTGGCCGAAGGTGCCGAGCAGCGAGGCCGCGATCAGGATCCCCCAGTCGAACGCGCTCGGCGAGGTCCAGTTGAGGATGGCCGGCACCGCCATCATCAGCGCGGAGAAGAAGCCGAAGTAGAACACCATCGTCTCCGGCCGCTCGGTGCGCGAAAGCTGCTTCAGCACGATGGCGACCCAGGCGGTGAGGAAGCCGTTGCCGAGCGCCGCGACCAGCGCCCAATCGAAGGCGGCGTCGCCCGGGCGCACCATGACGAGCACGCCCATGAAGCCGGCGACGACGGCGCCCCAGCGCTGCCAGCCGACGGCTTCGCCGAGCAGCACGATGGCGAGCGGAATGGTGAAGAGCTGCTTGGTGAAGGTGAGCGCCGTCACGTCGGCGAGCGGCGCATGCGCGATCGCGTAGAGCATGCAGACGAAGCCGCCCAAGCCGACGAGGCTGCGTCCGAAATGGGCAAGTGGCCGTTTCGTCGCCACGCCGCCGCGCACCAAGGCCGCGGGCAGGATGAAGAGGGTTAAGAAAGCCGAGCGCAGGAACACGATCTGCCAGAGATCGAGCCGCTGGCTCACCTCCTTCAAGCCCGCGCTCTGCAAGGCGAAAAAGAAGCCTCCGGCCAGGATGAAGATCGCCCCGCGGCCATTGGGCGAAAGCGAGAGCCAGAAGCGGCGGATGACGGACCCCTTGGTGGCGGTGACGAAGGCGCGCTATAAAGCGCGCACGGTCACCGTCTTGCAACAGCGCCGGGCGCGACCGCGTCATGTCACACCGCCGCCCATCCGTGGTCCTCACCCGCGACGCCATCAAGAGCGGATTCATCAACCGGATGATCGAGGAGCGCGGCGGGCTCCCCGGGCGGTGGAGCGAGCAGCAGATCGTCGATTGCTATCGCCGCATGCTGGCCGAGGCCCCGCCCGGCGACATCTGGGTCTTCGCCTACGGCTCGCTGATCTGGAATCCGTGCATCCACGTGGCCGAGATGAAGCGCGCGCGGCTCAACGGCTTCCACCGCCGCTTCTGCCTCTGGACACATTTGGGCCGCGGCTCGCCCGATTGCCCGGGCCTCATGCTCGGCCTGGTGCCGGGCGGCGCCTGCGCCGGCGTGGCGCTGCGCATCGAGCGCGCCATCGCCGAGACCGAGTTCGACATCCTGTTCCGGCGCGAGATGGTGAGCGGCTCCTACGATCCGCGCTGGGTCAAGGTTCAGGTCGAGGGCATGAAGCAGCCGGTGAAGGCGCTGTGCTTCCTCATGAACCGCGCGCACGAGCGCTATGCGGGCCGCCTTTCCGACGCCGCCGTCGCCGACGCCGTCGCGCGCGCGGCCGGCCCGCTCGGCGCCTGCCGCGACTATCTCGATCACACCGTGGCGGCGCTCGAGGCGCTCGGCCTCAGGGATAGGCCGCTCGCGCGCATGCAGAAGATGGTCCGCGCGCGGCTGGCCCCTGCCGCAACCTAGCCGCGGTCCGCGCCCATCGAAGCTGCGCCCTCGTCCGGCCTTTTGATGCGCTGCGCCGCCTTGGCGGCGCGCGCCGCCTCTTGCATGGCGGCGGCGGTCTGCGCGATCGCGGCGCCGCGCGCGCTCGCCGCTTCGCGGGCGGCGGCTTCCTTGGCGGCGGCGGCAGGATCGGCGGCTTCCGAGATGCCGGCGCTCATGCTCTGCGAAATGTCCGCCATCACCTTCATGCCCTCTTCGAGCATGTCGCGGCCGTCCGCGGCGATGCGCGCGAAGCTGCCCGCGACCCAGTCGCTGCAGTATTTCGTCCACTCGGCATTGTCGCCGCAGGCGCAGAGCTTGCGCATGGTTTCGAGCGTCGCTTCCGTCGCCGCCCGCCGCCGCTCGAGCAGCCCGTGCGCGAAGGTCTCGTACTCGTCGAGGAGCCTCCTTTGCGCCTCCCAGAAGCGCTCCGTCTGACGGAGCATCGAACTGCGCCAGGCATCGCCCGCGGCGCTCTCGAGAAAAGCCTTGAACGGATTGGTCGGCCAGTCGATCGGGGTATCGGCCATGTCATCCTCCGCAAGCCGTGCCGCCCTCGCGGGTGCCGGTCGCCGTCAACGAGGACGCGCACGCTATGATAAGGCAAGACGAGCACCGCTGCCACGGCGCAGCTTTGACCTCGATCAAGAACGCGGTGAAATTACCGTCTGTGAGTGGCCACGGACCTTCGTCGCCGCTGGCGTGTCGCGGCCAGCGAATTTGGCGGACACTCGCAGTTCGCGTTCAGGCGCGCGCGCCTTCCTCCGGGCGTTTCGCACGCTGCGCGGCCCGCGCGGCGGCCATGCGCGCCGCCTCTTGCGCGCCCGCGACGCCTTGCTCTGCGGCAGCGCTCTGCATCGAAGCGGTGCTCCGCGCCGCCGCTTGCTGCGTCTCCACTGTGGCTTGGGCCGTTTCGGCGATCCCCGCGGTCATGCTCTGCGAGACTTCGGCCATCACCTTGAAGCCTTCCTGAATCATGTCGCGGCCGTCCTCGGCGACGCGCGTGAGGCTGCCGGCGAACCAATCGCTGCAGCATTTCGCCCATTCGGCGCCGTCCATCGTCGTGCCCATCTTGCGCAGCGTATCAAGCGTCGCCGCGGCCGCGCTGCGCCGGCGCTCGAGCATCGCGCGCGAGAACGACTCGTATTCGTCGAGCAGCTTCTTCTGTCCTTCCCAGAATCGCTCCATCTGATTCAGCATCGATTTGCGCAGCGGTTCGCCGCTGCCGGCCTCCATGAAGGCGCGGAAGGGATCGTTCGGTGTCTCAATTCGATTGTTCATGCTGATGCTCCGTTCGCCCTGTTGTCCAATTTCGGTATCTCGTCGCGGTCGCTCCGCGATCGCGCCGCGCGCCGGCCCCGTTGCTACAAGATGCCGGCGCCGGGCAATCGTTCCCGCGTTCCAGCAGCGTGAGGCGATTAAATTTTGAAGACACCGCCGGCAATCACGCGCGCGCCGATTTGAATATCTTCGCGCGTGCGAACGCTCGCTCAAAGTCGGGAAGGGCCCTGCGAAGGCCGGTCGGCCTAGCAGCCGCAGCCGCGCACGCAGGCGCTGAATTGCTGGCGGCACTCGCGCGTGGGGCAGCGGCCGAAGCGCGCGGCGCAGGCGCGCGCGCAGGCGCTGTTGCAGGCATACTGCTGAGCCTCGGCGAGATTCGCCCGCCGTGTCGTGGAGCCGCGCTCGGCATAGGACGCCGGATTCGCCAACGCCGCGACCTCGTCCAAGAGCGACGCCGTGTCGGGCGCGCAATGGGCGGGCCCGGCCGCGGCGCCGCCGGCGGACAAGCCGGCGCTGCCGAGGACCAGGAGGCCCAAGACGAGGATGGCGAAAAGTCGTTTCATCGTGCGATCAGCCCACGAAACCCATTGTTTCTGCACGGATTATACATCGGCAAGCTGAACCTGGCTTGAATGCAATTCCGTTGGGACAACAATGGGCTAGCTTTGTTTTGACGGGGCCCCGCCGACGCGCATAGCTTCGCTTCGAGGAGATGAGGGAGGAGGCGATGGCCGGGCGCGGGAAACGCGAGGTCCTGCTCGTCGGCAGCGTGCCGCTCGGCTCGGCCGAGCAGGTCTTTGCCGCCTGCGCGGATGCGCTCGACGGCCAGGTGAAGCGCTTGCCCGACGGCGAAACCGGCCCGCGCACCAACTGGATCGCCTGGCAGCGCGGGCTGCTCGGCGCCAACCCGGCGCTGCGCCAATTGCCGGCCGCGGGGCCGTTTCCGGTGTTCGTCCTCAACCCCGAGCATCGCGGCCCGGTCGTCTTCGGCTCACTCGGCTACGCCAAGGCCGCATCGGACTCCTATGCCGTGTTCCGGCGGCTCAGGGACGCGGGCCGCATTCCGGCGGGCCTGCGCTTCCAGGTGAGCCTGCCGACGCCGCTCGCGGTCGTGGCGCAATATATCGAAGCCAGCGCGCAGTCCGCGGTCGAGGCGCCCTATCGCGAGCGCCTTCTGGCCGAGGCGCGCGAGATCGCGAGCGCGATCCCCCACGCCGACCTCGCGGTGCAATGGGATGTGGCGGTGGAATTCGCGGTGCTCGAGGGCATCCGGCGCGTGCATTTCCAGCCGGTCTACGAAGGCGTCATCGAGCGCCTCAAGGCGCTCCGCGCCGCCATCCCGCCCGCGGTCGAGATGGGGTTCCATCTCTGCTACGGCGATTCGGGCGGCAAGCACTTCAAGGAGCCGGCCGATACGAGCCTCTTGGTCAAGATCGCCAACGCGATCTCCGAGAATTCGCCACGCCCGATCCAGTGGATCCACATGCCGGTGCCGAAGGAGCGCGACGATTCCACCTACTACGCGCCGCTCAAGAATCTAAAGCTCCGGCCCGAGACCAAGCTCTATCTCGGCGTCGTGCATCCCGGCGACGGCATCGAGGGCACGCGCCGGCGCATGGCCATGGCCGAGCGCTTCGTCAAGGAATTCGGCATCGCCACCGAGTGCGGCTTCGGCCGGCGCCCGCCCGAGACGGTGCCGGACCTGCTGCGCATTCACGCGGAGGCATAAACCAGAGGACAGAGGTCGGAGGTCAGATGCCAGAAAACGCCTTCTGACCTCCGATCACTGGATCACGCAGGAGCAGCGTTCGACGCGGCAGGATTCGAGCTTCTTCACGCAGGCCGGCTTGGCCGGGGAGGCGTCGCCGTTGCAGGCTTCGAACGAGGCCTCGCAGGAGAGATGGCACTGCTGCGTGCAGTTGGCATAGAACGTCGAACGCGCGGGCGGCGCACGGCGGGGCGCGTCGGCCCGGCGCGGCGGCGGATCGCTGTAGGCCGGCGGCGCGGCGCGCGGCGGCGGCGCGGCGGCGGGCAGGGGCGGGTCGTCCGTCCGCGGCGCGGCGCGATAGGCGGGCGCGGGCTCGTGCAGCCGCGTCGGCGGCGGTGTTACGCGCGACGTACTGGTGGGGGGCGGCGGGACTTCGCGCGGCGGCGGGCCGGATTCGTCGTCAGCCGAGGGCGGGGGCGCCTTGCGCGTCGTCATCCGCGGCGCCGGCGGAACGGGCGGTGGCGCGGGCGGATCGGTGCGCGCGGCCGGCGGCTGAGCGCGCCCGGCATCGACCGCGGGCAGATCGGGGAGTTCGCGCTCCTTGACGCTTTGCACGAGCACAAAGGCGGTGCCGTCGCTAGCACGCGACACCTGTCCGGCAGGCACCGGCGCGGCCATGGCGGACGCTGCCGAGGCCATCGCGGCGACGGCCAAGGCCGCGCCGAAAGCGATCGAGAAGCGCTTGAAATCCATGGCTTCTCCCCCAATCCGTGATTTTGCCCGGCGCCCGGCCGGAATGCTCCCTAATGCGGTACTACGGGCGCGCGCCGAGGCCCATCCCTGGCGCCCCGGCGCGCCCATTCGCACCGTTAACCAAGAGTGTGACCAGAAATTGGCGACTTAATCGATCTGCAGCAGCAGCCATTTGAGATAGGCGGTTTCAGCAAGCTGGGGATGCACCGGGTGATCGGGGCCGGCGCCGCCGCTCATGAGGATGCGCCCGCCGCGCGCCGCCGCCGCCAGACCGGCGGCGACTTCGCCCGCAAACAGCTCCGGCGTCATGTTGTGCGAGCACGAGGCGATGAAGAGGAAGCCGCCGCGCTCGACCGCGCCCGACGCGAGGCGCGCGAGCTTACGATAGGCGCGCGCGCCGGGGCCGAGGTCCTTCTTCGATTTCACGAAGCTCGGCGGATCGGCGATGACGAGGTCGTAACGCTCGGGGTGCGCGTCGATCTGGCCGAGCGCTTCGAACACGTCGGCGCGTTCGAAGCGCACGCGCTGGCCGAGACCGTTCAGCTCGGCGGCTTGGCGCGCCAGCTCCAGCGCCTTGGCCGAGCTCTCGATGCCGCGCACTTCCTTGGCGCCGGCGCGCGCGCAAATCACCGCGAACGCGCCGGTGTGGCAGTAGAGATCGAGCACGCGCGCGCCCGGCGCGAGCCGCGCGACGCGTCCGCGCGCCTCGGCGATATCGAGGTACCAGCCGGTCTTCTGCCCGCCGAGCACGTCGATGGGAAAGCGCGCGCCGCGGTCTTCGATCTCGATCGGCCCTTCGATACTGCCGCTGAGCAGCTTGATTTCCTCCTTCAACCCTTCGAGCGCGCGCCCGGCGCTGTCGTTGCGCAGCACGATGGCCTTGGGCCCCAGCGTCCGCTCGAGTGCCTCGGCGAAAGCCGGCAGCAGAAGCTCGGCGCCGGCCGTGTTCGCCTGCACGACGCTGACCTCGCCGAAGCGGTCGGCGATGAAGCCGGGCAAGCTGTCGCCTTCGGCATGGACGAGGCGGTAGAGCGGCTTCTGGAAGAATTTCTCGCGCAGCTTCAGCGCGCGGCGCAGGCGCTCGGCGAACCAATCCGCGTCGAGCGCGGCGGCCGGATCGCGGTCGTAGAGCCGCGCCGCGATCAGCGCGTGGAGATTGAACGTCGCCACGCCGAGCGGTTTGCCTTCGGCGGTCTCGAGGCGCACTGGCGCGCCGGGCGGAAGCTTCTTCGCCTCGGCGCCGAGCGCGATCTCGTTCGAATACACCCACGGCGAACCCGCGCGCAGGCGCTTGTCGCGGCCGGGGAGGAGCCGGAGCAGGGGGCGTTCAGAGGGCATGCGCGACTGATTAGAGGAATGGGCGCACGATGCCAAACGCGTAGGGGCGCGCTGCGCGCGCCCTGCCTCCACACGACGACCGATTGCTCGGCGCAGACGGGGCGCGCGCAGCGCGCCGCTACAGCGCCATCGCCGCGCGCATCATGCCTTGGCCTCCGGCACCGGGATTTCCAGCTCGTCGAGGCCTTCCTCGAGATAGTCGGCGAGCAGCGGCGTGCCGATCAGGTAGCGGCTGCGGTCGTGCGGCGGAATCGTGTTGGCCTGGGCCTTGGCCTCGTTCCACTGGCTCTTGTCGTAGTCGCCGCGGCCGGTCCACATGATGGCGACGAGGTCGCGGCTCTCGTCGTCATTGAGCCCGTCGATGGCGCTCTTGAGCTCCTCGAGCGTCGGGTCGTCGGTGAAATCCTCGAGGATGTCGACGCCCTTGTCGTCGCTCGGGTTGGAGCCCGACTCGGGATCGTCGGGCTCCACCTTGGCGTCGAACTCGCGCGCCTTGGCGATGATGAAACCGACGGTTTCCGGATTGATGGTAAGTTCCATGCGGGGGCTCCTCGAAACTGCTGCCTCATAAACCGGGGGTGTGCGTGCGCAATTGATTCAAATCATACGAACGAGCGGGTCATGCCGGTATTGCGCTGCCGCCCGAGCTTGCGCCAGATCAATTGCCGCAGCGCCGTTCCCGCGTAAAGGTGACGGCGGCGCTCGGTGCCCGGGTGGAGCGTTGGACCATGGCGAGCCTGTCGACGCAAGACGCAGCCGGCTGGGAGCATTTTCCCCACGGCGCCGATATCGGCGTGCGCGGGTTCGGCCCCAGCAAAGAGGCCGCCTTTGAGCAAGCGGCGCTGGCGCTCAGCGCGGCGCTGACGGACCCGGAGACGATTGCTCCGCGAAGCCCGGTCAAGATCGCCTGCCACGCGCCCGACGACGAGCTGCTCCTGACCGAATGGCTCAACGCGCTGATCTACGAGATGGCGACACGCAAGATGCTGTTCGCGCGATTCAAGGTGCAGATTCGCGAGCACGCACTCGCCGGCGAGGCCGGGGGCGAGCCGATCGACCGCGGCCGGCACGCGCCGGCCGCCGAAGCCAAAGGCGCCACCTTCACCGCGCTCAAAGTGGCGCAGGAGGGCGGGCGCTGGGTGGCGCAATGTGTGATCGACGTTTGAGGAGGCGGCGATGGATTTGAACCGATTCACGCGGCTTTCGGACTATGCCTGGCGCATCGAGCCCAGCGGTGACATGCGCGTGCCGGCGGTGATCTACGGCAGCGAAGACCTTATCCGCGACATGGACGAAAAGGTCGGCGAGCAGGCGGTCAACGTCGCGACGCTGCCCGGCATCGTCAGCGCCTCCTACGTCATGCCCGACGGCCATTGGGGCTATGGATTCCCCATTGGCGGCGTTGCGGCGTTCGACGCCGAGGCCGGCGGCGTGATCTGCGCCGGCGGCGTCGGCTTCGATATTTCCTGCGGCGTGCGCACGCTCGTGACCGGCGTTGCGGCGGCCGAGATCGCCGGCGTCCGGGCCAAGCTCGCCGATGCGCTGTACGCGCACATCCCGGTCGGGCTCGGCAAGACCGGCGAGATCACCTTGAGCGACCGCGAGATGGACGAGATGCTGGCGCGCGGCGCGCGCTGGGCGGTTTCCCAGGGCTATGGCAGCAAGGCCGATCTCGAGCGCATCGAAGATCACGGCCAGGCCGAGAACGCGCGGCCAGACTGCGTCTCGGCACACGCCAAGAACCGCCAGCGCAGCGAGGTGGGCACGCTCGGCTCGGGCAACCACTACCTCGAAGTGCAGGAGGTGGAGGAGATCTATGATGCGGCGTCCGCGGCCGCGTTCGGGCTGGTGAAGGGCGAGGCGGTGGTCAGCATCCACTGCGGCTCGCGCGGCCTCGGCCACCAGATCGGCACCGAGTATCTGCGCGACATGGCCGTCGCTGCCGCCGCCTACGGCATCAAGCTGCCCGACCGCGAACTGGCCTGCGCGCCGATCCGCTCGAGCCTGGGCGAGCGCTATCTCGGCGCAATGCGCGCCGCCATCAATTGCGCGCTCGCCAACCGCCAGATCATCGCCCAGCTCGCGCGCGGCGTCTTCGCCGGAATCGTTCCCGACGCACGCCTCGATCTGCTGTTCGACGTCTCGCACAACACCTGCAAGGCCGAGACGCATCGCGTCGACGGCCAGACGCGGGAGCTCTTCGTCCACCGCAAGGGGGCGACGCGCGCCTTCGGCCCCGGCCATCCCTCGCTGCCCGAAGGGTTCAAGCCCATCGGCCAGCCGGTGCTGATCGGCGGCAGCATGGGCACGGCGTCCTACGTGCTGGCCGGGACCAAGGAGAGCGAGGCGGCGGCGTTCAGCTCCGCGTGCCACGGCGCCGGCCGCGCCATGAGCCGCCATCAGGCGCTGCGGCAGTGGCGGGGCCGGCAGCTCGTCGACGAGCTTGCCGCCCGCGGCGTCGAAATCCGCAGCCCGTCGCTGCGCGGCGTCGCCGAGGAAGCGCCCGGCGCCTACAAGGACGTCAGCGCCGTGGTCGACGCGTCCGACCACGCCGGCCTCGCGCGCAAAGTGGCGCGGCTCCGCCCGATGGTGTGCATCAAGGGCTGACGCGCTTGGCCGCGCTTGGCCGCGCGGCCGCCGATCGCTTAAGGTCGCCCGGACCGGAGGGAAGCTACGCCATGCGCGTCCGACGCCATCACCGCCGCACGCTGGGCCTCGTGATCGGCGCTGCCGTGCTCGCAGCCGCCTCCGGCATTGCGCTGGCCGCGATTGCGCCGTGGTATCCGCGCGACGGCGCCGACACCTGCAAGGTGAAGACCGGCGCGGAGCCGCTCGTGGAAACGCCGCCACCGCCCTGGCAGGTCGCGATCACGCGCCCGCGCGGCTGGGTGGGGCAGGACCCGCGCGTCTATACCGTGCCGCCGGTGCTCGATTGCCGCGGCGACACCCCGCACCGCCGCACCGGCTGGGCCTGCGAGGCGACGTTCCTGCCCTGGGCGAAGAAGAATTGCTCGGGCCTCGAAGTGAAAGAGTAGGGGCGGGTCCCC
>DATBLL010000087.1:0-5146 GCA_036555425.1 Alphaproteobacteria bacterium | reverse complement strand
GGAGAGTCGCTCCGGCCGGGCTCGAGGAGCGCAAGGAGACGTTCCGCCGCCATCTCGTGGCGCACGAGCCGCTCGCCGCGCCCGCGCCGAACGCCCCCGCCACGGTGCGCCGCGCAGCCGCTTCCGCGTGAAGCTCGACGTCGACATGAGCGATGAAGCGGCGGACGAGTCGCCGCGCGCGGCCATCAGCCCGGCGCGCGATGACGGACTCTTCGCCCACGACGATCACGCGCGGATCTTCGCGCTCGCAGATCCGATTCAAGGGGTGAGCGCGTCATTCCGCTGTGATGATATCAAGCGGTCGCGGTGGCCAGAAGGGATCGCTGGGGAACGATCGACGTCCCGGCGAGATCAGGGCGTCACCGTGATGATATCGGGCAGTCGCGGCTGCTCGAAGGATCGCTTGTAGACGACCGAGGTCCCGACCAGGTCGGGGAATATGAAGGCTTCGTATTGGGCATAGACTTCGACCGCGACCACATAGTCGCCCTTCGCCAGCGTCACGCCGGCGGGAAGCGTCGCAAGCCCGCCCTCGGTGCCGATCAAGCTCGTCTCGGCCAAGGTGCCCGCGCCGCTGCGCTGCCAGCTTATGCGGTAGGTGGTGTCGGTTTCGGCCACGATGAACGAGATGATGACGCGGCCCTTGCTGCCAAGCTCGAACGGCCTCGCGACTTGCTGGGCGCCGCCGAAGAAATTGTCGAAGTCGGTCGATGCGAGCGTGCTCGATTGGGCCACCCAGTCGGCCACGGACGAGGAGACGCGATCCATCTTCTGGTTCATCAGCGTGTAGCGCGCGAGCTCGGTGCCGCCCATCAGCGCCATGGTGAGGAACGAGGCGACGAACGCGAATTCCACGGCCGCCACGCCGCGGTTATCGCGGACGAAACGGCGAAGTCTCTCGGGAATCCGAATGCGCATGATGGTGTACCGCGATCAGTAGGGTTCGTTGCGGACCGCGACCGTCGCGGCCAGCGTCACCGCGCCGCCGTCGCCCCAGATCTCGGCGGCGAACGGCGTCCACAGCACCCATTTGTAGGAGACGGTATAGGCGACGATGTCGCCCGGCCCGCCCGGACCGACCTTGCCTTGGTCCTCGTCCCAGACGCCGTTGTTGTTGATATCGGTGAAGGGCTCGCCGGCGTCGTATTGGCCGTTGCCGTTGGTATCCGTGTAGGGCTCGGGCTGCCCGATCGCCGTGAAGCTTCCGTAGACTTTGTAGGTGACGGTGATGTCCGATTGCTTGATCAGGTTGTAGCTGTGGTCGTAGACGATCTGCTTGATCTTGTCCTCGCGCGACACGCCGGGATCGAGGGCGCCGGTGATCGCGTAGCGGCTCGCCTCGCGCAGGCCGCCCTCCATGACGTTCGTGATGAACATGACCATGGAAAGGTCGATGAAGACGCAAAGGAGCGCGACGCAGACGGGCGCGACGAGCCCGAATTCGACCGCCGTCACGCCGCGCCGGCCGCGCAGGAGCCGCGCCATGCGCAAGGCGAAACGCGGCCTTCCGCGCCACTTTCCGATAACGCTTGCGTTAACCGTCTCAGCCGCCATGAACCCTGCCCCGGTGCGGCCTCGGCAACGCCATTTGGCCGCTTTCTCGGGGCAAACTAAGCGACGGGACTTAACGACCTCTTCCGCGATATGATTAAAAGCGGCGACCAGTCGGACGCAGATTCGGAGGCCGGCGAGCGCTCGGCGGGAGGCCGCGGCGTGCTGGCCGGTGCGCTTGGCGCCGGTGCGAACACCTTGCTATAACGCCTTGCGACCCCTTGGATTTCGGGAGCCCACGTGGCCAAGCCGCCGCTCGTTTACGTCCTCAACGGCCCCAATCTCAACATGCTCGGTCAGCGCCAGCCGAAGATTTACGGCCGCGCCACCCTGGCCGACGTCGAGAAGCTCTGCCGTGCCCGCGCCGAGGCGCTCGGACTCGCCGTCGATTTCCGCCAGTCCAACTTCGAGGGCGAGCTTGTGGGCTGGATCCAGGAGGCGCGCAAGGCCGCCGCCGGCATCGTGATCAACGCCGGCGCCTACACCCACACCTCGGTGGCCATCCTTGATGCTTTGTTAACGGCGGAGAAGCCGGTGATCGAAGTGCACCTTTCGAACGTCTTCCGGCGGGAGAGCTTCCGCCACCACTCCTATGTCTCCTCCGCCGCCACCGGGGTCATCGTCGGCTTGGGCCCAGAGGGCTACGCGCTGGCGCTCGAGGCGCTGGCCGGTCAAATTCGCGGCGCCCGCCGCAAGGCGCCATAGATGCCCCCGCGCATCCTGATGCCCAAGAATATCAACGCCGCTGCCGTGCGCCAACTCGCGGCGCTGCTCGAGGAAACCGGTCTCACCGAGATCGAATACGCCACCGGCGCGTTCCGCATCCGCGTCTCGCGCCAGCGGGCCGTGGTCAGCGAGGCGCCGGCGACGGCGCCCGCAGCCGCCGCCGCGCCGCCGGTGAGCACGCCCATCGCCGTTCCGGCGCTCACCGAGAAGGCCTACGACGCCACCCATCCCGGCGCGGTGAAATCGCCCATGGTGGGCACGGCGTATCTGGCCCCCGAGCCCAGCGCGCCGGCCTTCGTTTCCGCCGGCGACCGCGTCAAGGAGGGCCAGACCCTGATGCTGATCGAGGCGATGAAGACCTTCAACGAGATCAAATCGCCGCGCGCCGGCGTGGTGCGCAAGATCATGATCGAAAATCAGCAGCCGGTGGAATACGGCGACATCCTGATGATCATCGAGTAGGGCCAACGGCCGCACATGATGCGTCTGCCGCAAGAAGGGGTCAGACCCTTTTTCAACCTCCACGACAAGACATCCGCCAGCTGGCATCGGCTGAAAAGGGGTCCGACCCCTTTTTGCCGACCGGGCGCCTGCTAGGGCCGGCGACGGTGTTCGACAAGGTGCTCATCGCCAATCGCGGCGAGATCGCGCTCCGCATCCACCGCGCCTGCCGCGAGATGGGCATCAAGACCGTGGCCGTGCACTCGACCGCCGACGAAGGCGCGATGCACGTGCGCCTCGCCGACGAAAGCGTCTGCATCGGCCCGCCGCCGGCGCGCGAATCCTATCTCAACATGCCGTCGATCGTGTCGGCCGCGATCATCACCGGCGCCGACGCGATCCATCCGGGCTACGGCTTCCTCTCCGAAAACGCCAAGTTCGCCGAGATCGTCGAGGAGCACGGCCTCACCTTCATCGGCCCCTCGCCCGACCACATCCGCATGATGGGCGACAAGGTCGCGGCCAAGAAGGCGATGCGCTCGCTGAACGTGCCCTGCGTGCCGGGCACCGATGACGCCGTCACCGACATCGACGCGGCGAAGAAGGTTGCAGAGGAGATCGGCTATCCGGTGCTGATCAAGGCGGCGGGCGGCGGCGGCGGCAAGGGCATGAAAGTGGCCAAAGCGGCCGCCGAACTGGCGGACATGATGGCGCTGGCCAAGCGCGAGGCGATGACGAATTTCGGCAACGACGCCGTCTACATCGAGAAGTACCTCTCTCGCCCGCGCCATATCGAGCTGCAGATCCTGGCCGATTCGCACGGCAACGTCGTGCATCTGGGCGAGCGCGACTGCTCGCTGCAGAGAAAGCATCAGAAGGTGCTGGAGGAAGCGCCTTCGCCCGCCCTCAACGACAGGGAGAGGAAGCGCCTGGGCGACATCGGCTGCTCCGCGATGAAGCAACTGGGCTACCGGAATGCCGGCACGCTCGAATTCCTCTATCAGGAGGGCGAATTCTATTTCATCGAGATGAACACGCGGCTCCAGGTCGAGCACCCGATCACCGAGGCGATCTCCGACATCGACATCGTCCGCGAGATGATCCGCATCGCCTCGGGCGCGCCGATCTCGTTCCGCCAGGACGACGTGAAATTCGTCGGCCACGCGATCGAATGCCGCATCAACGCCGAGAACGCCACGACCTTCAAGCCCTCCCCGGGCACGGTCACGGACTATCACGCGCCGGGCGGCCTGGGCGTGCGGGTCGATTCGGCGCTCTATGCCGGCTACCGCGTGCCGCCGCACTATGACAGCCTCGTCGCCAAGCTCATCGTCCACGCCAGCACGCGCAACGAATGCCTGATGCGGCTCCGGCGCGCGCTCGAGGAGTTCGTCATCGGCGGCATCGAGACCACCATTCCGCTCCACGTGCGCCTGGTGGCCGACCGCGATTTCATCAATGGCGATTACGACATCGGCTGGCTCGAGCGCATCGCGGCGCGGCCGGGGTAGCGCGGGCTGCATGGCGCGGGGCGCATGATGCGGTTCGCGCAAGCGCATTGCGCAAGCGGCGCGCTTCGGGCCTAATTGGCGCCCGATTTCGTGCGTACCCCTTTCGCATGAGCCAACGCAGCCTCAACGTCGAGATCTTGCTTCGCGCCTATTCGGCCGGCGTGTTCCCGATGGCCGATTCGCGCCAGGGGCGCAAGCTCTACTGGGTCGATCCCGAGTGGCGCGGCATCATTCCGCTCGACAGCTTCCACGTGCCGCGGCGCCTGCGCCGCACCGTGCGCCAGGGCACCTTCGACGTGCGCTGCGACACCGCCTTCCGCGCCGTCATCTCCGCCTGCGCCGAGCCGGCGCCGGGCCGCGAGGATTCGTGGATCACGACCGAGATCGTCAACGCCTATTCCGAGATGTTCCAGCGCGGGCTCGCTCACTCGGTCGAATGCTGGCGCGGGGGCGCGCTGGTGGGCGGCCTCTACGGCGTCTCGATCGGCGGCGCATTCTTCGGCGAGAGCATGTTCAGCCGTGCCACCGATGCGAGCAAAGTGGCGCTGGTGCATCTGGTGGCGCGCCTCATCGCCGGCGGCTACCGCCTGCTCGACACGCAGTTCATCACCGATCACCTGGCGCAGTTCGGTGCCATCGAGGTGCCGCGGCGCACTTACCGGCGCATGCTGGCGACCGCGCTCGGCGTCAAGGCGGAATTCCCGGTGACCTTCCCGCTCGAGCGGGTGTCCGCCTACTTACAGTCCTTGACCCAGACGTCGTAGACCGGGTGCTCGAGCGCCGAGAGCGCCGGATTGGAGGCGAACATCCAGCCGCTGAACTTCAGCACCCGCTTCTTGGTCGTGGGATCGATGTCGACGATCTCGAGGAAGGCCGCCCGCTCGAGCTTCTGATCGGGCCGGCTGCGCTGGCAGCGC
>DATBLL010000061.1:0-6342 GCA_036555425.1 Alphaproteobacteria bacterium | reverse complement strand
AGACCCCCGCCACGCTCGCCCGCATCGAGCACCTGCTCGAAACCGGCAAGCCGCTCCGGAATTAGCAACGAGGTGCCGCCCCTACGACGCAAACGCCGCGGCAATCACGAAGGAAGGGAAACGCCATGCCCGTCTACAAAGCCCCGCTCAAGGAAATGCGCTTCCTGTTCCACGAGGTGTTCGGCTTCGAGCGCGAGGTCACGTCGCTGCCGGGCTATGGCGAGGCGACGCCCGACGTGGTCGATGCGGTGCTCGAGGAGGCGGCCAAGCTCTGCGAGAACGAGCTGCAGCCCTTGAACCTTCCCGGCGACAAGGAGGGCTGCACCTACGAGAACGGCGTGGTGCGCACGCCCAAGGGCTTCAAGGAAGCTTACGACACGTTCCGCGAAGGCGGCTGGACGGGGCTCACCTGCGATCCGAAGTATGGCGGCCAGGGCCTGCCCAAGGTCTTAGGCTTCGCGGTCGAGGAGTTGGTGAGCTCGGCCAACATGTCGTTCGGCATGTATCCCGGCCTCTCGCACGGCGCCTACAACGCGATCGAGTATCACGCGAGCGAAGAGCTCAAGAACGACTATCTGCCGAAGCTCGCCGACGGCACCTGGTCGGGCACGATGTGCCTGACCGAGCCGCATTGCGGCACCGATCTCGGCATGATCAAGACGAAGGCGGTGCCGGCCGATGACGGCTCGTTCCGCATCACCGGTACCAAGATCTTCATCTCGGCCGGCGAGCACGATCTCACCCAAAATATCGTCCATCTCGTGCTGGCGAAGCTCCCCGACGCGCCGCCGGGCATCAAGGGCATCTCGCTCTTCCTGGTGCCGAAATTCCTGCCGAGGAAGGGCGCCAACGGGCTCGAGGCGGGGCCCGCCAACGGCGTGCGCTGCGGCTCGATCGAGCACAAGATGGGCATCAAGGCCTCGTCGACCTGCGTGATCAATTTCGAGGACTCGAAGGGCTGGCTCGTCGGCAAGAAGCACAAGGGCATGCGCGCGATGTTCGCGATGATGAACGCGGCGCGGCTCGGCGTCGGCGTGCAGGGCCTCGCGATCGCCGAGGTCGCCTATCAGAACGCCGCCAACTACGCGAAGGAGCGCATCCAGGGCCGCTCGTTGAAGGGCGCCAAGTCGCCCGAGAAGCCGGCGGATTCGATCATCGTGCACCCGGACGTGCGCCGCATGCTGCTCAAGGCGCGGGCGATGACCGAGGCGGCGCGCGCGCTCGCGGTCTGGACCGGCATGCGCATCGATGTCTTCACCAAGCACCCCGATCCCGCGGTGCGCCAGGAGGCCGACGATTTCGTGGCGCTGATGACGCCGATCATCAAGGCCCTCTTCACCGACCACGGCCACGAGTCGGCAAATCTCGCCATGCAGGTGCATGGCGGGCACGGCTACATCCACGAATACGGCATCGAGCAGTTCGCGCGCGACGCGCGCATCACGCAGATCTACGAGGGCGCCAACGGCATCCAGGCGCTCGATCTGGTGGGGCGCAAGCTGCCAATGGGCGGCGGCCGCCTGCTGCGCCGCTTCTTCCACCCGATGCAGGACTATCTTGAGCAGAACATGGCCGATACCGCCATGAGCGAGTTCGTGAGCCCGCTGGTCAAAGCCTTCTCGCGCCTCCAGCAGCTGACGCTCTGGGTGGCGCAGCAGGGAATGGCCGATCCGGAAGAAGCGGGCGCCGCCGCGTCCGAATATCTCCGCTTCTTCGGCCTCGTCTCGCTCGGCTGGATGTGGTGCCGGATGGCCAAGGCCGCGCAGGAAAAGATCGCGGCCAAGGCCGATCCCGAGGGTTATTACGCGGCGAAGCTCGCGACCGCGCGCTTCTTCTTCCAGAAGGTACTGCCCGAAACGGCCGCGCTCGGCCTCTCGATCATGGCCGGCAAGAAGCCGCTGATGGAGCTGAACGAAGCGGCGTTCTGATCTGCTCCCACCCCGCTTGCGGGGCGGGCCGGGGTGGGGCGAGTCCGGCCGCGCTCGGGAAATTCGACTCGCCCCCTCCCAACCCTCCCCCGCGCGCGGTCGCGCGCAGGGGAGGGCTCAGCGCAGCGCCTCGATTTTCTCGCGGATCAGGTGAATCTCCGCGTCGTGGAAGGCTTTCAAGCGCGACCAGCGGCGCTCGTCGAAGCTCGCCGGACGCCAAGCGGACATGCTGACGAGGCAGGTCTCGGCGCCGCGCCCCAGCGTCTCGCCCGCGATCACGCGCGTCGAGATGCGCATCGCCAGATCCTTCTCCTGGCCGCCGACGTGATAGTCGATGACGAGGCGGCGCGGATCGGAGTCGACGCGGAACGCGATGGCGCTGCCGTCGAGCAGAGACCCGCCCTGGAAGAGTTCGCTGCTGCCGACGCGCTTGGCCTCGAACGCGCCCAGCGCCCATTCGCCGACTTTCGTTCCGTCGGCGAGATAATCGAACGCCACGCGCGGCGGCGCCGCGACCGCGGCGGTCACGACGTAACAGAGATCGGATTCGGTTCCGGTCATCGCCCTTCGCTCATCCTACATTGTCGTCCCGCGAAAGCGGGGAGGACAATATAGAGAGGGCCCTGCCCAGGCATGAAGTCGAGGACGCTTTCGCGGGGACCACAAGACCGTTACTGTTGCTTACACGAGTTGGCCGCTTCGCGCACATCGCGGGCGGGAGGGAGAGGATCATGAAACCGTTCGGCCGCGCTCTCGCGCTGTCGGCCGCCGCGCTCGCGGCCGCCGTTGCGCTCGCATTCACGTCCGCCGCATCCGCCGAAACCGTGATCAAGGTGGGCTTGGCACTGCCCAAGGGCCTGCCCGGATTCGATCACGTCAACGGCATGTACGAGACCTTCGGCCGCGAGGTCGAGGCGGCGACGAAGGGCGAGTTGAAGGCCGACCTCGCCTATGGCGGGTCGCTCGGCAACCCGAACGACCGCATGAACCAGATGCGCCGCGGCATCATCCAGATGTCCGACGCCTCCGACGGCAACTACGCCGCCATCTACCCGGACATCCAGGTCTTCTCGCTGCCCTATCTGTTCCCGACCGAGCAGGTCGCGTGGAAGGTGTTCGATGGTCCCGCCGGCACGGCGATGGCCGAGGACATCAGGAAGAAGACCGGCATCCGCGTGCTCGGCTGGTGGGAGGCCGGCGGCTTCCGCCACTTCAGCTCCAACAAGCCGATCCGCAGCCTGAAGGATTTCGCGGGCCAGAAGGTGCGCGCGCTTGGCCCCGCCAATGCGAAGCCGGTCGAGGCCGCGGGCGGCATCGCCTCGGCCATTCCGTTCAACGAGCTCTACACCTCGCTCAAGACCGGCGTCGTCGATGCGCAGGACAATTCGGTGAGCGTGTTCCGCCTGGTGAAGCTCTACGAGGTGCAGAAGTTCCTGACGCTCTCGGGCCACTCCTATTCGTTCGGGCCCATGGGCATCAACGACGCGTTCTACGCGAAGCTCTCGCCCGCGCACCGGAAGATCATCGACGACGCGGCCAAGAAGGCGATCGCCTACAACCGCGAAACCTCGCGCAAGATCGAGGGCGAGGCGCTGGCCTTCGTGAAGCAGAACGGCGTCACCGTCATCGAGCTGTCGGCGGCGGCGAAGGACGAGATGCGCGCCAAGATGCAGCCGGCCGTGCGCGAATGGCTGCTCGGGCAGATCAGCGCGCCCAAGGTGCTCGACGACGCGCTGGCGGCGGTGAAAGCGGCGCAGTAGGCGTGTCGCACGATCTCGACACGCAGGGGCGCACGGCGGTGCGCCCCTGTTGACGTTGCGCGTGATCGGGCAGGGCCGCACAGCCGTGCGCCCCTACGCATAGACGCCCGTGAAAAGATTACTCGATGCGCTGGAGCGCGGCGCCGTCTTCGTCGGCGGCGTGGCGATGGCGTGCCTCGCGGTCGCCGTCATCGCGCTGGTGGCGCTGCGCTATCTCTTCGGTATCTCGCCGTTCTGGAGTGAAGAGCTCATTCGCATCTTCCTCATGGCGGCGGTGCTGCTCGGCGCCGGCGTCTCGGTCCGCGCCAACCGGCATATCCGCGTCGAGTTCCTGACCGAGCTGCTGCCGCCGCGCCTGCGCCGCGCCTGGTACCTGCTGCTCGACGTTGCGGCGCTCGGGCTCTTCGTGCTCATCGTCGCGACCGGCATCGAGGCCGTCGGCTTCAATCATTCGATGCGCACGGTTTCGCTGCAGATCCCGGTCTCGACCGTGATCTGGCTGGTGCCCGCCGGCTTCGCGATCGCCGCCGTCTTCATGCTCGAGGAAATCGTCCGCCGCTGGAAGAAGAGGCCATGAGCCCCGCGCTCTCGGTCTTCCTCGCGGTCTTCGTGTTCATGATGGTCGCGGGCATGCCGGTCGCGTGGTCGATGCTGGCGTCGGTGCTTGCCTACATCGCGGTCAGCGGCCAGTGGGCGCTGCTGCCGGTGATGCCGGAGAAGATCTTCCAGGGCATCGACATTTTCATTCTGGTCGCGATCCCGCTGTTCCTGCTCGCGGGCGAGCTGTTCTCCGAGGGCGGGCTCGCGCGCCGCATCGTCGTCTTCGCCGACGCGGCCTTCCGCCGGATCCGCGGCGGCATCGCCCAAGTCGCCGTCGCGACCTGCATCTTCTACGCCGGCATCACCGGCGTGGCGCTCGGCGAGATCGCGGCGCTGGGGCGCATCTTCATTCCGGCCATGGTGCGCGCGGGCTACACGCCGGCCTTCGCTGCCGCCGTCATCGCCTCGGGCTCGATCATCGGCCCCACGATCCCGCCCTCGCTGCCGATCATCATCTACGGCTCGGCGACCAACGTCTCGATCGGCGGGATGTTCGCGGCCGCGGTCGTCCCCGGCCTGATCCTCGGCGCCGCGCAGATGAGCTGGATCGCCCATGCCTGCCGCCGCTTCCCGCTGAAGCAGGACGAGGCGCGCGTCTCGCTCGGCGCGAGCTTCCTGAGCGCGCTGCCCGCGATCGGCATGCCGTTCATCATCCTGGGCGGCATCTTGGGCGGCGTCTTCACGCCGACCGAAGCGGCCGGCAGCGCGGTCCTCTACGCCTTCGTGCTCGCCGTCGTCGTCTACCGCACGGTGCGCCTCGGCAAGCTCGCGCCGCTGCTCGGCCAGTCGGTCACCTTTTCCGGCCAGCTCTTGATCATCATCGGCGCCGGGGCGGCGCTCGCCTGGGTGCTCGGCTTCGAGAACGCCACGGGCCGCGTGGCCGCGCTGGTCCAGGAGATGGGCCTCGGCCCTTACGGCACGATGCTCTTGGCCAACATCCTCTTCCTCATCCTCGGCTGCTTCGTCGATCCCACGACGTCGATCATCCTGTTCGCGCCGATTCTGGCGCCGGCGGCCGCTGCGGCGGGCATCGATCCGTTGCATTTCGGCGTGGTGATGATCGTGAACCTCAACATCGGCCTCATCACGCCGCCGCTCGGCGTCTCGCTGTTCGCCGCCGAGCGCATCGCGCAATGCGGGCTCAACGCCGTGATCAAGGAATCGCTGCCCTTCATCGTCATCAACATCGCGGCGCTGATGCTCATCGCGATGGTGCCGCAGCTCTCGCTGTTCCTGCCCCGCCTCGCCGGATTCTGACTACTTCGCCTTCGGCACCTGCACCGTGCGGCTGCCGAGCGCGCCGCGCACCTGGACGAAGCGAAGGGTCTCGGCCTCGGCCGGCTCGATGCGGAGGGTCACGACGATGCTCGTCTCCACCTGCGCGACCGAGGCGCCGCGCGGCGGCGTCGCCACGAAATCGAGCACATAGCCGCCCGCCACCTTGACGAGGTCGGGGCGCGGCTTCAGCGCCGGGTTGGTGAAGCCGGCGATGGGCACCGTGCCGCCCGCCGTCACCAAGAGCGCGCCGCCCGCGCGCGCGAGCGCCACGCTGCTGACGTGCTGAACCAGCACCACATCCTGGGCGTGCGCGGCCTCGGGCAAGGCGAAAGCGGCGACGGCGAGGAGAAAAAGAAGGCGCATCGATCGCCTTTCAGGGGATCGGCCGCACCTTGGCGCGGCATGCGAGGAAGTCAACCGCGGTCCCAATGGCGTGCGGTCCCAGTGCCAATTGCCACAGCCGCTAGGCACAGTGGCGGGCGGAGACTAATCTCGCCCCATGTCCAGTTTCCTTCTCGTCGTCGCGATCCTCTGCGCGCTCGGCGCCGTCGCCTCGCTCCTGACTGGTGTCATCGGCATGAGTGGGCGCGACTTCAACAAGAAATACGGCAACAAGCTGATGCGCGCGCGCGTCGGCTTCCAATTCGCGGCCGTGCTGTTCCTCTTCTTCTACTGGCTTTCGCTGAAGCCCTAGCCGGGCACCCTCGTCCCATGGTCAAGCTCGACAAGATCTACACCCGCGGCGGCGACAAAGGGCAGACCTCGCTCGGCGACGG
>DATBLL010000032.1:0-15794 GCA_036555425.1 Alphaproteobacteria bacterium | reverse complement strand
TCTCCCACCGGAACCACCATACGCCCGCCGGGACGGAGCTGGGCGACGAGATCGGGCGGCACGCCTTCGCCCGCCGCCGCCGTGACGATGATCGCGTCGAACGGCGCTTTCTCGGGCCAACCCTTGGCGCCGTCGCCCGATTTCACCGCGACATTGCGATAGCCGAGGCGCGCGAGCCTAGCCGCCGCCTCCTGCGCCAGCGGCTCGACGACTTCGATGCTGTAAACCTCGCGCGCCAGCTCGGACAGGATCGCGGCCTGATAGCCCGAGCCCGTCCCCACTTCGAGCACGCGCTCCGTTCCCGCGAGATCGAGCAGGTCGGTCATCAGCGCCACGATATAGGGCTGCGAGATCGTCTGCCCGTAGCCGATCGGCAGCGGCATGTTGAGATAGGCCGTCTCCTCGTCGCCGGTGCGCACGAATTTCTCGCGCGGCACCTTGGCCATCGCCGCCATGGTGCGCGGCGAGAAGCGCGTGCGGCCGGTGTAGTCGGCCGTGTTCTCGGCTTCGAACGCGATCTCGTCGAGCAGCGCGCGATGGGCGCCCGACAGCGTCGTCCACGCCTCGAGCGACGGGGCGCGCAGCGGCCAGCGGTCGAGCGCGATCCGCCCCTCGACCAGTTCGGTGGCGATGCCGCCGATGCGCGCGAGCTCGCCTTTGGCGATGCGCGCGATCTCCGCCTCGCAGCGCCGGAGGCCGCGGCGGCTCTTGGCGGATGCGAGCACCGTGGCCGAGAGCGGATCTTCGATCGGGCGCCCGATCTGGCTGGCGAGATAGCAGTTCACGGCGCCGAGCTCGGGCAGTGCCGTCGCCACGGCCTCGGCGATGAGGCCCGCCGCGATGTTGTAGAGCTTGCCGACATGGGTGACCGGATTTTTCCCGGCGACCGATTCCATCGTCATCGGCCGGAACGGCGTGATGAGCCCGTTCACGCGGTTGCCGCGGCCGGCCTGGCCGTCGTCGCCGGATTCGGCCGAGAGGCCGGTGACGGTGACGTAGAGGCTGCCGGCGGCGGCATCGTCGGCGGCGTTCACGACCACGGCCGGATCGGGGAAGCCCGAGGCCGCCGCGGTCTCGCGCGCCAGCGCCGCGATCGCCTCCTTGGCCGCATGATACTGCGCGGCGCCGGCGAGATGGCGCCCGATCAGCGCCGCCGCGACGACGAAGCGCGCGCTTTCGCCGTCGCGCAGCCCCAGCACCTTCACGTCGGCGCCGATCTCGGGATGCGCGCGGCGCGCCTCCGGCCCGGTGAGCCGGCGCTCGATCGCGGCGACCGCGGATTCGAGGCGCGAGAGCGGCGCGAATCCCACGCCGATCGACGTGTCGTTGGCGAGGAAGGCGCCGCCCTTCTGCTGGCGCTCGAACAGCTCGACGAGATCGGCCGAGCCGGGGCGGATCAGGCTGTGCATCTTCAGGTGCTGCTCGGGATCGAGCGTGGGCAGGTTGGCGCGGAGCCAGGCCTTGGCCGCTTCCGCCGCGATCTCGTCGACGGGAACGTGCGTGCCGCCGAGCGTCGCCGTGGCGCGGCCGGCGAGGAAAAGCTCCATCGGCTTGGTTACGCGCCCGCCGCCGAACGCGGGCTCCGCCGCGCCGCCCGCGAGCAGCACCTTGTCGACGTTGTGGTGGAGGATGCGCCCGAACTCGGCCTGGTAGCGGCGCGAGAGCGCCAGGCTGGCGCTTTCGGCGACGGCGTCGGCGATGCTGTCGGGATGGCCGAGGCCCTTGCGCTCGACGGCCTCCACCGCCAGCGCGTCGCCCTGCGGCGCCGACAAAAGCTCGATCTTGAGGCTCACGGAAACGGCCACCCGTCGACAGGAAAATCGCTTTCAGTATGCCTTAGCTGCCCGGCGCCGTTCAGCATTGATGCAGCGCAAGGCGGCACCGGGGCCGGCTTCGCGTGGCCAATGTGAGACGCGTCACTATAGGCGCGGCGGCGCGGGCCCTATAGTGCCGCTTGCCAGGCAAGCCCGGGATCGCTTCGGCGCGGACGCGCGCCCCTTCAACGAAAAGAAACCGTTCCGCGGCGATGATGCGGCGGTCCCTTGGATCAAGCCCTCGATGGCACCGTGATTGAAACGGAGGATCGGGCAATGATCGTATGGTCTGTCGTGCTTCCGATCGTCGGCACCGTCGCCATGCTCGTGCTGCTCGGCGTCGGCATCGCCCGCGCGCGCGGCCTGCGCGAGGTGCTGCTCGGCATCCGCGGCAAGGGCAAGGTGTCGCTCTTGAACCTCTTCTCGGTCGAGGGCGCGGGCCTCGTGCTGATCCTCGCCATATTCGTCGGCGGCGGAATCGTCTACCCGCTGGCGAACGCGGCGAGCCTGTCCAGCCTCGAGAGGCTCACGCGCGATGTCGACCGCTTGAGAGCGCAAACTCAAGCGCTGCGCGACAAGGTTTCGGGCTGGCAGATCCAGGGCACGATCGAGATCCCGGAGGCGCTCCAATCCGATCTCGAGAAGCGCGGTCTCGACGTGACGATCATTCCGCGCGTCGTCCTGACCGAGCCGCCGAGCGGAAACAAGGCCAGCTTCACGATCCAGGTTCCGGTCAAGCGCGGGGCCAGCGGAGACCCGGCGCCGGCCGTGGACAAGCTCTACGTGCAATATCAGGGCTACAAGACGCTCCAGATCGAGATACCGCCCGACGCCTTCAGGGATCGCGTCATCCGCATTGCCAACAAGCTCGAGCGCCTGCCGGCGACGCCCGATACTTCGGTGGCGACTCGGCCCGAAATTCCGGAAACCTCATGGGAGGTGCGGCGATGACGAAGAAGCTGCGCCGCGGCCTTGCCGCGCTGCTCCTGCCGGCTCTTTGGTTTTGTGCCGGCGCGTCGGCGCGGGCGGAAGCGGCGTCGGGCGTGGTTCTGGACCGCGTCAATACGCGCGAAGTCCCGGTCGACCGGGTGCAGGTGAAGCTCTGCGCCGATCCGGCCCGGACGCGCTGCCGCTCGACGCTGACGCAGCGCGACGGTCAATTCTATCTCGAGGCTCCGCCCGGCACGTACATCTTCGTCGGCGAGTTGCCCAACGGCGCGGTGTTTACGACCCGCGTCACCATCGCCGCCGGGCGGCCCAACTATTTCAAGATCTATCTGCCGAAGTAGCGGTGCGGGCGTCGCACGCGTAGGGGCGCAAATCGCCTTCGAGCTCTTGAGACGCGGCTACCTCTTCAAACTCTGCAGGAATGCGACGACGTTCTTCCTCTCCTGCTCGTCGCCGAGGCGGAACGGCATCGTCGCACCGGGGACGAAGGCCTGCGGATTGGTGAGCCACTTCTGGAGCTTCTCGGCGTCCCAGGTGTGGCCCGCGGCCTTGAGCGCCGGCGAATAGCCGAAGCCGGGGTTGGTGCCCGCCCTCCGCCCGAACACGGTGCCGAGCGCGGGGCCGACCCGGTTGGCCTCAAGCGAATGGCACGCGATGCAGCGGGTTTCGAAGGTCGTCTTGCCCTTGGCCGCGTCCTGGGCCGCGGCGGACGCTCCGCCGAGCGCCGCCAGCGCGGCGGCGATTGCGATCGTTCGCATGGATGTTCCCCGGATCGGCGAGAAGCCCCCGCGGGCGCGGCTACAAGAGGGCGCGGCGCGGCGCCCGCGGGGGGAGTCCGGCGGCGTTGTGAGGGACGCCGCCGGTGGCACGTCGTTGCGCCTCAGGCGCCGAAGGTCAGCGCCTTCTGCGGCAGCATCTCCTTCGTGGCCTGGGCCAGCACGGTCCAGTGCATGGTCTCGTCCGCGGCGAGGCGGCCGGCGACCTTGGCGAGCTCGCCGTTGCCGAAGGCGGGGATGGCGCCGAGATAGGCATTGGCCGCGCCCTTCTCGAGCTTGGCCGCGAGCACGAGAATGTCGGTCGCCGATTTGATCATCTTCACGTTGAGCGCGGTCGCGTATTCCTGCATCGACTTCGCCCCGACCGGCTTGCCGCCGAGCTTCTGGATCGTCGCGACGAGGGCGTCGCGGTGCTCCTTGTGGTGGCTCTGGAACTGCACCGCCACGCCGAGGACCGGCTGCTTCAGGAGCTTGCTCTCGGCGCCGATCTGATAGGCGGCGATCGCCTCGTGCTCGAGGCCGAGCGCCACGTTGAGGACGGAGACGTCCTTGCTCATGTCGCCCTTCATGCCCTGGGCGAGCACGTCGCGACCGCCCAGCACCGCGATGGCGGTGGCCGAGAGGGTGGCGATACCGGCGCCGCGGATGAAGCGGCGGCGGTCTGGTGTCACGATGGTGGATTCCGTGGTGGTCATTGGGTGGCTCCCTTTGGGGTCCTTGGGTTGGCTGCCTGACGGCATAAGTGTGGTGCCACGGCAAGCGCTTGCTTGCCGCGCGGACGGGGGCGGTTTTCGTCTGATCCCTCAAGCTCCCGCTCTCGGGAGCCGCGGCCTGTCGCCTACCGTTTTGCGCCCTGTCTACGGGAGGCCGCCGACGCCGGATTTCGCTTCACGCCGTTGTGAAGCGGGGCCGGCGAAAGGGGACGGACTCGCGCATCGTCCGCGCGCCCCAGGCCACTTTTTGACTTCGTCAACGCGCCCGGCGCATCATGCGGGGATGCCTCAGCAAGCCGCCGAAAAGCCCGCCCCCGACGAGGAGCTCGATTACCGGCTCGAGGAGCAGGTGGGATTTCTGCTCCGGCGCGCGCAGCAGCGGCACACGGCGATCTTCGCCGCGCGCATCGGCCGGCATCAGCTGACGCCGACGCAGTTCGCGGCGCTGGCGAAGATTCACGACGAAGGCATCGTCTCGCAGAACAAGCTCGGCCGCCTGACGGCGATGGACCCGGCCACGATGCAGGGCGTCATCGCGCGCCTGCTCGACCGCGGCTTCATCGCGCGCGCACCCGACCCCAAGGACCGGCGCCGCGCGCTGCTGCGCCTGACCGCGGAAGGCCGCGCCGCCTTCGCCGAATCCGCCCCCAACGGCAAGCTCATTTCCCGCGAGACGCTGGCCCCGCTCGACGCCCGCGAGCGGGCGGCTTTTCTGCGCCTGCTCACCAAGCTCGTTTGAGCCCTCGTCGGAACCCGGTTGCGTTCGCCGGAACATTGGGCTAAATTCGTTCGTACACATACAATCTGCCCAGCCGCCCGCGGAGGCGGCGACGGGCGGAGTGCGGGGCCGGAACGTCGCACTGTGGGAGGCGCGGCGAAGGAATGGGCAGCTATCTGCGCCCGACCGAACTTGGCGATGCGTTGGCGGCGCTGACCGCGCGGGCCCCGCGCGCGATTCTGGCCGGCGGCACGGATTTCTATCCGGCGCGGGTGGGCCGCGCGATCGACGAAGACATCCTCGACATCACGGCGCTGCCGCTCGGCGGCATCGACGAGCGCGGCGATCATTGGCGCATCGGCGCGCTCGCGACCTGGTCGGAGCTGATCGCGGCGAAGCTCCCGCCCTGCTTCGATGCGCTGAAGCTCGCCGCACGCGAGGTGGGCGGCGCGCAGATCCAGAACACGGGCACTGTTGCGGGCAATCTTTGCAATGCGTCGCCCGCCGCCGACGGCGTGCCGCCGCTGCTAGCGATGAACGCCGAGGTCGAGCTCGCCTCCGCCGCCGGCGAGCGGCGGATGGCGCTCGGCGAGTTCATCACCGACAACCGCAAGACGGTGCGACGCCCCGACGAGCTCGTGACCGCGATCCGCATTCCGAAGCCCGCACCCGGCACTCAGAGCACGTTCCTGAAGCTCGGCGCGCGGCGCTATCTCGTGATCTCCATCGTCATGGTCGCGGCGACGATCGAGCCCGATGCGCGCAACCAGGTCTTGCGTGCGCGCGTCGCGGTCGGCGCCTGCGCGCCGGTGGCGCGGCGCCTCGGCGCGCTCGAGAGCGCGCTCATCGGCCAACCCATCGACGCCGGGCTTGCTAGCCTCGCCGCGGCCGAGCAATTGCGGCAGGCGCTGGCGCCGATCGACGACGTGCGCGGCTCCGCGCACTATCGCGATGACGCGGCGCTGACTCTCGTCCGCCGCGCGCTGGCGGAGCTCGGCGCGCACATGGCGGATGCGGAGCCCCGGCGATGACTGTGATGACGCAGACCATCGCATTCACGGTGAACGGCAAGCCCGTCTCGGTGCACGCGCAGCCGGCGGCGCGGCTCGCGCATGTGCTGCGCGACGAGCTCGGCTTGACCGGGACCAAGATCGGCTGTGACGCCGGCGATTGCGGCGCCTGCACGGTGCTACTCGACGGCAAGCAGGTCTGCGGCTGCCTCGTCTCGGCGGCGCAGGCGGCCGGACGAACGGTGACGACGGTCGAGGGCTTGGCCGCCGACGGGAAACTTTCGGCGCTGCAGCGCGCGTTCCACCGCCACGGCGCGGCGCAGTGCGGCATCTGCACGCCGGGCATGCTGATGGCCGCGCGCGATCTCCTCGACCGCAATCCGCGCCCCTCCGAGAGCGAGGCCCTGGATGCGCTCGGCGGCGTGCTCTGCCGCTGTACCGGCTATCGCAAGATCGTCGAGGCCGTGCTCGATGCCGCCGGAACGGCGGACGCCGGCGGCTCAAGCGCCGATAGTTCGACGGCGCCGGCTGTCGGAAGCGCGGTCGGCGCGCGCCTGCCGAAGGTCGATGGCGTGGCGAAGGTGACCGGGGCCGAGCGCTACGGCGCCGATGCCATCCCCGAAGATGCGCTGCATCTGCGCGCCGTGCGCTCGCCGCATCATCGCGCCAAGTTCGCGCTCGGCGATCTCCTGCCCTTGCGCGCCAAATATCCCGGCCTCGTCGAAATCCTCACCTGGCGCGACGTGCCGGGCAGCAACGCCTTCGGCATCTACCCGACCGGCAAGGATCAGCCAGTGCTCGCGGTCGACGAGGTGCGCTATCGCGGCGAGGCGGTCGTGGCGCTGGTCGGCGACAAGCACACGGTTACGGCAATCCGCGACGACGAAATTCCGATCGCGTGGACACGGCTCGAGCCGGTGATGGGCGCGGCTACCGCGCTCGCCGCCGGCGCGCCGCGCGTTCAGGCAGCCAAGCAGGGCAACGTGCTGACCCGCGGGCGCCTGGTGAAGGGCAACATCGAGAACGGCTACCGCGCCGCCGCCTTCAAGGCCGAGGGCGAATGGCAGACGAGCTTCGTCGAGCACGCCTATATCGAGCCCGAGGCCGGCTGGGCGCGGCGCGTCGGGAACCGGATCGAGCTTCATGTCACGACGCAGACGCCCTACATGGACCGCGACGAGGTGGCACTCGTCATGGGCCTCGAGAAGGACCAGGTGCGCATCGTGCCGACCGCGTGCGGCGGCGGCTTCGGCGGCAAGCTCGATCTCTCGGTGCAGCCGCTCATCGCCATCGCGGCGTGGAAGCTCGGCCGGTCCGTCGCCTGCACCTATACGCGGCCCGAGAGCATGGCGGCGACGACGAAGCGCCATCCGGCCACGATCCGCGCCCGCGCCGCCTGTGCCGCCGACGGCAAGCTCACCGCCTTCGAGATGCACGCCGATTTCGACACCGGTGCCTATGCCTCGTGGGGGCCGACCGTGGCCGACCGCGTGCCCGTACACGGCACCGGGCCCTACGCGGTGCCGAACGTCAAGAACACCAGCATCGCGGTGCACACCAACGGCCCGCCCTCGGGCGCCTTCCGCGGCTTCGGCGTGCCGCAGGCCGCGATCGCGCACGAGGCGCTCTACGACATGCTGGCGGAGAAGTCCGGTATCGATCCGCTCGAGTTCCGCCTGATCAACGCGATCCGCAAAGGCGACGCCACCGCCACCGGCCAGGTGCTGCAGCACAGCGCCGGCCTCGCGCAGTGCCTCATCGCGCTGCGCGCGCGCTGGGCGCTGTGGCGGCGCGAGGCCGAAGCGTTCAACGCAAAGTCGCCGACGCCGATGTCGGCGATGCTGAAGCGCGGGGTCGGCATCGCCTGCATGTGGTACGGCTGCGGCAACACCTCGATGTCGAATCCCTCGACCATGCGCATCGGGATTTCGCGCGAGGGGAAAGTCACGCTCTACAATGGCTGCGCCGATATCGGCCAGGGCTCCAACACGATCATGATCCAGATCGCGGCCGACGCGCTCGGGATTCCGGCCGACCGCTTCGACTACGTGATGGGCGACACCGACCGCACCGCCGATGCCGGCAAGAGCTCGGCCTCGCGCCAGACCTTCGTCTCGGGCCGCGCGGCCCAGTTCGCGGGTGAGGATCTCCGCCGCAAGATCCTGCGCCTCGCCAATGCCGGCGACGGCGCCACGCTCGCGCTCGCCGGCAGCAAGCTCATGATCCGCGAAGGCGAGACGCGGCGCATCGTCGATCTCCTCGAGATGCCGGCCGACAAGAACGGCGACGCGCTGTTCGGCGAGGGCACCTTCGATCCGCCGACTCAGCCGCTCGATGGAAATGGACAGGGCGTCCCCTACGCGACTTACGCCTTCGCCGCGCAGATGGCCGAAGCCGAGGTCGATACCGAGCTCGGCACGGTCAAGGTGCGGCGCATGGCGGCCGCGCACGATGTCGGCCGCGCGGTGAATCCGACTCAGGTCGAGGGCCAGATTCACGGCGGCATCGCGCAAGGCTTGGGCCTCGCGCTGATGGAGGAGTATCTCCCCGGCCGCACCGAGAATCTGCACGACTATCTTATCCCGACCGTGGGTGACGTGCCCGTGATCGAGGTGATGCTGGTCGAGGATGCCGAGCCGCTCGGGCCCTACGGCGCCAAGGGCATCGGCGAGCCCGCCCTCATCCCGACCGCGCCCGCCATCTTCGGCGCGATCCATCACGCCACCGGCGTGCGCATGCACTTCGCCCCGGCCACGCCGCATCGCGTGCGCGAGGCGCTGCTCAAGGCGGGGGTGGCGAGATGAGGCTGCCGCGCACGCCATCACTTCTCTCTCCCGCTGCGTGGGAGAGAAAAGAATCTGCGAGTCTCACGCATGAATGAAATCATCAAACCTACCGCCGCCGAAGACGGCATCGTCACCTGCGATGCCTGTCCGGTGCTGTGCCGCATCCGCCAGGGACGCACCGGCGCCTGCGACCGCTACGGCAACGTCGCCGGCAAGCTCACGCGCCTCGATCCTTTCGTGGTCACGCAGAAGATCGCGGCCAAGGACGGCGCGATGGTGCCGTTCGCCGGCAAGGATTGGGACGGCAAGCTCGTGCCCGGCGCGCCGGTCTTCGTGACCGGCATCGGCGCCGGCACCACCTATCCCGACTACAAGCCCGCGCCCTTCATCATCGCGAGCCAGCACGACGGCGTCGACATGGTCACGGTCGTGACCGAGGGAATCTTCAGCTATTGCGGCGTCAAGGTGAAGATCGACACCGACCGCTATGTCGGCCCCGAAACCTCGGCGGTGCGCGTCGAGGGCGAGCAGGTCGGCCATGTGACGACGGCCGAATACGGCTCGCAGATGCTGTCGCTCGGCGGCGTGCGCCATCTGACCGGCGGCTCCAAGAAGGAAGGCGTCGTCACCTGCGAGACGCTGCTCAAGATTTGCAGCGGCGAGGCGATCGCGATGACGATCGACGACGGCGCATCGCTCACCGTGCAGGCGGGCAAGCCGCCGGTCATCAACGGCGTGCAGGAAGAGCGCATGCGCGTCGGCTGCGGCTCGGCCACGATCGGCATCTTCGCCAAGCAATGGTTCGGCCATGTCGACGAGGTCATCGTCGTCGACGACCACATCACCGGCGTGCTGACCGAGCACCAGGCCGGCCGCTTCCTCGACATGCCGCTGGCCGGCATCCGCGTGCGTGGGCGGAAATCGACGCCCGGCCGCTATTTCCAGGTGGCCGAGCCCGGCACCGGCTGGGGTGGCACCAACGTCGAGGACCCGCTCGAGATCATCGAGAAGATCGATCCCAAGAACGCCAAGCCGGGATTGCGCCTGCTCATGGTGAGCACGACCGGCGAGCACGCCGAATATTTCGTGCTCGACGACAAGCTCAAGCCGCAGAAGGCGCCGATGCCGGCGCATCTCAAGATGACCGTCGAGCGCATCGGCGAAAATTGCGAGCCGGCGCTCTCGACGGTGCTGTTCATGGCCGGCGCCGGCGGCAGCTTGCGCGCCGGCGTCACCGAGAACCCGGTGCGCCTCACGCGCTCGGTCAAGGATTCGCTGACGCGCGTCACCTCCGGCGGGGCGCCGGTCTATGTCTGGCCCGGCGGCGGCATCACCTTCATGGTCGACGTGACCACCATGCCGGCGAAATCCTTCGGCCACGTGCCGACGCCGGCGATCGTGGCGCCGATCGAGTTCACGATGCGGCGCGAGGACTACGCGGCGCTGGGCGGCCACGTCGAAAGCATCCGCCGCATCGACGACGTCGCCAAGGCCGACCGACTCCAGGTGCAGCAATGGCACGCGCAAGGCCCCTGGCCCGGCGCCCCGCTGCCGAAGGCCGCCGCCGAATGAACATGCGTGCCCCCTCCGGCGCCGTGCGCGCGCCCCTTCCCGGCAGCCGCTGGCATTTCCAGCACGGGCCGATCGATCTCGTGCTGCAAGCGTGGGGCGGTGCCGAGGAATGCACACGGGCATATGAGCAGGCGTGGCGACGATTCTCGACGGTATTGCCCGAACTCGTCGCCGAACTTCCAACGCTCAGAAAACCGCTGACGGCCGCGGCCTTCTCTCTCCCACGAAATGGGAGAGAAGGGGCCCATTCGTCGCTTTTGCGGCGAATGGGAAGTGAAGGCCGTCCGCGCGCGGCATGCCGCGCATCGCCGGAAACGCCGTTCCCTCACCTCCCATCGCCGCGCGATGGGCGCGGCGATGGGCCCCTCCTCTCCCGCTGCGCGGGAGAGGCAAATGACTGCCCGCTTACCGGCCCCGTCGCACGCCGCATGTGGCGCGCTTGCGCGCCGCTGGCGGAGGTGTTCATCACGCCGATGGCCGCGGTGGCGGGTGCCGTCGCCGACGAAGTGCTGGCAGCGATGCGGGCCGGGTGCGCGCTGCGCAAGGCCTACGTCAACAATGGCGGTGATATCGCGATTCATCTGGCGCCCGGCGAGCGCTTCGAGACCGGCATCGTCGGCGATATCAGCAAACCGAAGATCACTGCGACCGCGAGCATCGCGGCCGACGACGAGGTACGCGGCATCGCCACCAGCGGCTGGCGCGGGCGGAGCTTCTCGCTCGGCATCGCCGATTCAGTGACGGTGCTGGCGCGCGACGCCGCCGCCGCCGATGCCGCGGCGACGCTGGTCGCCAACGCCGTCAACATCGATCATCCCGCGGTCGCGCGCCGCCCGGCGCGGGACCTGGACCCGGACAGCGATTTGCGCGAGCATCGCGTCACCGTGGCGGTGGGCACGCTCGATTTCGAGGCCTTGGCGGAAGCGCTGGCGCGCGGCCGGCGCGGGGCGCGCCGCTTGCGGGACGCCGGCCTGATCGCGGCGGCCTATATCGAATTGCAGGGTCGGCGCATCGCCATCGGTGCCGCTTCGCCGGAACGGCCCGGCCTTCGCCAAGAACGCATGGCATGGAGCTTGCACGCATGAACGTGATGAATCCCAAAGCCGCCGCCCGCAAGACGGCCTACGAGAACGAGCTCGTTCAGGTGCGGAAATTCGTCGTCGTCGCCGAGGAAATCCTGCACGAAGGCGGCCCGCGGCCCGAGCGCGCGCGCACGCGCGCGGCGGTCGCGGCAGTCGTGCGCAATCCCTATGCCGGCCGCTATGCCGCCGACATCATGCCGATGATGGAAGCGCTGAAGCCGCTCGGCCTCGAAATGTCGCGCCGGCTCGCGGACGCGCTCGGCGGCGATCCCAAGGCGATCGAGGCCTATGGCAAGGGCGCCATCGTCGGCGAGGCCGGCGAGCTCGAGCACGGCGCGCTCTGGCACGTGCCCGGCGGCTACGCGATGCGCGAGCTGCTCGGCGGCGCCAAGGCGATCGTGCCCTCGGCCAAGAAGGTCGCCGGCATGGGGGCCACGATCGACATTCCGATCCACCACATCAACGCGGCCTACGTGCGCTCGCATTTCGACGCGATGGAAGTGCGCGTGCCCGACGCGCCGCGCGCCAACGAGATCGTCTTCGTGCTCGCCATGACCACGGGGCCGCGCGTGCATGCGCGCGCCGGCGGCATGACGACGGCCGACATCAAGGTCGGCGACGGACAGCGCTGAGAGCGGTCACGCGCATGAGCTTCGTCCGCAACGCCTGGTATCCCGCCGCCTGGAGCCACGAGCTCGGGCGCACGCTCGTCGCGCGCACGATGCTGGGCGAGAAGGTCGTGCTCTATCGCACCGAATCCGGCGCGCCCGTGGCGCTCGAAGACCGCTGCTGCCACAAGTTTCTCCCGCTGTCCCAAGGCACGCTCAGGGGCGACGCGGTCGTCTGCGGCTATCACGGCATGACCTATGCGCCGTCGGGTGACTGCATCCGCATTCCCGGGCAGGCGAACATCCCGCCGCAGGCGCGTGTGCGCGCCTATCCCACGGTCGATCACCTCGGCCTGGTTTGGATCTGGCCCGGCGAGGCCGCACGCGCTGACCGCGCCAAACTGTTTAGGCTTCCGCCCTACGGCGCGCCGGGCTGGACCGCGAACAAGGGGCCCTACACCTACATCAAGGCCGCGTATCAGCAGCTCACCGACAATCTCCTCGATCCGGCCCATGTGAGCTTCGTGCATCTCTCGTCGCTCGGCAGCGCTTCGATGGAAGACATTCCGGTCGAGACGAAGCAGGATGGCGACATGGTCGTGACGAGCCGCTGGACGCTCGGCCAGCCGCCGGTTCCGATCTTCCGCGCGTTCCGCGACATTCCCGGCAACGTCGACCGCTGGCAGATCTACCAGTTCTATCCGCCCTCGATCTCGGTGACGGATTTCGGCATCGGTCCGGTAGGCATGGGCCATGGCGATGCCGAGCGCGACAAGGGCATGCGCATACACTCCTGCCACTTCATCGCGCCCGAGACCGAGAAGAGCTCGCACTATTTCTGGATGCAGATCCGTAATTTCGCGGAAGGCGACGAGGCGGTATCGCGCAAGATGACCGAGCAGTTCATCACGGCCTTCGCCGAGGACAAGGCGGTGCTCGAAGCCGTGCAAGCGGCCGAGGACGAGAGCCAGGGCCGCGCGCCGGTGCGCCTTGCGATCGACAACGGCCCGCAGAGGAGCCGACGCATCATCGAGCGCCTCGTCCACGCCGAGCAGCAGGCGGAAGCGGCGGAGTGAGCGCAAAGCGTTTCGTCAGGGAGCAAAGGAGGAGGACTACGATGCAATTCAATCGACGTTACGTGTTGGCCGCGACGACGGCGACCGCAGCCGCGGCTGCGGCGCTGGGCTTGATGGCCGGCGCCGCGGCCGCGCAGGACACGATCAAGATCGGCGAGATCAACTCCTATTCGGGCATGCCGGGCTTCACCCAGCCCTACCGCAAGGCCTGGGAGCTGGCGCTCGAGGAGATCAACAAGAAGGGCGGCGTGCTCGGCAAGAAGCTCGAAGTCGTCGCGCGCGACGACGGCGGCAAGCCCGGCGATGCGGTCAAGATCGCCGAGGAAATGGTCGTCAACGACAAGGTCGTGATGATCGGCGGCACGTTCCTCTCCAATATCGGCCTCGCGGTCACCGACTTCGCGGCGCAGAAGAAGGTGTTCTTCCTCGCCGCCGAGCCGCTGGCCGACCAGATCGTGTGGGAGAAGGGCAACCGCTACACGTTCCGTTTGCGCGCCAGCACCGACACGCAGGCCGCGATGCTGGTCGAAGAGGCCAAGAAATCGAAGGCCAAGAAATGGGCGACGATCGCGCCCAACTACGCCTACGGCACGGACGCGGTGAAGTCGTTCGTGGCGCACCTCAAGAAGGCGCGGCCCGATGTCGAGATCGTCGTGCAGCAATGGCCGGCCTTGGGCCGCATCGACGCCGGCGCCGAGGTGCAGGCACTTTTGAAGGCGGCGCCCGAGGCGATCTACAACGTCACCTTCGGCGGCGATCTCGCGAAGTTCGTCAAGGAAGGCAACGCGCGCGGCCTGTTCAAGGGCCGCACCGTGGTGAGCCTCCTGACCGGCGAGCCCGAATACGCCGACCCGCTCGGCGCCGACATGCCCGAGGGCTGGATCGTGACCGGCTATCCCTGGTCCAAGATCAAGACCCCGGAGCACGAGGCGTTCTTGAAGGCCTACCAGGCGAAGTACAACGACTATCCGCGCTTGGGCTCGATCGTCGGCTACACCTGGATGTACGCGGCGGCCGGCATCATCCAGAAGGCGGGCAAGACGGATACCGAGTCGCTGATCAAGGCGGCGCGCGGCATCCAATTGAAATCGCCGATGGGCGCCTATTACTTCCGCGCCCTCGATCACCAATCGACGCTCGGCGCCTATGTCGGGCTCACCACGGTCGAGAGCGGCAAGCCCACGATGAAGAACTGGCGCTACGCCGACGGCGCCAAATACATGCCGCCCGACGCCGAGGTGAAGAAGATGCGTCCGGCGGACGCGATGCGATAGCGAAGCCATTCCCTCTCCCGCGCGGCGGGAGAGGAGGGGCCCCTTCGCTGCGAGCGCGCCGACGCTTTGCGTCGGACAGCGAGCAGCGAATGGGAGGTGAGGGACAGCGCATTCGCGGGCACGGCGGTGCGACGCTGGCCACGGGGCTACCCTCACCTCCCAGTCGACGCGAAGAGCGTCGAATGGGCCCCTCCTCTCCCGCTCGCGCGGGAGAGGGAAGAATGCACGCCTTCACCCGATGGCTTTTTACCTCGTCCAATTCCTGACCGGGCTGGCGAGCGCGTCGTCGCTGTTCCTGGTGGCGGTGGGCCTGTCGCTGATCTTCGGCGTCACGCGCATCATCAACCTCGCGCACGGCTCGTTCTACATGCTGGGCGCCTATGTCGCGCACACGCTGGTGAGCGAGCTCGGGACAGGCGTGGTGGGCTACCTCGTCGCCGTCGTCGGCGGCGCGCTCGCGGTCGGCGTCTTTGGCGTCGTGATGGAGGTGCTGCTGCTCCGGCGCATCTATCGCGCGCCCGAGCTTTTCCAATTGGTCGCCACCTTCGGCGTCGTGCTGATCGTCAAGGATGCGACGCGCGCGATTTGGGGCGTGCAGGACAAGACCTCGCCGGCCTTGCGCGGCACCATCCCGGTCGGCGACCAGACGGTTCCCGTCTTCGACGCCGCGTTCATCGTCATCGGCCTCGCCGTGCTCGGCGCCATCTGGCTGCTGATGACCAAGACGCGCTGGGGCACGCTGGTGCGCGCGGCGACGCAGGACCGCGAGATGGTGGGCGCGCTCGGCGTCAACCAGAAGCTCCTCTTCACCGGCGTGCTCTTCGTGGGCGCGGCGCTCGCCGGCCTCGGCGGCTCGCTGCAGATGCTGCGGCCCGAATCGGTCAATCTCGCGATGGATCTCCTGATCCTGGCGCCGGCCTTCGTCGTCGTGGTCGTGGGGGGCATGGGCAGCATCGCCGGCGCCTATCTCGCCGCCTTCATTATCGCCGAACTCAACGCGTTCGGCGTGCTGGTGCTGCCGAAGATCACGCTCGTGCTCATGTTCCTGGTGATGGCGATCGTGCTCGTCGTCCGCCCCTGGGGCCTGCTCGGCCGGCAGGGCACCACCACGGGCGCCCATGCCGGCGCCGCGGAAGCCCCGCTCCGCCCGGCGACGCTGCCCTTGAAGCTGCTGTTCGCCGCGATCGGCGTGGCGCTGCTGCTGCTCCCGCTCGCCGGCGAGAGCATGGCGCTCGTCGCCATCGACATCCTCGTGCTGGTGCTGTTCGCGGCGAGCCTGCATTTCATCGCCGGCCCGGGCGGTCTCCATTCCTTCGGCCACGCCGCCTATTTCGGCCTCGGCGCCTATGCCACGGCGCTGCTGGTGAAGTGGCTGGCGGCGCCCATGGGTCTGGCATTGGCGGCCGCGCCGCTGGTC
>DATBLL010000021.1:0-12887 GCA_036555425.1 Alphaproteobacteria bacterium | reverse complement strand
AGGCGCTGGATCAGCGCGATATCGTCGTGCTTGACGGGTGCGGCCACAGGGCGAGCCTTCAAACCGGCCCCGGCCGGCGTGCGGAGAATCGATGAAGCATCCAGCGTCGAGCGGGCGAGCCTGGCAAAATCTTAAACGCGTTCGAGGCGCCGGGCGCTCGGTGTGCTGACGCGTGTCGCGCAGCCGGCTGTTCTGGCCGCATTTTCTAGCCAAAGCGGGACATTAGGGCAAATCTGTCGCCCGGACTATCGCTCTCCATTAGTGTCGCCACGATGGAACGCGTTCCCCCTCCCGGCCGCGGCGCCGGCATGCCCGCCTTGCCGCTGCTGGCACTCGGCGTCGTCGATGCGCTGTGGTGCGACGCCGGCGGCGCGAGCCGGCGCATCGGCTTGGACGAAGTGCGGCGGCGCCTCGACGCGGGCGAGGGGCCGCTCCTCTGCTTCCGCCCGGCGATCGCGCGCCGCCTCGGGCTCAAGAATTTTTCGGCTTTCGACGTCCTCGAGCTTTATGCCTTCGTGCGCCCGGCGCGCTTCTGCCTGCCGACGATCCGGGGCGTGGCCGAGGCGCTGGCGCTGCCGAGCCCGCGCGGATTGGAAGCCGAAGCCGACGCGCTCCAGCAATCGGTGCAGGCGTTGCTCGCCGAGTTGGCGGCGGACGAGCGCGCCTACGAAGCCGAGCTGCGGCCGATTGCCCAGGCGATGGCGGCGGGCGCCTGGAATTGGGCGCCGGCGGTCATGAGCGCGCTCGGGATTTCGGAGCATCCGCGCGGCGCCGGGCGCGCGGTCGCGGGCCTCGACGTGTGGCGCGATCTGCCCGAATGGGCCGAGCGCGGGCCCGAGCCGCCGGCGGGCGATGTTCCCGTGGAGCCGGCGGAGGCGGATGCGCGCCTGCTGTCGCTTCTGGGACCCAGGGCCGAAGTGCGGCCGCAGCAGCGCGAATACGCGGCGGCGGTGACGCACGCCTTCACGCCGCGCGACCGCGTCGACGCGCCCAAGATCGCGATCGCCGAGGCGGGAACCGGCGTCGGCAAGACGCTCGGTTATGTGGCGCCCGCAAGCATCTGGGCCGAGAAGAATGCAGGCGCGGTCTGGATCAGCACCTTCACGCGCAACCTTCAGCATCAGATCGATCAGGAGCTCGACAAGCTCTATCCCGATCCCGCCGATAAGCGGCGCAAGGTGGTGCTGAGGAAGGGCCGCGAGAACTATCTCTGCCTGCTCAACTACGAAGAGGCGGCGAACGGTGCTCGGCTCCGGCTCAACGAAGCGCCGCAGCTCGGCCTCTTCGCGCGCTGGATCGCGCGCACGCGCGACGGCGCGCTCGTCGCCGGCGATCTGCCGGGCTGGCTCGCCGATCTCGCCGGACGCGGCCTCGTCGCGAGCCTCACCGACCGGCGCGGCGAATGCATCTACTCGGCGTGCCCGCACTACTCGCGCTGCTTCATCGAGCACGCGGTGCGGCGCTCGCGGCGCGCGCGGCTCGTCGTCGCCAATCATGCGCTGGTCATGATCCAAGCGGCACTCGCCGCCGCCGACGGCGACTCGCGCGGCGATGCCGATCTGCCGCTGCGCTATGTCTTCGACGAGGGGCATCATGTCTTTGGCGCGGCCGACTCGGTCTTCTCTGGCCATTTGACCGGCGTGGAGATGGCCGAGCTGCGCCGTTGGGTGCGTGGCGCCGAAGCCGCCTCGTCGCGCCGCAGCCGCGCGCGCGGCCTGCGCGCGCGGCTGCTGGGCCTCATCGAGGAGGATCCGCCGTCGGAGCGGCTCTTGAACAACGCCGTCGCGGCGGCCGGCGCCTTGCCGTCGGAAGGATGGCTCGCGCGCATCGCCGGCGGCGAAGGGGCGGGGCCGGCCGAGCGCTTCCTCGGCTTCGTCCGCCAGCAGGTCTACGCGCGCGCCGCTGATGCCGACAGCGGCTACGGGCTCGAATGCGATATCCAGCCGCTGGTGCCCGGCATCGCCGAAGCCGCAGCAGAGCTCGACAAGAGCCTAGCGGGATTGTTGCGCCCACTCACCGAACTCGCCGAACGCCTTGCGCTGCGCCTCGAAGCCGAGGCGGAGACGCTCGAGACCTCGGCGCGCATCCGGCTCGATTCGATGGCGCGCGCGATCCGGCGCCGCACGCTCGTCGATCTCGTCGCCTGGCGCTCCTTGCTGGCGGCCCTTAGCAAGGAAACGCCGACCGAATATGTCGACTGGTTTGCCGTCGAGCGCGAGTTCGGCCGCGACCGCGACGTGGGCGCGCACCGGCATTGGATCGATCCGACGCTGCCTTTCGCCGAGCACGTGCTCAAGCCGGCGCATGGCGCGGTCGTGACTTCGGCGAGCTTGCGCGACGGCACCGGCGAGCCTTCGGTCGATTGGGCCGCGGCCGAGGAGCGCACCGGCGCGCGCCATCTCGTCGAACCGGCCCGGCGCGCGGCGCTCGATTCGCCGTTCGACTACGCGAAACAGACGCGCCTTTTCATCGTCCGCGATGTCGCCGGCGACAACGCCAATGCGGTCGCCGCGGCGTTCCGCGAGCTGTTCCTCGCCGCCGGCGGCGGCGCGCTTGGGCTCTTCACCGCGATCGCGCGCTTGCGACAGGTGCATCAGCGCATCGCGGCGCCGCTGGAGGCGCGCGGCATCCCGCTGCTGGCGCAGCACATCGACGGCTACGACGTGGCCACGCTGGTCGACATCTTCCGCGCCGAGCCCGATGCGTGCCTGCTCGGGACGGACGCCGTGCGCGACGGCGTCGATGTGCCGGGCCGCTCGCTGCGCCTCATCGTCTTCGACCGCGTGCCCTGGCCGCGGCCCGACATCCTCTATCGCGCGCGCCACGCGCATTTCGGCGGCGCGCGCTACACCGACCGCGAGACGCGGTTCCGCCTGAAGCAGGCCTTCGGGCGGCTCATCCGCCGCGCCGACGATTGCGGCGTGTTCGTTATGCTCGATTCGCGCCTGCCGACGCGCCTTTGCGGCGCATTCCCGCCCGGCGTCGAGATCCGTCGCGTCGGTTTGGCCGAGGCGATCGCGGAGACGAAGGCGTTTCTCGGCGCGACGGCGGATGGGCCGTCGTCATGAAGGAAGAGCGTGCAGCAGCCGGTAGAGGCCGCGATGCAGCGGCGCGCCGGCTTCGCCAAGGGTGCCGTGCAAGGCGTCCGCGCCCGCCGTGGCGGCTCCGGGGCTCGTCCCTTCGACCACGACGACGAGTTCGGGCACGGCATCGCGCGGCGGGCCATCGGGAAAGGTGGCGGCGAGATCGGAGCGCCAGGCCTTGGCGCCGATGGCGCCGCTCGGGCCGAGCGCGGCCTTCAACGCGCCGCCCTTGAGAGCGGCCGCGAGCGCGTCGGACGCCGGCAAGCGCAGCGAGACCACCGCGCCGCCGATGCCGCCGCCGGCGCGCGCGACGAAGCTGCAGCAGCGCCGGTGGTTGTTCACGAACGCGCCCATGATGCGCTTGCTCCACGCGGTCATGAGCGGGCCGAGATAACGGCGGTATTCGGGGGTGGCGAAGACGCTGATCGACTCCGTCTCGTAGAGCGCGAAATATTTCGGCGCGGCGCCTTCGGCGATATAGCGCCGCGCGTTGCGGAAGCCGGGGATGCCGGCGCGCTCGGCCAGATGCTCGCGGTCGTACCAGTCGTTGAAATCGGCCTCGAGCGCGGGCGGGATATCGGTCCAAACCGCGAGCAGGCCTTGTGGCTCAGACATGGTAGAGGATCATGAGGGCGGAGATCGTGAGGATCGAAATGATCGTCGAGACCAGCACCGCCGCCGATCCGCGCTGGACGAAGACGTTGTAGCGCTGCGCCACCACGAAAACCAGCGCGCCGGTCGGCATGGCCGCGACCAGCACCAACGCGCGCACCGTGTCGTCGGGAAGAGCGAAGAGGTACACGGCGATCAGCCAGGCCGCGAGCGGATGGAGGATGAGCTTCGCGAAAGCGAGCCACGAGACCTCGGAGAGGCCGCGCGTGATCGGCTTGCCGACCATGAAAAGGCCGAGCGCGAAGAGGGCGCAGGGCGAGGCGGCGGCGGCGAGCGTGCGCACCATGGTTTCGAACGGACCGCTCAAGCCGATGCCCGAGGCGTTGAGGCCGAGGCCGAGCGCCGAGCCGACGAGGAACGGGTTGAGCAGCAGGTTGGCCGTTATCTGCACGATGCGGCGGCCGAGCGGGCCGGTGCCGCCGTCGAGCTCGACGAGGAAAAGGGCGAGGAAGAAGACCGTGATCGACTGCGCGACATTGGCGACGATCACCGGCAGCGATCCCGCCTCGCCGAATGCCAGCAGGAACAGCGGGATCCCCATGTAGCCCGAATTGGGGAACGAGGCGGCGAGGGCATGGAGCGTGTGCGCGCCGAGCCGCCCGGGAAAGAAGAGGCGCGCGACGGCGAAGGACAATACGAAGATGACGGCGATGCCGCCCAGGAACGCCGTCACCAGCGGCCAATCGAGCACGTTCGCGAGCGGCGCCTTGGCGAGGCCCTGAAGAAAGAGGGCGGGCAGCGCTACCCAATAGACAAAGCCGTTCAGCGCCTCGGAGCTGGCCGGGCCGAGCAGCTTCAATCGCCCGGCGGCGTAGCCGCAGAGGACGATGCCGAACACCGGCAGCACGATGTTGACGACGGCTTGCATCGAGACAAGGCCGTGGAGGCGGGAGGCGGGTCATAGGCGAGGACGCGCTGCCTGTCGATGCGCGATTGCGCCGCGAAGCGCGCCGGCCTAGATCAATCGGCCATGACCGGCGCCCGCTTCATCGGCAGCGAGATCTACCGCCACTCGCGTTACGGCGGGAAGCACCCGCTCGCGATTCCGCGGGTTTCGCTGGCCATGGACCTCTGCCGCGCGCTCGGCTGGCTGCCAAAGGGAAGCTACGTCGATGCGCCCGTGGCGACGCCGGCGCAGCTCGCGCGCTTCCACGACCCGGACTACGTCGCCGCCGTGGCCGAATGCGAGCGGACCCAGGCGGCGACGCCGGCGCAGCGCGAGCGCTTTGGGCTCGGCGCCAGCGGCAATCCCGTCTTCGGCGAGGTATTCCGGCGGCCGGCAACGGCCTGCGGGGCCACACTGCTCGCCGCCGAGTTGCTGCGCGACGGCGGCATCGTGCACAGCCCGGCCGGCGGCACGCATCACGGCCGCCGCGCGCGGGCCAGCGGCTTTTGCTATTTCAACGACCCGGTGCTCGGCATCCTCGCCTTTCTCGATCAAGGCTTGGCGCGCGTCGCCTATGTCGATCTCGACGCGCATCATTGCGATGGCGTCGAGGAGGCGCTGGCCGGCGATCCACGCGTGCTCATCGCCTCGATCCACGAGGCCGGCCGCTGGCCGCGCACCGGTCGAGAGAGCGATCGGGCACGCAGGCTCTTCAACTTTCCCGTTCCCGCAGGCTTTAATGACGGCGAATTCGACCATGTTTTCGAGGCGGCGATCCTGCCGTCGGTCGCCGATTTCGCGCCCGAAGCGCTGATCGTCCAATGCGGCGCCGACGCGCTCGCCGAAGATCCGATGAGCAAGCTCGCGCTCTCCAATCAGGCCTATTGGTCGGCGCTGCGGCGCTTGCGTAACCTGGCGCCGCGCCTGCTCGTGCTCGGCGGCGGCGGCTACAATCCCTGGGCGGTCGCGCGCTGCTGGAGCGGCATCTGGGCCACGCTCAACGATTGGCCCATCCCCAAGCGCTTGCCGCCGGCGGCGGAGTCGCTGCTGCGCGACGTGGCCTGGTCGCATTCGCTCGCGCGCAATCCGCCCGCGGCGTGGTTCACGACCTTGGCCGACGCGCCGCGCCCGGGGCCGGTGCGCGCCGATGTGTATGCCGTGGTGCAGCCGATCGGACGCGCGGCCGCATGAGGGACCGACCCAAGCGCGCGCCCGAGGCGAAGCGGCCGGCGGCGTCATATTCGCAGATTCCCGAACAGGCGCCCGCGGCGCGCGCCGCACGCCGCGGCAATTTGCTGCCGCTCGCGATCGCGTTTCTCGCCGGCTGGGCGATCATGCAGATCGAGATCCTCGGCGGGCGCGTGCTGGCGCCGTTCTTCGGCTACTCGATCTATCAGTGGGGCGCGCTGATCGGCGTCGTGATGGCGGCGCTGGCCGCCGGCTACGCGCTCGGCGGCGTGATGGGCGACCGGCCAAGCGCGCGCCGGTTTCTCGTGGCCGCGCTGGCGATCTCGGCCGCCTACATCGCGCTCATCCCGCTGCTCGGCGATGCGCTGCTGCCGGACTTCCGCGCGCTCGGTCCCGCCTGGGGCGCCGTGATTGCGAGCGTGGCGCTGCTCGGAGCGCCCTCGCTGCTGCTGGCGACGACCTCGCCGATCGTCATCAAGCTCACGGCCAGCGAGCGCATCGCCGGCACCGCCGGGCGCGTCTACGCGGTGTCGACGATCGGCAGCATCGCCGGGACGTTCTTCACCGCGTTCCTGGTGATCCCCGAATTCGGCACGCGCCTGGGGCACTACCTCTGCGCCGGCCTGGTCGCGATCGCGTTGGCCGCGCTCTTCGTCGAGGCGCGGCAATGGCGCGGCCTCGCGGCCAGCATCGCCGTATTCGCCGCGCTATATCCCTGGCCGCCGGCGCTGCCGGCCCATGTCGTGCTGCGCACCGAATCGGTCCACAACATCATCGAGGTGCAGGACCACCCGCATGTGCGCGCGCTCTACCTCAACTACACGGCCGGCGTGCAAACGCTCGAAGTGAAGGGTGCGCTGCTCACCGGCGAGTATTTCGACCTCTTTCTGTTCGGGCCCTATCTCCAGGGCGGGCGCAAGGTGCTGATGCTCGGCGTCGCCGGCGGCGTCGCGCTGAAGCAGATCGCCGCGGTCTATCCCGACGCCGAGATCACCGGCGTCGATCTCGATCCCGCCGTCATCCGCGTGGCGCGCGACTATTTCGGCTTGAAGGATCAGCCGCGCATTCGCCTGGTGGCCGAGGATGCGCGCTGGTTCTTGGCGCGCAGCAGCGAGCGCTACGACGTGATCTGCGTCGATCTCTACGTCACCGGCACGATCCCGTTCTTCACCGCCACGACGGAGTTCTTCGCGCTGGCGCGCGAGCGGCTGACGGACAACGGCATGCTGATGATCAACGTGCTCTCGCGCCGGCGCGGCGAGGAGCACATCGCGCCCTTCGTGCGCACGCTCGAAGCCGTGTTCCCGAACGTCTACGCGGCCAGCTTCGGCAACTATCTCCTTATCGCCACCCGCCAGCCGACCGATTTCGCCGCGTTGAAGGCCCGGCTTGACGCCGAGCCGGCCGATCCCAATCTCGCCCATGTGCTGACGCGGGTGCGGCCGACCTTCCGGGTTGCGCATGCGCCGGCGACAGTGCGGCCCTTCACCGACGACCGCAACGACGTGGAGTTCCGCAGCTTCGAGCTGCTGTACGGCCCGGATTGAGGATGCATAACTTGCCGCTGCTGCGGCGATTCGTGTATGTGAGCGCCGGCGGGGTGTAGCTCAGCCTGGTAGAGCGGCAGCTTTGGGAGCTGTAGGCCGGAGGTTCGAATCCTCTCACCCCGACCAGCTCGAAACAGGGATGGACGATGGCGGCACGGATCTACAAACCGGCGAAGACGGCGATGCAGTCGGGGCGCGCCTTGACGCGCGAGTGGGTGCTCGAGTTCGAGCCGGCGCAGCGCAAGAGCAACGATCCCCTGATGGGCTGGGTCGGCTCGGGCGACACGCCGCAGCAGGTCCGCCTCTTCTTCGACACGAAGGAGGAGGCCATCGCCTATTGCAAGAGACGCCGGATCGACCACGAAGTCTACGAGCCCAAGGAACGCGCCGTCCGCCCAAAGAGCTATGCGAGCAATTTCCGGTGGGATCGCGTATCCTAGGGCGGTTATCGCCGCATCAGCGCCCGTAGCTCAGCGGATGAGAGCAACAGCCTTCTAAGCTGTGGGTCGCAGGTTCGATTCCTGCCGGGCGCGCCATTCTCCCCTCGTGCTTGCACGTGCGCCCGCGTGCGAATCTTCTCGACACGGACCATGATGAAGAAATTCGAAACGGCGATCGAGACGCTCATCTTCCAGAGCCGCTGGCTGATGGCGCCGTTCTATCTCGGCCTGTCGATCGCCCTCGTGCTGCTGATGATCACCTTCGTGCGCGAGTTGGCGCACGAGGTTCCGGGCGTGCTTTGGGGATACAGGCTCGTCGACGGCAAGAGCGTTCCGATCAAGGAAGCGGACGTGATCCTCTTGGTGCTGACGCTCATCGACATGTCGCTGGCCGGCAATTTACTGTTGACGGTGATCTTCGCCGGCTACGAGAACTTCGTTTCCAAGATCGAAATCGCACACGGGAGCAAGGATCGCCCGGGCTGGATGGGCACGGTCGATTTCGGCGGCCTGAAATTGAAGCTGATCGCGTCGATCGTGGCGATTTCCGGCATCCATCTGCTGAAGTCCTTCATGAAGGTCACCGAGGGCGCCGTCACCGACCGCCAGATGTTCTGGCTGGTCGTCACGCATCTGACGTTCGTCACCAGCGGCGTCCTGCTCGCGCTCATGGACCGCGTCACGCCGCGCGAGGAGGTCGTGGACGCGAGCAAGAAAGACTGAGGGCGGGACCGCAAGGAAGGGGGAGAGGCGCATGCGCTTGCGGTTATGGCTCTTCGCGGCGGGCACGCTCTCCCTTGGCGCCGCGCCCGCGCGGAGAGCTGAGCCGATTTACGCGACAATCGCCCTCACAACACGCATTTCGGCTCGTCGCACCAACAGAGCTGGCCCTGGGGGACGAGATCGCTCACGCGGTAGTCCCAGGTGAGCTCGGTGCCGGGCGGGATGTCCTCGGCGGCGCGGATCACCAGCATGCGCTCGATGTAGCAATTGGGCGTGCATGAGTGGTTCATGAAATCGGCGCCGGTGACCTCGTCGTAGCGGATCGGCGCGATGCCGTAGAACTTGCCCTTGTCGACGGCGAGGTGGACGAGGAGGTTGGGGTCTTCCTTGCCGTAGTCGATCTTGCCGTTGGGCTTCAAGTCGAGCACGACCGCGCGGCCGTCGAAGACGGCGATCACAGTGTCCTTGGGAATGTGGGTCTTGCTGTAGAGAGCGCGGTGGCCTTCGCCGATCTCGCGCACTTCGGCCAGTGCGTAATTCGTCCAGCTCATGAATTGCCGTTACCTCGCGCCTCTCGAACCCCTGCGGCTTGCCTGCCGCTGTCGATGCCCGCTTAAGTCGAATTCCCCGGCCTGTCGAGGGCCGCGTTCAGGCGCGCCCCTTGCCGTAGAGCGCGGCCGGGTCGACGGCGCCCATGGGCACGTCCTCCAATCCCGCGGCGCCGGCCCGGCGGAAGAAGCAGCGGCGCTTGCCCGTGTGGCAGGCGACGCCGGTCTGGTCGACCAGCAGCAGCAGCGTGTCGCCGTCGCAGTCGATGCGGAGGTCGACGAGCCGCTGCACCTGGCCCGAGCTCTCGCCCTTCCGCCAGAGCGCCTTGCGCGCGCGCGACCAGTAGCAGACGCGCTTCGTCGCCAGCGTCTCGGCGACGGCCTCGCGGTTCATCCATGCCATCATCAGCACCTCGCCGGTGTCGTGCTGCTGGGCGATGGCCGGTACGAGCCCGTCGGCGTCGAAGGCGATGGCGCCAAGCGCGGCCTCGGCCGCGGCGTCGGATGTGGTCATGGCCGTGCCTCGCCGCAAGGGGTCAAGCCGCGGCGCGCATCTGCGCCGAGGCGCGCTCGAGATCCTCGATCAGATCGTCGACGTCTTCGAGCCCGATGTGGAAGCGCAGGCAGTGGCCCTTGGCCTCCCATCTCGTCGCCGAACGGTAGTGGCTGGGATCGAACGGCAGGACGAGGCTCTCGTAGCCGCCGAAGCTCGCGCCGATGGCGAAGTGCTCGAGGCTGTCGACGAAGCGGGCGATCGCGGCCTTGGCGCAGGGCTTGAAGATGACCGAGAAGAGGCCGGAGGCGCCCGCGAAGTCACGCTTCCAGATCGCGTGCCCGGGATCTTCGGGCAGGGCGGGGTAAAGCACGCGCTCGACCTCGGGCCGGGTTTGGAACCAGCGCGCGACCGCGAAGGCGCTCTCGCCGTGGCGCTTCAGGCGCACGTGCATCGTCCGCATGCCGCGCAGGCCGAGATAGACTTCCTCCGAGCCGGGGCAGTTGCCGAGATAGGCCGTGGCCACGGTCTTCACGCGCTCGAACAGCTCGGCGCGCATGGCGATCGTGCCCAGCATCGCGTCGGAGTGGCCGACGAGATACTTCGTCGCCGCGTTGATCGAGAGGTCGATGCCGTGGTCGAGCGGGCGGAACAAAAGCGGCGTGCCCCAGGTATTGTCGAAGGCGGTGCGCATGCGGCGCGCCTTGGCCTCGGCCACCAGCGCCGGCGTATCGCCCATCTCCATCGTCTGCGAGCCCGGCGATTCGAGATAGAGGAGGCGCGTGTTCGGCCGCATCAGTTTCGCGATGCCGGAGCCGATGAGGGGATCGTAGAACGTAGCTTCGACGCCGAAATCCTTGAGGAAGCCGCCCGCGAAATGGCGCACGGGCTGATAGACGTTGTCGGGCAGCAGCAGATGGTCGCCGGTCTTGACCACCGAGAGGATCGCGCAAGCGCAGGCGGCCATGCCCGAGGACACGGGCACGACGCGGTCGGCGCCCTCGATGGCGGCGACGGCGTCCTCGAGCGCCTGCGAGCTCGGCGTGCCGAAGCGGCCGTAGACGACGGCGTCCTTGTCGAAGCGGCGCTTTCGCGACGCCTCCCAGGAGGCGAAGTCGGGCGCGGTGATCGTCGAGGCGCGGAAGGCGGGCACGTTGACGGCGCCGGAGTGGCGCCGCGGATCGCGGCCGGCGGAGACCAGAGACGTCGAAGGCTTCATGTGGCTTTGCGGTGCGGAGTTGGCGCGAAAAAAGGCATCATGTCACGGCTCCGGGCGGCGCGCCACCGGCGCCGACGCCGCTGCCTTCCGCTTGCGCCGGGCGCATTATCCCGCTTTTATACCGGTCAGGAGGCGGCCTCTCGCCTCGAGAGGGGACTACCACGCCGCCTCGACAACAGGACCGCCGGGCCGACGCTCGCCGGTTCCGCTCGGCACATGAGAGGAGCATGGGAGAAACATGAAAAAGCTCGCAATCGCGGCCGCGATGGCCGTTGCCGTCGCTCTCGCCGCGGGTCCGGCCTTGGCCGGCAAGGACCTCGACAACATCCGAAAGCGCGGCTCGCTGGTCTGCGGCGTCAACGTGGGCCTCGCCGGCTTCTCGATTGCCGACAGCCAGGGCCGCTGGACCGGCATCGACGTCGACGTCTGCCGCGGCATCGCCGCGGCGATCTTCGGCGACGCCAACAAGGTGCAGTTCAAGCCCACCAGCGCGCAGCAGCGCTTCACCGCGCTCCAGTCCGGCGAGATCGACGTGCTCTCGCGCAACACGACGTGGACGCTCACCCGCGACGCGGCGCAGGGCATGGTCTTCACCGGCGTCACCTTCTACGACGGCCAGGGCTTCATGGTGGCGAAGAAGCTCGGCGTGAAGAGCGCCAAGGAGCTCGACGGCGCCGAGATCTGCGTGCAGTCGGGCACCACCACGGAGCTCAACCTCACCGACTTCCTCAAGGCCAACAATCTGAGCAAGGCCAAGGCGATCGTGTTCGAGAAGATCGAGGAGGCCACCGGTGCCTTCTTCGCCGGCCGCTGCCAGGCCTACACGACCGATGCCTCGGGTCTTGCCGCGGTGCGCTCCAAGGACGCGAAGAATCCCGACGACTACGTCATCCTGCCCGAGCTGATCTCGAAGGAGCCGCTCGGCCCGGCCGTGCGCCGCGGCGACGAGGATTTCTTCGCGATCGTGAAGTGGGTCCTCTTCGCGATGGTCGAGGCCGAAGAATATGGCGTCAGCCGCGCCAATGTCGATCAAATGAAGGGCTCGCCCAACCCGGGCATCAAGCGCCTGCTCGGCGTCGACGCCAAGAACGACATGGGCAAGCTGCTCGGCTTGAAGGCCGACTGGGCCTACCAGATCATCAAGCAGGTCGGCAATTACGGCGATACCTACGAGCGCAATGTCGGACCCAAGACGCCGCTGAAGCTCGAGCGGGGCCTGAACGCCCTCTGGAGCAAGGGCGGCCTCCAGTACGCGCCGCCGATCCGGTAGGGCCATCGATCCGCCGCCCCGAGCCTTTCGAGGCGGCGGATTCGCCTTGGCATCATAGGCCGCGGGACCCGGCGCGGTGGCGGACTCCAAACCCACAATGGCGCGCGCACCGGCGACCGGCGCGTGGTGGAACGACCGGCGCGTGCGCGCCGTCCTCTATCAGCTCGTCTTCCTCGCGGTCTTGGTGGCGGCCGTCTGGCTGCTGGTCAGCAACACAATCGAGAATTTGCGCGCGCGGGGTCTGAAGAGCGGCTTCGAATTCATGGGCGCGCGCTCGGGCATCCCGATCAGCGATTCGATCATTCCCTGGGATCCCGACGACACCTTCGGCCGCGCCTATCTCGTCGGCATCCTCAATACGCTGCGCGTCGGCGTCGTCGGCATCATCCTGGCGACGATCCTCGGCACGATCATCGGCATCGCGCGGCTCTCGCAGAACTGGATCGTCTCGAAGGTCGCCTCCTTCTACGTCGAGACGATCCGCAACATTCCGCTGCTGCTGCAGCTCATCTTCATCTACGCGCTCGTCGGCAACGCATTGCCCGAGCAGCTCGATCCGCTCGTGATCGGCGGCGGATTCTATCTCAGCAAGAGCGGCCTCATCTTCCCGCTGCTGAAGCTGCAATCCGCGCACTACGCGGCCGGCGCCGTGTTCCTGGCGTCGATCGTGGCGGTGGTCTTCTACAACAAATGGGCCAAGCGCCGGCAATATGCCACCGGCGTCTCGCCCAAGCGCCTGCTGCCGAGCCTCGGGATCCTGTTCCTGCCCGCGCTCGCCGTGTTCGTGGCGATGGGCGCGCCGGGCGAGTTCGACGTCG
>DATBLL010000017.1:0-25447 GCA_036555425.1 Alphaproteobacteria bacterium | reverse complement strand
CGGCGCTGGCCGAGGCGGAAGAGGACATCGTTACGCACATGAACCAGGATCACGCCGCGGCGCTCGGGCTCTATGCGACGCGGCTCCTCGGCCAGCCCGTCGGCGCCTGGCGCATGACCGGCATCGATCCCGAGGGCTGCGATCTCCGCGTCGAGAACCGCGCCGCGCGCCTCGATTTCGGCCGCCGCATCGCCTCGCCCGCCGAAGCGCGCGACCTCCTTGTTGCGCTGGCGAAGAAGGCGCGATCAGAGATCAGATGACAGAGACAGACGTTTCATCATCTGCTATCTGACGTCTGTCCTCTGTCGTCTGTCCTCAGATCATGGCTGAGATCGACTTCGGCGAAACCAAGCACTGGCTGCGCACCGCACGCACGCTGATCGAGGCGCTGCCCTATCTCCGCCGCTACGACGGCGAGTCGTTCGTCATCAAATATGGCGGCCACGCCATGGGCGACGAAAAATCCGCCGCGAGCTTCGCGCAGGACGTGGTGTTGCTGAAGCAGGCCGGCATCAATCCGGTCGTGGTCCACGGCGGGGGCCCTCAGATCAACCAGATGCTCGACCGCTTGAAGATCAAGAGCGAATACGTGCGGGGCCTGCGCGTCACCGACGCCGAGACGGTCGAGATCGTCGAGATGGTCCTGGCCGGCTCGATCAACAAGCAGCTCGTGCAGGCGATCAGCCGCGCCGGCGGCACCGCGGTCGGCCTCTCGGGCAAGGACGGCAACCTCATCCGCGCCAAGAAGCTGACGCGCACGATCAAGGACCCCGAATCGCACATCGAGAAGGCGCTCGATCTCGGCTTCGTCGGCGAGCCGGATCGGGTCGATCCCGGCATCCTCTACCGCCTCATCTCGTCCGACGTGATCCCGGTGGTGGCGCCGATCGGCTTCGGGCCCAACGGCGAAACCTTCAACATCAATGCCGACACCGCCGCCGGCGCCGTCGCCATCGCGATCGAGGCCGCGCGCTTCTTCCTTCTGACCGACGTGCCCGGCGTGCTCGACAAGAACAAGCAGCTCCTCAACGAGCTCACGGTCGAGCAGGCCAAGGCGCTCATCGCCGACGGCACGATCAGCGGCGGCATGATCCCCAAGGTCGAGACCTGCATCGACGCGGTGCTGGGCGGCGTCGGCGCCTCGGTCATCCTCGATGGCAAGATCCCGCACGTGATGCTGCTCGAAATCTTCACCCAACGCGGCGTCGGCACCCTCTTCAAGCGCAGCTGAAGGTCACAGGGAGACGGGGAGGAGCAAGATTCACCACGAAGACATGAAGGCCACGAAATAGGTCCTTCTTGCGCGCCCTTGGCGCGCATTTCTTTATCTTCTTCGTGTCTTGGTGTCTTCGTGGTGAATCTTATTTCTTGCTTCTCCCAGTCTCCCCGCCTCCCTGTTCACTTACTTTGCGGGCGCATCCGCACTAGATTGAGCGCGTGACCACGACCGTCCTCACCGCACCTGTTGCAGCGATGTCGGCGCCGGCGCTCGAGCATGTCGAGGCTTGGGTGTTCGACCTCGACAACACGCTCTACCCGGCGCATTGCGATCTTTTCCGCCAGGTCGACGTGCGCATCGGCGAATACATCGCCGGGCGCTTCAAGATTCCCTTCGCGCAGGCGCGCTGGCTGCAGAAATCCTATTTCCGCGGCTACGGCACGACGATGAAGGGGCTGATGATCGAATACGGCATCGACCCCCACGAATTCCTCGATTTCGTGCACCTCATCGACCACAGCCCGGTCGAGGCCGATCCGCGCCTCGACGCGGCGCTGGCGGCGCTGCCCGGGCCGAAATACGTCTTCACCAACGCCTCGCTCGCGCATTCCGAGAAGGTGCTGGAGCGTCTCGGCGTCGCCCGCCGCTTCGACGGAATTTTCGACATCATTGCCGCCCAGTTCGATCCGAAGCCGCACGACGCGTTCTACGACCGCTTCCTCACGCGCCACGGCGTCGAGGCGAGGCGCGCGGCGCTTTTCGAGGACATGGCGCGCAACCTCGTACCCGCGCATGCGCGCGGCATGACATGCGTGCTCGTCGAAACCGACAACGCCTTCAGCATGGAAGGCCACGAGGGCGAGCACGTGCACCACCGCGCGCGCGATCTTGCCGGCTGGCTCGAAGCCGTGATCGCGGCACGGAAGGACGGCGCGTAGACCCCCTCGGTCCGACGGGCCAAGTCGCGCGCCGGACTGAGGGGGCCATCTCCGCCCACCAGGGTTGCTCGCCTGCAAACGAGGCGATAGACAGCGCGGCACTCGCACACTCCAGAATTCGGAATATCGCTCATGGACCACGCCGCGCTCGCTAAGGCCATCGACGACGCTTGGGACAAGCGCGATCTGCTCAATTCGGGCACCAAGGGCCCGGTGCGCGACGCGGTCGACGAAACGCTCGAGGCGCTCGATGGCGGTCAGCTCCGCGTCGCCGAGAAGCGCGCCGGCCAATGGCACGTCAATCAATGGGCCAAGAAGGCAGTCCTCCTCTCGTTCCGCTTGAACGACATGACGCCGATCCCGGGCGGGCCCGGCGGCGCGCATTGGTGGGACAAGGTGCCGTCGAAATTCGCGGGCTGGGGCGACAACCGCTTCAAGGCGGCGGGCTTCCGCGCCGTGCCCGGCAGCATCGTGCGCCGCTCGGCCTATATCGCGCCCGGTGTCGTCTTGATGCCGAGCTTTGTCAACATCGGCGCCTATGTCGACACCGGCACGATGGTCGACACCTGGGCCACGGTCGGCTCCTGCGCGCAGATCGGCAAGAACTGCCACATCTCGGGCGGCGCCGGCATCGGCGGCGTGTTGGAGCCGGTGCAGGCCGGGCCCGTCATCATCGAGGACAATTGCTTCATCGGCGCGCGCGCCGAGGTGGCCGAGGGCGTCGTCGTCGAGGAAGGCTCGGTGCTGTCGATGGGCGTCTATATCGGGGCCTCGACCAAGATCGTCGAGCGCGCCACCGGCACGGTGCATATGGGCCGCGTGCCGGCCTATTCGGTCGTGGTGCCGGGCGGCCTGCCCGACCCCAAGGGCGGGCCCACGCTCTATTGCGCCGTGATCGTCAAGCGCGTCGACGAGAAGACGCGCTCCAAGACTTCGATCAACGAGCTGTTGAGGGATTGACATGGCCGAGCCCGAGCAAATCCGAACCGGCGGCTGCCGCTGCGGCGCCGTGCGCTATATCGCCAGCGGCAAGCCGAAATGGGTGGCGCATTGCCATTGCGCCGACTGCCGCAAGCAGACTTCGGCCGGCTACGCCACCTGGCTCGGCTACGAGACGGCGGCGGTGAAATGGGAGAAGGATGCCCCCAAGCCCTACGCCTCCTCGCCCGGCGTCGCGCGCGGCTTCTGCGCCCATTGCGGCACGCCGCTCAGCTTCACCAGCCCGCGCTGGGCCGGCGAGATTCACATCCTCGCCGGCACGCTCGACGATCCCAAGTCCATCGCGCCGCGCGCGCACACCTTCGTCTGCGATCAGGTGCCCTGGGCCCACATCGCCCCCGGCGACAAACGCTTCTGGAAGACCCCGGCGGAAGGCGGCCCGATGCCGTGATGGATGCGCCCGCCCCCATTGACCTCCTCACCCTCGCCCGCGACATGATTCGGCGGCCGAGCGTGACGCCGCGCGATGCGGGCGCGCTCGATGTGCTAGAGGCGGCGCTGAAGCGGATGGGCTTCGCATGCCACCGCCTGCCGTTCGGCTCCGGCGACAGCGGCCCCGACGCGCGCATCGACAATCTCTATGCGCGCCTCGGCCGCGGGCAGCCGCATTTCTGCTTCGCCGGCCACACCGACGTGGTGCCGCCCGGCGACAAGGCGCAATGGTCGCTCGATCCCTTCGCCGGCGAGGTGAAGGACGGCCAGCTTTGGGGCCGGGGTGCGGCCGACATGAAGGGCGCCATCGCCGCCTTCGTTTCGGCGGCCGACGCATTCCTGCGCGCGAAGGGGAAGGGATTCAAGGGCTCGATCAGCCTCCTCATCACCGGCGACGAGGAGGGCGACGCCGTCAACGGCACCGCGAAGGTGCTCGGCTGGATGGAACAGCGCGGCGAAATCCCGGACCTGTGCGTGGTCGGCGAGCCCACCAACCCCGAGCGGCTCGGCGACATGATCAAGATCGGGCGGCGCGGCTCGATGACGGGGTATCTGACCGTCACCGGCGTGCAGGGCCACACCGCCTATCCGCACCTGGCCGACAATCCCGCGCACCGGCTCGTGCGCATGCTCGACGCCATCGTGCGCGAGAAGCTCGACGAAGGCTCGGCGCATTTCCAGCCGACGACGCTGCAGATCACGACCATCGACATCGGCAATCCGACGAACAACGTGATCCCGGCCGCGGCCAAGGCCGTTTTCAACATCCGCTTCAACGACAAGCACAGCTCGAAGACGATCGCCGCCTGGTTGCGCGAGAAATTCGACCGCGCCATGGCCGAGCTCGGCCCCGGCGGCTCCTACAATTTGGAGATTAAGGTGAGCGGCGAGTCGTTCTTCACCGCGCCGGGCACGCTCTCGGCGCTCGTTTCCGATTGCGTCAAGGCCGAGACGAACCGCACGCCGGGGCTTTCGACCACCGGCGGCACCTCCGACGCGCGCTTCATCCGCCGGCTCTGCCCCGTCGTCGAGTTCGGTGGCGTCGGCCAGACCATGCACAAGATCGACGAGCGCATGGCCGTATCCGATCTCGAAGGCCTCGCGCGCATCTACCGGCGAATATTGGATAGAGTGTTCGCGTGATCCCCCTCTCCTCGGGGAGAGGGGGCCGGGGGTGAGGGGCGGCACGATTTCGACGATCAGCGTGCCGACGCGCGGCGGCATGTCTGCGCAGGAATATGGCTTCTGACGCGAGCACCTCGCGCGCGGCCTCACGCTTGCGCTCAAGAATCCGTCGCCCCCTCATCCCCTGCCCCTTCCGCCCGAGGGGAAGGGGAATAGAGTGCCGCCCGCCCGCGCTTGCCCGCCACTTCGAGCGCGCCCATGCGGCGGAGGCAGTAGATCATCTTGTAGGCGAGGTTGAGCGTGAGGCCGCCGGTGGCGGCGAGATCGCGCGCGGTGAACGGATGCGCGAGCTCGGGCGGCAAGAGCGCCGCGAAATCCCCGGCGTCGGCGAAGGGTACGACGCGCACGACTTCGACCAGGCGGCGCCCCACCACGCACCAGCCCTTTCGCCGCCAGGCGCGCCGCCCGGTCTGCTGCCAGAGCTCGTCTTCGTGCGTGATCGCCACGTCGAAAGTGAGGTTGGGATGGCCGACGAGGTCGGGAATGCTCACCAGCTCCTTGAACAGCGTCTCGATGCGCCCGGCCTTGGGCGAGCGGCGGCGCGCGATCTCGCGCCCCTTCGCATCGAGGCGCACGATCCACTTCCGCTCCGGCACCGGATGCACGACGCGCACCGGATGGCGCTCGGCCAGCGCCAGCAGCTTGCGGCGCATCGACGAGAAGCTCCGCGTTTGGATCTCGATCAAGAGCCCGGCGCGCCGGATGTCGATGACGTAGCCGTCGAGCGCGATCTCGAATTCGTCGCCGGGCTGCGCGTACCAGCGCTTCAGCGCGGCGTGCAACCCAGTTTCGCGCAGCGTCCCGATGCCGGCGGGTGCCGTCCGCGGCTTAACCATGCTTCCTGGGCGCGCTCTCTGCATGCTTCCGGTTGCTTGATTCCCCGCCGCTTCCGTTGCGATATAGCGGCATGACGCTCGGCGAGGAAGCATCGCGCTCATTGCACGGCGCCTGGGGCCTGCTGCGCCGCGATCCCGCGGCGCCGACGGCGTTCAACGCGACGCTCGACGGCTTCTGGCGCTCCTTCGCGGCGGCGGTGCTGCTGCTGCCGCTCGATCTCGCCTATCTCGCGATGATCGGCCCGGCCGAGGGCACCGAGCAGGCGGCGCCCGGCCTGCGCTGGTCGGTCAATGTCCTCGTCTATGTGATCGGCTGGACCTCGTGGCCGCTGATCGCGTTCTACCTTGCGCGCGCCATGGGCTGCGGCGAACGCTATCTCGGCTATGTCGTCGCCTACAACTGGTCGCAGATTTTGAGCGGGCCGCTCCTCATCGGCCTCGACCTGTTGGGGCGCGGGGCGCTGCCGCAGGAGATCGCGGTCGTGCTCAACTTCGCCGGTCTCGGCGGCGTGCTGTTCTACGAATATCTGATCGCGCGCCAGATGCTGGCGGTCACGGCCGGACGGGCGGTCGTCGTCGTGCTCTGTGCCTTCGTCCTCGCCCTCGTGCTGCGCGACACCGCCGATTTCGCGCTGAAGCTCGCGGCGCCGGAGAGCCCCTAGGCGCGGAGCGCCGGCCGAGACGGACGGGAGCCGGCCGAGCGTAATCCCGAAAGGCGGCCCGCGCCGGGCCGGCGCTTTGAAACCGGCCGGCCGCCACCCTATCTCATTCCTTAACGGCCGCCTTGGCTTGGGCACCGGGGGGCAGCGGATAACTCGCGGTAAACCTTTATAAATCCTCTGTTCCAGTATAATTTCGACGCATTTCCGCCGGAGTGGCGGCGTATGCGCCGGCCCGCCCTTGGGGAAGGTGGGGTGACGTCAGCATCAGGAAAGTCGAGCTCAACATGCGACACACCATCGCCTTGGTCGACGACGACAAGAACATCCTGACTTCCGTCTCGATGGCGCTCGAGGCGGAAGGCTTCAACGTGCGCTCCTACAGCGACGGCGCCGAGGCGCTGGCCGGCCTGACGCAGCGCCCGGCCGACCTCGCCATTCTCGACATCAAGATGCCGCGCATGGACGGGATGGAGGTGCTCTCCAAACTGCGCACCCAGTCGCGCATGCCGGTGATCTTCCTCACCTCGAAGGACGACGAGATCGACGAGGTGCTCGGCCTCAGGATGGGCGCCGACGATTACATCACCAAGCCGTTCTCGCAGCGCCTCCTCATCGAGCGCATCCGCGCCGTCTTGCGCCGCGCCGAAACCGGCGAGGAGGGCGCCAAGCCCGGCAAGGAGAAGACCATTGTACGCGGCGAGCTGGTAATGGATCCCGAGCGCCATCTCTGCACCTGGAAGGGCGCGCCGGTGTCGCTGACCGTGACCGAGTTCCTCATCTTGCAATCGCTCGCCGCGCGGCCGGGGCATGTCAAGTCGCGCGACCAGCTCATGGACGCCGCCTACGGCGAGAACGTCTATGTCGACGACCGCACCATCGACAGCCACATCAAGCGCCTGCGCAAGAAGTTCAAGCTCGTCGACGACGTCTTCGACAAAATCGAGACGTTGTACGGCATCGGCTATCGCTACAGCGAAAGCTGAGCCGGCGTGCTAGGCGGGGGATGATGGACGCCGCCGACCGCACCGAGACAGCGGCCGCGGCCGTGGCGGAGACGCCGAGCCGGAGCCGGCGCGGCGAATCCGACAGCGCGCTGCGCCGCGCCGCCGCCGCCGCCGAGTCGGCGCCGCCACGGAAACAACGCCGCTTCTCGCGCCTCTCGGTGCGGATCATGGCGCTCAGCATCTTCCCGGTCGCCACCATCTTCGGCGGCCTGCTCTATGTCGGCGCCTACGAACGGAGCCTCGTCGAGGCGGAGCTCAATGCGCTTTCCGCCCAGGCGCGGCTTTTCGCCGGCGCCATCGCCGAGACCGCGGTGACGCCGGGTGCGCCCGATGAGCGGCGCATCGATCCGACGCTCGCCGGCAACGTGATGCGCCAGCTCACGCGCGCCACCAATGCCAGGGCGCGCCTGTTCGACCGCGACGGGCGCCTCCTCGTCGACACGCGCACGCTGCGCGGCGGCTACGGGCCCGTGCGCGAGGAGGATCTGCCGGCCGAAAGCACCGGGCGGTGGCTCACCGAGAAGATCGTCGGCCTCTACGAGTGGTTCTTCAACCTGCTCGCCCGCGACCGCGAATCGGTGCCCTATTACCGCGAGCATGCCGACGAGAACGCCGCCGACTATCCCGAGGTGCAGACGGCGCTGGGCGGCGAGCCCCGGAGCTTCATCCGCCGCGCCGAGGCCGGCAGCGATTTCGTGCTGTTCTTCGCGGCGCCGGTGCAGCGCTACAAGAACGTCGACGGCGTGCTGCTGCTCTCGACCTCGGCGCACGAGATCGCGCGCTCGGTGCGCCAGGTGCGGCTCGACATCCTGCGCATCATCGCGGTCGTGACCGTGTTCACGATCTTCATGGCGTTCTGGCTCGGCCGCTCGATCGCGCGGCCGATCAACCGGCTCGCCGCCGCCGCCGACGCCATGCGCCGCAGCAAGTCGCGCCAGGTCTCGATCCCCGATTTCACCGAGCGCGAGGACGAGATCGGCGACCTCTCGGCCGCGCTCAACGACCTCACCAACGACCTCTGGCGCCGGCTCGACGCGATCGAATCGTTCGCCGCCGACGTCGCGCACGAGCTCAAGAACCCGCTCGCCTCGATGAAGAGCGCCATCGAGACCGTGACGCGCATCAAGGACCCGGAGAAGCAGAATCGCCTGCTGGACATGGTGCGCGAGGACGTGGAGCGGCTCGACCGGCTCATCACCGACATCTCGCGCGCCTCGCGGCTCGATTCGGAACTCTCGCGCCTGAAGCTCGCGACCGTCGACGTGGGCCGCATCCTCGGTGCCCTCGCCGACATCCGCAACACGGCCGCCGCCGCGGCGCCGGGGCGGCCGACCGTGAAGCTCGTGCTGCCGGCGCGCGACAAGCTCATGGCGCGCACCGACGAGGATCGCCTCGTGCAGGTGCTCCAGAACATCCTGGTCAATGCCGAGAGCTTCAGCCCGGCTGGCGGCGTCATCACGATCAGCGGCGGCGCCGAGGGCGGCTACACGCGCATCGCCATCGACGACCAGGGCCCCGGCATTCCGCCCGGCAAGGAGAAGGACATCTTCCGCCGCTTTTACACGGAGCGCCCGGTCGGCGAGAAATTCGGGACCCATTCGGGGCTCGGCCTCTCGATCTCGAAGCAGATCGTCGAAGCCATGGGCGGCACGATCCACGCCGAGAACCTCAAGCACCCGGACGGCCGCATCGCCGGCGCCAGGTTCGTGGTGAGGCTGCAAAGGGCGGGTTAAGGAGCCTGCCTGGACACGCCAGGAAAGTGGCGATCCCATACTCGATCGCTGCGTCCCCGGCTCCGCGATCGCCAGTTTGCGCACCAACGATAAACAGACATGCGTCGAGCGGCCGGCCGCAATCGCGGGGACGTATCGCAATCGAGTCGCGTTTGCATTATCAAAAGGGAGCCGGCCCGACCGCCGCTCGGCCGCCGTCGACTTCGCCGGCCTCGCCGCCTTGCTGGCGGACGCGCGGCGCGCCGCGCACGAGAGCCGCGCCGCCGATGCGACCGCGGCGCTCGCCGCCTATCGCGCCAAGGCCAAAGCGGCGCTCGGCAGCTACCCGTGAACGGGGTGGATGGGAGCCGCGTCCGTTCGCGTGGACATATCGGCCGGGGCCGCGGTCTCGCCGTTTTACCCCGAACGGCCGCACTACATCGGCAAACCGAAGCGCTGCTTTTCGTAGGTAAGGGCCTCGAAGCGGAGGCCGAGGCGCTGGGCGTGGCGGCAGGCGGCCTCGAACTCGGCGCGCGCGGGCCGGCGCGCGAGCGCGGCGTGGCGCGGATCGTATTTGGGATTGGCGGGATCGCAGAAATTTTCGGGCCGGTACTGGTCCATGATGTTGACCGGCGCAGCGGGCATCTCGCGCGCGACCCATTCGAGCACCGGCCGCGTGCAGCACTCGACATGGCCGGGCATGACGAGGTGGCGGATCGTGAAATCCTCGCCCCAGCCGCGCAGCAGCAGGAGATTCTCGGTGACGCTCTCCCAATAGCGCGGCGTGCGCGCGAGCGCGATGGCGCAACGCCCGGGGCCGAATTTGAAATCGGGCAGCCAGACGTCCATCAGCAGGCGGAGCAGGCGCATCGCCTCGGCCGACATGTAGAAATTGCTGTTCCACAGCATCGGGGCGTTGAACGCGCGCTCGTAGGTGCCGTGGCGCTTCGCCGCCGCGAAGCCGTCGAAGCGGTCGGCGCGGGTCCGGAGCGCCTTGGCGTGATCGAGGTGGCCCGGCACGAAGCCATTGCCGAGAAGCGCGATCGCCTCGACGATGGTGTGGAGGTGGATCGTGGGATCGCCGCCCACCCAATTGATGTTGTGACAGCCCTCGAGCCGGAGCAGCCACGCCACCGCCGCCAAGGTCGTGGCGCCGGTCTCGACGCCGTTGTCCTTGTCGGTGCTGATATCGCCGTTCTGGCAGAACGCGCAGCGCATGTTGCACGAGGTGAAGAAGATCGTGCCCGAGCCGTGCGTGCCGCGATAGACCATCTCCTCGCCGGGATGGTGGAAATGCGCGCTCACCCGCGATTCGGCGGCGAGCTTGCAGGCGCCGAGCTTGGCGCCCCCTTGCCCGGGCGGGGCGCTGCGGTCGACGCGGCAGTACCAGCGGCAGAAATTGCAGTGCTGCAGCATGCGCCAGGCCAGTTCGGCGCAGAGATCGAGCAGCGTGGGCTCGGGCGCCGGAGGCCCGAGCGGCGCGCGCTCGTCGCGGATCGCGCGCCATTTGGCGGCGAAGACGGGCGTCAGGCGCTCGAGCTCGGCGGCGAGCGCCGCCTCGTCGGCTTCGCCCGGCGCCAAGCCGAGCGGGATCGTGCGCGCGATGCGGAACTTGGCCGGCCGGCGGTTCAAGGACACCGCGCGATACCAGGAGAGCGCGCGTTCCAGCGCATCGTCGCCCCAGACCCAAAGGCGTTCGAAGTCAGACATCGGACATCGGACGACCAAAGGATGATATCGCCCGAGAGCATCGGGACTTGGCGGGCCGATGGCAAGGGGTCGGGGCGGCCGCCTCAGCCGCCGAGCGCCGCCAGCAGGACCAGCGGCAGCAGCACGAAGGCCAGCGCCGTCGAGATCACGACCACGCCGGCGACGGCGGCGGCGTCGCGGCCATAGTGTTGGGCCCAGAGGTAGTTGAACACCGCCGCCGGCATGGCACTCTGGATGATGAGCACGCCGCGCGCCGCGCCTTCGAGCCCCAGCAGCGTCGCCACCAGCCAGCCGCCGGCGAAGCCCAACGCGATGCGCAGCAGGGCGACGAAGCCGCTCACCCGGATCTTGCCCGGCGAGAGCCGCGCCAGCGAGACGCCGAGCGCAAGCAGCATGATCGGGATCGCCATCAGGCCCAAGGTTTCGAGCGCGCTCGCGATCCATTTGGGCGGGCGCGTGCCGGTGGCCATCAACACGAGGGCGATCGCCACGGCGTAGACCACCGGCGTCTTGAACAGCACCGAGGGCGAGAGCTTGCCGGCCGAGATCATCTGCCCGATCGTCATCGTCACCATCGAGCTCACCGCGAAGACCGCGATGCCGAGCGCCAGGCCGGTCGGGCCGAACGCGAAGAGGCAGAGCGGCAGGCCGAGATTGCCCGAATTGCCGAGCGCCACCGCCGGCAGGAAGGTGTGGCTCGGCAGCCCCGCGAGGCGCAGCGCGAGATAGCCCAAGCCGAGGAAGATCGCGAAGGTCGCGGCCGCGGCCCCCGCCATTACGCCGAAGGCGGCGAGATCGACCGTGAGTTTCGCCAAGGACGAGAGCACCAGCGCGGGCACGGCGAGATTGATCACGACCTGCGTCACCGTCGGCAGATCGAACGGCTTGCCGAGCCGCGCCCAGCCATAGCCGAGCCCGGCGATGATCAGCACCGGCGCGATGATCTCGAAGAGCCGCAGGTACATTCAGAGGACGGAGGTCAGAGGACAGATGACAGAAATCGCAAGCCGGACTATCCAACCGGATGTCGATCCGATGATTGTCTACAGCCTTTTTCTGGCATCTGTCCTCTGATGTCTGATCTCTGTCTTCACGCCACCTGCGTCGCCATCGGCGGTGCGGGCGTGCTGTTGCGCGGGCCCTCGGGCGCAGGGAAATCGGACCTGGCGCTGCGCTTGATCGAGGCCGGCGCGAAGCTCGTCGCCGACGACCAGGTGCTGCTGGCCGTCGAAAACGGGCGGCTCGTGGCGCGCGCGCCGGCATCCATCGCCGGCCAACTGGAAGTGCGCGGGGTCGGCATCGTGCCGGTCGCGACCGTCGCCGCGGCGCCGGTGGCCCTCGTCGCCGACCTCGTCGCGGCCGACGCCGTCGAGCGCCTGCCCGAGCCCGAGAGCGACACCATCGTCGGCGTTGCCCTCGCGCGCCTGCAATTGGCGCCGTTCGAGGTGTCGGCGCCGGCCAAGCTCCGCCTTGCCTTGGCCCGCGCCGCGGGCAATATCGCGCCCGCTGCCGCCGGCGCCGCCATGCCCGAATCCCCCGCTCCCGCTCCTGGCCAGACCGAGACCGCGCGGCCGCGCGTGCTGCTGATCACGGGCCTCTCCGGCGCCGGGCGCTCGACCGCGCTCAACGCCTTCGAGGACATGGGCTACGAAACCGTCGACAACCTGCCCGCGACGCTGGTGGCGGCGCTGGTGCAACCCGAGGCCGCGCGCGACCGCCCGCTCGCGATCGGGATCGACATCAGGACGCGCGATTTCGGCGCGGCCCCGTTCCTCGCGACGGTCGACGCGCTCCGCGCCCGCGACGACATCGATTTCCTCGTGCTGTTCCTCGATTGCGACGACGAGACCTTGCTGCGTCGCTATTCGCAAACCCGGCGCCGCCACCCGCTCGCGCACGACCGCCCGGTCGCCGACGGCATCGGCATGGAGCGCCGCCGCCTGGCGCAGCTTCGCGACCGCGCCGATTGGGTCGTCGACACCACCGACTTGACCGAAGGCGACCTCCGCCGCGAGCTGCGCTCCTCCTTCAGCCTCGCGCGCACGCCGGCCATGGCGATCATCGTGATGTCCTTCGCCTACGGCCAGGGCATCCCGCGCGCGGCCGACCTCGTCTTCGACGTGCGCTTCCTCAAGAACCCGCACTATCTCGACAATCTGCGCGACAAGACCGGCGAGGACCCCGAGGTCGGCGCCTATATCGAGGGCGACCAGGGCTACGCCGAGTTCTTCCAGCGCCTCGTCGGTTTCATCGAGCCGCTGCTGCCGCGCTATCGCGCCGAGGGCAAGAGCTATCTCACCGTCGCCGTCGGCTGCACCGGCGGCCGCCACCGCTCGGTCTACATCGCCGAGAAGCTCGGCGCCTGGCTCGCCGCCCGCGGCTACCGCGCCGCCATCCGCCACCGCGAACTCGAACGCGACAAGGTCTTAGGATGAGCGAATCTGAACAGGAGTCGGCGAGAAGAAAGTCTGGAAGAAGGGGGATAACCACGGAGGACACGGAGGGCACAGAGAAGATTACTTATGCGGGCCGAAGGCGCGTAGAATGCGCTTCTCCCTGTCCTCTGTGTCCTCCGTCGTTCAAATCCTTTTCTTTTCCCCGGCTCCTGTTCCCTTCCCCGACCGGGGCAGCGGGCTGGGGGGAAGTCAAAAAGCAAGCGAAAATGCCGCGTGACAGGGCTTCTGGCCGGGCCATAATCCGCGCCCATTCGACTTCCCCTTAGAGCAACGGAACGACGGAACCACCATGATCGGGATGGTGCTCGTGACGCACGGGCGGCTCGCGGAGGAGTTCATCGCCGCGCTCGAACACATCGTCGGCAAGCAGAAGGGCGTGCGCGCAATCTGCATCGGGCCCGACGACGACATGGAGAAGCGGCGGAAGGAGATCCTCGACAGCGTGGCCGCGGTTGACGAGGGCCAGGGCGTCGTCGTGCTGACCGACATGTTCGGCGGCACGCCTTCCAACCTCGCGATCTCGATCCTCGAGAAGGCCAAAGTCGAGGTGATCGCGGGCATCAACCTGCCGATGCTGATCAAGCTCACCTCGATGCGCGAGAAGGGCGACTTGAAGAAAGCCGTCGAAGCGGCGCAGGAGGCCGGCCGGAAATACATCAACGTCGCCTCCGCGCTCTTGAAGGAGGCGCATTGAGCGAGGCGAGCTCTCGGGTGCGGGCCGGCGCGTGAGCGACCTGTTCGAGCCGGTGCGCCGCGCGCGCGCCACGATCGTCAACGCCAAGGGCTTGCACGCCCGCGCCGCCGCCAAGCTCGCCAAGCTGGCGGTGCGGTTCAAGGCCGAGATCACGATCGCACGCAACGACATGACCGTCTCGGCGCGCTCGATCATGGGCCTGATGATGCTCGCCGCCGGCAAAGGCGCCGAGATCGAGATCACCGCGCGCGGGCCCGACGCCGAGGCCGCGCTGGCAGCTGTTGTGGTGCTAGTTCAGGGCGGGTTCGGGGAGCGCTAAGAGGGAATACAACTGCATAAGGATATCTTTATGCTTGCATATAATTTGTGGGTCAGCTATTTGATTGCGCTTTGACGCCATCTGGACTGCATGGGTGCCGGGAGAAGTCCCTGGTCTTGGTTGGCGCCCCCGCACCACACAACGCGCAGCGAAGGAGCCCCTGATGAGCACGCCCGACTACAAGGTCAAGGACCTCGGTCTCGCCGATTGGGGCCGCGCCGAGATCGACATGGCCGAAACCGAGATGCCGGGCCTGATGGCGATCCGGAAGGAATACGCGGCGAAGCAGCCCTTGAAGGGGGCCCGCATCGCCGGCTCGCTGCACATGACGATCCAGACCGCGGTGCTGATCGAGACCTTGCAGGCGTTGGGCGCCGGCATCCGCTGGGCCTCGTGCAACATCTATTCGACGCAGGACCACGCGGCCGCGGCGCTGGCCAAGACGGGCACGCCGATCTACGCGGTCAAGGGCGAGACGCTTGACGAATACTGGGACTACACGCACCGCATCTTCGAATGGGCCGACGGCGGCACGCCCAACATGATCCTCGACGACGGCGGCGACGCCACGCTGCTCGTGCATCTCGGCTCGCGCGCCGAGAAGGACGCCTCGCTGGTTTCGAAGCCCACCAACGAGGAAGAAGAGGCGCTCTACGCCGCGATCAAGAAGCGCTTAAAGGAGAAGCCCGGCTGGTACGGGAAGCTCGCCGCGGCGATCAAGGGTGTCAGCGAGGAGACCACGACCGGCGTGCACCGGCTCTATCAGATGGCCAAGGAGGGCAAGCTTCTGTTCCCCGCCATCAACGTCAACGACAGCGTCACCAAGTCGAAATTCGACAACATCTACGGCTGCCGCGAGAGCCTCGTCGACGGCATCCGCCGCGGCACCGACGTGATGATGGCGGGCAAGGTCGCGGTCGTCGCCGGCTACGGCGACGTCGGCAAGGGCTCGGCCGCCTCGCTGCGCAACGCGGGCTGCCGCGTGATGGTGACCGAGATCGACCCCATCTGCGCCCTGCAGGCGGCGATGGAGGGCTATCAGGTCGTGACGATGGAGGACGCGGCACCCGTCGGCGACATTTTCGTCACCGCCACCGGCAATGTCGACGTCATCACGATCGAGCACATGCGGCGCATGAAGCACCGCGCCATCGTCTGCAACATCGGCCACTTCGATTCCGAGATCCAGGTGGCGGCGCTCCGGAACCTGAAATGGCACAAGGTGAAGCCGCAGGTGGACGAGATCGAGTTCCCCGACAAGAAGCGCATCATCCTGTTGTCGGAAGGGCGGCTCGTTAATCTCGGCAACGCCACCGGGCACCCCTCCTTCGTGATGAGCGCCTCCTTCTCCAACCAAACCCTGGCCCAGATCGAGCTCTGGACCAACCCGGACAAGTACGAGAAGGGCACGGTCTATGTGCTGCCGAAGCACCTCGACGAGAACGTGGCGCGCCTGCACTTGGAGAAGCTCGGCGCCAAGCTCACCTCCATGTCCGATGCCCAATCCAAATATGTCGGCATCCCCAAGACCGGGCCGTTCAAGCCGGAGCAATATCGCTACTAGGAAAGCGGCGCACGAATGGCATCGTCGGGCCGCCCATCCTCTTGCCGAGCCGAGAACGGAGGCGCCACATTCGCTTGGTAAGGTGTCGTTAACGCTTTATTGACCTAGCGACCGCAGATTAGCCCGCTGTTTTAATCGGCCATGCGGTGAGGCGTGTGAGGATGGTTCGCCCGAGCCCGAGGCGGCTCCCGGCGGCGGCAATGGCGCTGCTGGTGCCGGCGCTCGCGCCCGCTTCCGCCCACGCCCAAGCCGGCGTCTTGCCCGGCCAGCTTTCGCCGATCGGCTGGATTTCCGCCGCCCTCGCCTTCGTCTTCGGCGGGCTGCTGCTGTGGATGACCTGGCGCCGGCGCCACGCGGTCGCCGTGGCCGTGAAGCTCGAGGCCAACGAGCGCCTCTTGCGCGCCGGCCTCGAAACCGCGCGCGCCGCGGCGCTCACCTGGAACGACGACGGCTCGATCGCGATGACGCCCAACGCCAAGGCGCTCCTCGGCATCGAGAAGGGCGGCGATCTCGCCATCACCGACATCCTCGCCGCGTTCGAGGGCTCGGGCCACTCCGCGCTCGGCAGCGCCATCGCGGAACTCCGCAGCGCCGGCAAGGATTTCGTCGAGACGCTGAAACTCAAGGAAAAGCCGCGCTTCATCCTCGTGCACGGCAAGCGCACCGGCACGACCGGCGCCACCACGGATTTCCTGGGCTTCCAGGATACGACCGACGCGCTTGCGCTGCTCATCGAGCGCGAGCGCGAGGCGCAGCGCTTGCGGGGCGTGATCGATTCCGTTCCGGTGCCGATCTGGATCCGCGACCAGAACCAGCGCATCCAGGATTGCAACGCCGCCTATGTGCGCGCGGTCGAGGCGAGCGACCGCGGCGCCGTGCTCGCCGAGAACCGCGAATTCGCCGAAGGCTCCGAAGCGGGCTCGGCGCGGGCGCTGGCCGAGAAGGCGCAGGCGCGCGGCGCGCGCCAGACGGCGCAGCAGCACATCGTCGTCGACGGCACGCGGCGCCTCTACGAGATCGGCGAGCAGCCGATCTCGCCCACCTCGACCGCCGGCTACGCGCTCGACATCACCTCGACCGAGGAGACGCGACAGAGCGTGGCGCGCCACACCGCCGCCCACAACGAGGTGCTGGAGCGACTGGCGATCGCGATCATCATCGTCGGCCAGGACGGCGCGATCAAATTCTTCAACGGCGCCTTCGCGCGGCTCTGGGGCATCAACGAGGCCTGGCTCGAAGCCGGACCCACGCTCGCCGACCTACTCGACCAGCTGCGCCAGCAGCGCATGCTGCCCGAGACCGGCAATTTCGCCGGCTTGCGCAGCGAGTGGACGACCTGGATCAAGGGCCTGATCGAGCCGCGCCAGGAGCTGCTGCATCTCCCCAACGGCATGGCGATCTGGATGGTGGTCTCGCCGCATCCGCTGGGCGGGCTCCTCTTCACCTTCGAGAACGTCACCTACCGGTTGGCGCTCGAGCGCTCGGTCAACACGCTGGCCGCGGTGCAGCGCGACACGATCGATCATCTGTTCGACGGCGTCGCCGTGTTCGGCGAGGACGGTTGCTTGAAGCTTTCGAATCCGACCTTCCGCCGCATGTGGAAACTCGAGGAGGAGTTCACCACCGGCAATCCCCACATCGGCGCCGTGCTCGAGCATTGCCGTTCGCTGATGCCGGTCCGCGACACCTGGGACCGGGCGAAGCCCGCGATCATGGCGCGCGTCACGAACCGCCGCGTACGCCAAGGCCGCGTGCGCCTCACCGACGGCCGCATCATCGCCTATGCGCTGGTGCCGCTGCCCGACGGCGGCGTGCTGATGAGCGGCCGCGACGTCACCGATACGGTGCGCGTCGAGCGCGCGCTGCGCGAGCGCGCCGAGGCGCTCGAGGCCGCCGACCGCGTCAAGGCCGACTTCATCGCCAACATCAGCTATGAGCTGCGCACGCCCCTCAACGCGATCATCGGCTTCACCGAGATCCTCAACAACCAGTATTTCGGCCAGCTCAACCAGCGTCAGCTCGAATACACCGAGGGCGTGCTCGAGGCCTCGCAGCATCTGCTCACGCTCATCAACGACATCCTCGATCTCGCGGTCATCGAGGCGGGCCGCATGGTGCTCGACATCGAGCCAGTCTCAATCAAGGGCGTGGTCGACAGCGTCGTGCAGATCACCGGCGAATGGGCGCGCGGCCAGGAGCTTCAACTCGACACCGACGTGCCCGCCGACATCGGCCTCATCCAGGCCGACGAACGGCGCCTGAAGCACGCGCTCTTCAACCTCGTCGGCAACGCGATCAAGTTCACGCCGGCCGGCGGGCGCATCGGCGTCGCGGCGCGGCGCGTCGGCACGCAAGTGGCGCTCTCGGTCGAAGACACCGGCATGGGCATTCCCGAAGAGGATGCCAACCGCGTCTTCGACACCTTCGTGCGCGGCAAGGACAAGCACGGCCGCCCGGCCGGCGCCGGCCTCGGCCTCGCGCTGGTGCGCAGCCTGATCGAGCTGCACGGCGGCCGCGTCGAGATGGAGAGCAAGCCCGGCGTCGGCACGAAGGTGACGTGCTGGCTGCCGCTGCGCGCCAAGGTTCCCCAGCCGCCGCCGGGGCCGCAGCCGCGCATGGCCTCGCCACCCTTGAACGAGCTGGCGCCGCGTCGCGTGCTGTCCGAGCCCAAAGGCGCCCCCGGGCCCCGCGCCGCGGCCTGAGCCGCGCGTCCGCAAGCCGCGCATTGGCGCCGCGGCGCGGGCTTGTGATTTATCGGGCGGATGAGCCGCCCGCGCCCGCAGCGCCTCCAGCACATCACCGGCATCGACGGCGCCGTCATGTCCGAGTGCCTGCTTGCGGGAGGCATTTGCGCGACGGCCATGAATGGCTGGGGCGAGACGCATGGGGCCCAGTACACCCGCTTCGTCTTCGCCAACGAGCCGGCGGCGCGGCTCGACGGCGCCGGCAAGCGCATCCGCAAAGCGCTGCGCGTCTGATTCGAAGCAAGCGAGCGCGCTTCCGCTCCGCGCTCAACCTGGCCCGACCCCGTGCACCTTCTTGAAGCGACGCCGCTCGGCGGCGTCGCGGGGCCCGAGCGCCCGCATCGGTGACCGCAGGACTCGTCGCTGCTCGGCCGAACGGCGCGAAACCCGGCCCTTTTTCCTATTGACAACAGCGTTGTCATTGCGACATTGACAATATTGTTGTCAATTAGCCGTCCATGAAACCTTCGCCGCTCCCCGATTCCCGCGCCTCGGCCGCCAAGGCCCCGGACGCCGACCGGCTCATCAAGCTGGTGCGGCTTTGCTTCCAGCGCCTGCGCGCCGCCGGCGACACGCTCCACGCCGATCTCGGCATCAGCGCCTCGCTGCGCGCGGCGCTGGAGACGCTCTACGAGCTGGGCGAAGACACCGTGCCGGAGATCGCACGCGCAAAATCGGTCAGCCGCCAGCACATCCAGAAGATCGTCGACGCGCTGTTACCGCTCGGCCACGTGACCGCGCGGGCCAATCCCGGGCACCGGCGCTCGCCCCTCATCGCGCTGACCGCCAAGGGCAGGCGCTTGTTCGAGACGATGCGCCAGCGCGAGGCGGGCGTCGTCGCGGCGCTCGCCAAGCGGCTCGACGGCGCCGAACTCGCCGCTGCACTCCGTACCCTCGCAATCCTCGCCGAATCCCTCCCCCCTCGCAGCAAAGGAGAGTCCGATGACGAATGACACGCAGGCCCGCGGGCACGGCAGGCTCCGTCGCGCTGCGGCCGCAACACTCGCCATAGCCGGCATAGCATTGCTCGCCGGCGCGGCGATGACCTGGGCCTGGAATACGCTCGCGGTCGACCTCGCTGACGCGCCGCGCGTTCAATTCAAGCACGCGCTCGCCTTCGAGGCGGCGTTGGCCGCGATCGCGTGGCTGACGGCGGCCTCGGCGCGCCTCGCGTTACGCCGGCACGAAGGGCGCGAGCGTCCGGCCGCGCGATGAGCGTCCGGTCGATCGTCGTCGGCCAGTTCCGGCGGCCGCATGGCCTGCTCGGCCGCTTGGCCGGGCTCATCATGGCGACGCGATCGTCGAACCGGGCGCGCAATGCCTGGACGGTCGGGCTGCTCGAGATCGGAGTCGCGGATCGCGTGCTCGAGTTGGGCTGCGGCCCCGGCTTGGCACTCGCCGGCGTACTGGCGCGCGCGACGCGGGGGCACGTTCTCGGCATCGATCATTCGCCGCTGATGGTCGCGCAAGCGCGCCGGCGAAACCGCGCCGCGATCGATGCGGGCCGGCTCGAGCTGCGCTGCCAGAACCTGGCCGATCTCGATGGCATCGCCGGGCCGTTCGACAAGGTGCTCTCGCTCAACGTGCTGATGTTCCTCGCACCCGCGCAGCGCCAGGCGCTGTTCGCGCGCCTGCGTGCTCTGATGACGCCCGGCGGCCGCATCGCCATCGCCTACCAGCCGCGCCACCGTGGCGCCACGGCGGACGACGCGCGCAAGTTCGCCGCCGCGATCGCGGCCGAGATGCGGGCGGCGGCTTTCGCCGAGATCCGCACCGAAGAGCTCGCCCTGACGCCCGTGGCGGCAGTGTGCGTGCTCGCGACCGTGCCGCGCTAACGCTCAGCGCCCCGGCACGCCCTTCGTCGTCGAATATTCCCGATGCAGCGCTTCGCCGGGTCGGCAGCGGTCGAATGCGCTGTGCGCGGCGCGCGCGGCTTCGGCGAAGCCGGTCAGGATGAGCTTCAGTTTGCCGGGATAGGCGGCGACGTCGCCGATCGCGTAAATGCCGGGCTGGTTCGTCTCGCACGAGGCGGAATCGACCGCGATCCGATGGCGCTCGAGCGCCAGGCCCCAACCGGCGATGGGCCCGAGGGTCGCGGCGAGGCCGAAGAACGGTAGCAGCGCGTCGGCGGGTAGATCGCGCCGGCGGCCATCGAGATCTTCCACCGTGACCGCCGCGAGCGCACCGCCCTTCCCGGCCAGCGCCGCCAATTGATAGGGCACGACGAGCTCGATCTTGCCCGCGGCGGCGAGCGCTTTGAGGCGTGCCACGCTTTCGGGCGCGGCGCGGAACTTGTCGCGGCGATGGACGACCGCGACCTTCGCCACTTCGGCCAGCGACAGCGCCCAATCGACCGCCGAATCGCCGCCGCCGGCAATGACGACGCGCTTGCCGCGGAAATCCTCGCGCCGCTTGACGAGGTAGAACACGCTCTTGCCCTCGTAGTCGGCGAGATGCGCGAGCGGCGGCCGGTTGGGGCCGAACGCCCCGGCGCCGGCGGCGACGAAGACCGCCCGGCCGCGGACGGTGTTGCCGGCGGCGGTCGCGAGCACCCAATCGGCGCCTTCGCACTTCAGCGTCTCGACCCGCTGGCCCAACAGGTAGCGCGGCTTGAACGGCGCCGCCTGCGCCTCGAGCCGCGCGACGAGACCTGCTGCGTCGATCTCGGGAATCGCCGGAATGTCGTAGATTGGCTTCTCGGGATAGAGCGCCGCGCATTGCCCGCCGGTCGTCTCCAGCGCGTCGATGACGGCGGCGGAAAGCCCGAGCATGCCGCACTCGAACACGGCGAAGAGGCCGACCGGCCCGGCGCCGACGATGGCCACATCGACGGCGACCTCGTCGGCGGCTTTCGCCGCCGGGGGGACGGCGGCCTGCTCCGCTTTACTCGGCATGGGCTTTGGGATTAAGGCGGGCGCGCATCGATGGCCGGGGTCTTAGCCGATTCGCACCTCTAGACCAAGCGCCCGCGCCACGCCGGCGCCGTGGCGGAAGAGCTTTGCCGCGGCAAGCAAGCGCGACACCGCCGCACTCGCCACGACGCTCGCGACCGCACTCGAACCCGGCGACGTGGTGGCGCTCGTGGGCGACCTCGGCGCGGGGAAGACCACCTTCGCGCGCGCGCTCATCGCCGCGTTCGCCGCCGGCGCGGGAGAGGCGCCGCCCGAAGTGCCGAGCCCGACCTTCACCTTGGTGCAGACCTACGAATTCCCGCGCGCGACCCTCTGGCATTTCGATCTCTACCGCATCGAGCGGCCCGAGGACGCGCTCGAGCTCGGCATCGAGGAGGCGCTGGCCGAAGGCATCGCGCTGATCGAATGGCCCGAGCGCCTGGGCCCGCTGCTGCCGGCGCGGCGGATCGAGGTGAGGCTCGCCTTTGCCGGCAAGGGCGACGCGCGTCGCATCGAGATCGCGGCGGCACCGGCTTTGGCCGCGCGCGTTGCGGCCGCCTTCGCGTGAACGCTAATTTCACGGTTGCGGGTGGAATGTCGGTCATGCCTTAACCCGTATAGACTGGGGGCTGGTGAGACACGCAATGAGGCGGGGAGTGGAGAGGGGGCGGACACGCGCCGTCCATGTTGGGGTATGGGGTTTCGCCGCATGACGCCGCGCGAAGCCGCGATCGAGCTTTTCCTCTCCGTAGGCGCCTGGAAGGGCGCCCAGCGCCGTCCTTTCGCCCACGACGCCTCGTTCCGGCGCTATTTCCGGCTGACCGGCGGGCCCAGGCCCGCCCTCCTCATGGACGCGCCTCCGCCGCAAGAGGATGTGCGCCCCTGGTGCAAGATTTCGCGCCATCTCGAAAGCCTCGGCCTTTCGGCGCCCGCCATCTACGAGGCGGACGAGGCGAAGGGCCTGCTGGTCATCGAGGACTATGGCGACGAAACCTTTCCGCTCGCATTGAAGCACGGCGACGCGACTGCACTCTATGCTGCCGCGGTCGACACGCTGGTGGCGCTGCACCGCGCGCCCGCGGCGCTCGGCGTCGACGTGGCCGACTACGATCCGCCGGCACTGATCGAAAAAGCGTCGCTGCTGCTCGACTGGTTCGTGCCGGCCATGGGCGGCAGCACAGTTTCGGCTGCGGCGCGCGCCGAATACAACGCGGCGTGGCGCGCGATTTTGCCCTTGCGGAAGGGCGTGCCCGAGAGCCTGGCGCTGCGCGATTTCTTCCCCGAGAACATTATGTGGCTGCCGGCACGCGAAGGCGTGCGCCGCTGCGGGCTCCTCGACTTCCAGGACGCGAGCCGTGCGCCGGTGGTCTACGACCTCGTCTCACTGCTCGAAGATGCGCGGCGCGACGTGCCCGAGAAGCTCCGCCTCGCGATGATCGAGCGCTATCTCGCGGCCTTCCCGCGCCAGGATCGCGGCGATTTTCTCGCTGCGGCCGCCGTGATGGCCGCCCAGCGCCATGCGCGCGTGATCGGCGTGTTCGCGCGGCTCTGGAAGCGCGACGGCAAGCCGCGCTACCTCGTGCACATCCCGCGCGTTTGGCGGCTACTGGAGCGCGCGCTAACGCATCCGGGCTTGGCGCCGCTCCGGCGCTGGTTCGACGCGCACGTGCCGGCGGCGCTGCGCCGCGCGCCGGAGGCAGCCTAGTGCTCGCGACCGCTTCGGGCGAGACGATCGCGACGGGCATGGTCTTGTCGGCCGGGCTCGGCCTCAGGATGCGGCCGATCACCGAGAAGATCCCGAAGCCGCTGGTGATGGTGGCCGGTCGGTGCCTGCTCGACCGCACGCTCGATCACTACGCCGCGGCCGGCCTGGCGCGCGCCGTCGTCAACACCCATCACCTGGCCGACCAGATCAAGGCGCATGTCGCCGGCCGCACGCAGCCGGAGATCGCGCTTTCGCACGAACCTACGCTGCTCGAAACCGGCGGCGGCGTCTTGAACGCGCTGCCCTTGCTCGGCGAGGCGCCCTTCTTCGTCGCCAACAGCGACGCAATGTGGCTCGACGGGCCGGCGCCGGCGCTGGCGCGGCTCGCGCGCGCTTGGAACGGCGCGGTGATGGACGCGCTGCTGCTCGTCTCGGTGATCCCGGGCACGCTCGGCTATGAGGGCCGCGGCGATTTCTACATGGACGGCATCGGACGGCTGAAGCGGCGTCTCGAGCGCGGCATCGCGCCGTTTCTCTTCACCGGCGTGCAGATCCTGCATCCGCGGCTATTCGCCGACGAGAAGCCGGGGAAATTCTCGCTCAACCGCGTCTACGACAAGGCGCTGGCCGCCGAGCGCCTCTACGGCCTCCGCCACGACGGCGCCTGGTATCACGTCGGCGACCCCGCCGGGCTCGCGGCGGTCGAAGCGCGGCTCAAAGCAGAAGGTGCCATCGCCGCTTAAGCCCTTTCTCGGTAGGGAGAAGAGCTTGGGGATGAGGGGGTGGTAACGCTTCGGCGCGGAGAAGGGGCGCCGCCGAACGGCATTTGCGTTCGAGTACGAATTACGCGTGAGCGTTTTGCCCGCGTCGGCTCGCCTCCTGGACACATCCGTCGCCCCCTCATCCCCTGCCCCTTCTTTGCAAGGAGAAGGGGTATAAGGCTGCATGCCTTCCGTCTTCACCATCCCACCGACTCTGCCCTTCGCCGACACGCTCGCCGCGGGATTGCTGGCGCGCGCCGGAGAAGAGCCGGAGGCGCTGGCGCGGATGACCGTGCTGCTGCCGACGCGCCGCGCCTGCCGCGCGCTGCGCGAGGCGTTTCTGCGCCAGAGCGAAGGACGGCCGCTGCTGCTGCCGCGCCTGCGCCCCATCGGCGACGTCGACGAGGAAGAGCTGGTCCTGACCGCCGGCGAATACGAGGCCGGTGACGGTTGGGCCGAAATTCCGCCGGCGATGCCGGGACTGCGCCGGCGCCTGCTCTTGGCCGAGCTCATCCGCAAATTCGAGGAGCGGCGCGGCAGCGACGTGACGCCCGATCAGGCGACGTGGCTCGCCGCCGACCTCGCGCGCCTGCTCGACGAGATCCAGACCGAGCGGCGCGATGCCACCGGGCTCGAGGCGCTCGTGCCCGAGCGCTTCGCCCAGCATTGGCAGCACACGCTGAAATTCCTCGCCATCGTCACCGCCGAATGGCCGAAGATCCTGGCCGCCGAGGGCGCGCTAGACCCCGCCGCGCACCGCAACTGGCTGCTCGATGCACAGGCCGCCGCCTGGCGCGCGAAGCCGCCCGCCGATCCGGTGATCGCCGCCGGCTCGACCGGCAGCATCCCGGCCACCGCCGATCTCCTGAAGACGATCGCGGCCCTGCCGCTGGGCGCCGTCGTGCTGCCGGGACTCGATACCGAACTCGACGATGCTGCTTGGAACGAGATCGCGCGCCTGCCGGGCCATCCGCAGCACGGCTTGGCGCGGCTCCTCGCCCATCTTGGTCTCGACCGGAAACAGGTGGCCGATTGGAATCGGGCCGCTATGGCGCCATCGGTGTTCGCCGCCGCGCGCGCGCGGCTGCTTTCGGCCGCGCTCCGCCCCGCCGAAGCGCCGGCGCGCCGGCCCGGCGAGGGCCTGAGCGCCGAGACCGTCTCGCGCGCGTTCGCCGGCAATGTCGCCTACATCGAATGCGCCAATCCGCGCGAGGAGGCCGCCTCCATCGCTCTCGCGCTGCGCGAGGCGCTCGACGTGCCGGGCAAGACCGCGGCGCTGGTGACGCCCGATCGCGATCTCGCGCGCCGCGTGGCGATGGCGCTCCGGCGCTGGGACATCGAGATCGACGATTCGGCCGGCGTGCCGCTCGCCGCCACGCCGCCCGTGGCTTTCCTTCGCCTCGTGCTCGACGCCGCGATCGAGGCCTTTGCGCCGGTGCCGTTGCTGGCGATGGCCAAGCACCCGCTCGCCGCTTGCGGGCTGGCGCCCGGTGCATTCCGCGCGCGCGTGCGCGGGCTCGAGCGCGCGGCGCTGCGCGGCGCCCGCCCGCCGCCCGGCCTCGCTGGCTTGAAACGCGTGGCGAAGGATCACCGCGCTTGGCTCGACGATCTCGCCA
>DATBLL010000027.1:0-4803 GCA_036555425.1 Alphaproteobacteria bacterium | reverse complement strand
CCATCGGGAAAAGCACGAACCGCCGCCCGACTCAAGCATGAAGCGAACAGGGAGGCGGGGAGAGATAGAAGGACCCACCACCAAGACACCAAGGCACCAAGAGAAAGAACGCGCGCCAGCGGCGCGCGAAGATACTTCTTGGTGCCTTGGTGCCTTGGTGGTGAATCCTTCTGATTCGCCGTCCTCAATTTCTGCGCTGTGCTATTGGTATAGGGAGAGTCGTAGAGAGGGAGGAACTAATGACGACGCTCGTCATCGGCGCCGGGCTGGTCGGCGCGCAGGTCGCGCGCATCCTGATCGAGGAGGGCGAGCGCCCCGTGCTGTTCGACACGGCGCCGCAGACGGCGGCCCTCGCCGAACTCTTCGATCCGGCGCGCGCGGTGGTGGAGGTGGGCGACATTCTGCGCCCGTTGACGCTGTCGGGTGTGCTGCACCGCCACCGCATCACGCGCATCGCGCATACGGCCGCCAATCCGATGCTGACCCTGGGCGCGCAGCGCGACCCCTATGCCGCGATCCAGCTCAACATCATGGGCACGGTCAACGTGATCGAGGCCGCGCGCGCCTTCGGAATCAAGCGCGTCGTCGTCTCGAGCTCCAACGTGCTCAATCATTTCGTGGCCGGCGGCGACGGCTCGGGCGACCCCATGCGCGAGACGGCCTTTCCGCGCCCCACCACGTTCTACGCCTCGACCAAGCAGGCGATCGAAAGCCTGGGACTCAACTACGCGCGCTGGCACGGCATCGAGTTCGCCGCGATGCGCTACGGCGCGGTGTTCGGCCCGTGGAGCGGCGCCGGCGGCGGCGGCCCGAGCAACGTCATGCGCGAGGCGGTCGGCCGCGCGCTGCGCGGCGAAGAGGCCGTGCTCCCGGCGGGCGCGATGGAATGGGTCTATTCCAAGGACGCCGGCGCCGGCACGGTGCTGGCCCTGAAGGCGGCGGCGCTTGGCGGCGGCGTGTTCAACATCACGATGGGCTCGCTCTCGAGCCCGGACGACATGGCCAAGGCGCTCAAGGCCGCCGTGCCCGGCGCCAAGGTGCGGATCGAGACGCCGAGCGCCGCCGCCGTGTCGCTGCCGGATATGAAGGCGGTGTCGGATCTGACCCTGGCGCAGAAGACGCTAGGCTTCGCGCCGCAATACGGGCTCGTCGAAGGCGTGAAAGACCTCGTCGCGTGGACGAGGTCTCGAAAATCGTAGGGGCGGGTCCCCGACCCGCCCGTACCGACGCCTCGCATATGCTTGCGTTGTCGTACCGCGTCAACGCGGGCGGGCGGGTCGGGAACCCGCCCCTACGCGGCTAACGCTTGGTCTTCTTGCCCGACGGCGCGCGCTTGCCCATCGTCTCCAGCGCCTTGCGCGCATCGACGGGCTTCCACCACGGCTTCAAGCCGAGATCGCGGGCGATGACGCCGGCGCTGATATAGCCGGCGCCGCCCGAGATGGCGCCGCCCGGATGAGAGGCCGAGCCCGCCATGTAGAGGCGCTTGATCGGCGTCGCGTAGCCCCAGTGCTGGTCCATCACCTGGTCGGCCGAGAGCGCGCCCATGAAGATGTCGCCGCCCTTCATGTTGATGATCTCCTGGCTGTAGGTGCGGGCGGTGTAGGTGTAGGTCTTCAAGATGTTCTTCTTGGTCATGTTGGGCGCGTAGTGCTGGAAGCGCGCGATGATGCTGTTGGTGAAGTCAGCTTCGAACTGCTCCCAGCTCCGGCCGCCGCGGTCGGGATCGAACGGCATCACGTGCCAGGCATAGGTCGTGTGCTTGCCGGGCGGCGCCTGCGCCGGATCGTTGGCGGAAAGGGCGCCCGAGCCGAACTGCACGATGCGCGGCACGCGGCCGTTCTTCACGTCGTCATGGGCGGACATAAGGTCCGCTATCGATTCGGCGCCGACGTTCCATTTCTGCGCCCTATTCAGGTTCGGATCGAACTTCGACGCCGCGAAATTGGGCGATTCCTCGAGCGCGAAATGCACGCCGAACAGCGTCCACGCCGTGTATTTGAAGCGGTCGAGCTTCGCGCGATAGGCCGCGGGCAATTGATCGCGCCCGATCATGTCCTCGAAGGTCTGGTGGACGTTGGCGGTGCTGGCGACGAACTTTCGCGCCCGGATGGCGGTGCCGTCGGCGGTTTCGATGCCCGTTGCCTTGCCGCCCTCGACCATGATGCGCGCGACATGCGCGTGGTTGAGATAATGCCCGCCCGCCTCGATGAAGCGCTCCATCAGGCCGCGCGCGAGATTGAAGCTGCCGCCCTTGCAGAGCTGATAGCCGCTCTCGAGGTCGAAGGCGCGGATCACCGAGCCCATCGGGCTCGATTTCCCGATTGTATCGACGAGCCAGGTGCCGAACAGCGACACCTTGAACAGGAACAGCAGCTTCACCCATTCGTGCTCGAACAGCTCGTTCACGAGCTGGAAGGGCTCGCGCTTGGTGATGGCGACGAATTCGCGGCCGAGCGGCGTCTTCGCGAGCAGCGCCTCGCGCTCGGCCGCGGGCAGGGGCTCGGAGAAGCGCTCGGGCAGCAGCACGTCGCGCGTCAGCGCCTCGGCCTTGGCGTTCCACTCGCGGAACGTGGCCGCGTCCTTCTTCGAGAAGTGCGCGACGCTCTTCAACGTCGTCTCGAGATCGCGGCTGAAGACGAGCGCGGTGCCGTCCGGGTGCGGCTGGCCGAATTCGTAGAACGGCGTGACGTAGCCGACCTTCTCGCCGAGCCTGAGATCGCGGAACCAGGGCGTATGCGTGATGTGGAAATGATTGATCGAGTGGCTGTTGTGATAGAAGCCGGGCAGCGTCGCCTCGACGGTGGCGAGCCCGCCGCCATACATGAGCCGGCGCTCGACGAGCAGGATCTTCAAGCCCGCGCGCGCCATGTAGGCGGCGAGGATGAGGCCGTGATGGCCGGCGCCGATGACGATGCCGTCGTAGGATTTCTGTGCAGCCGTCATGGCGTTCGCCCCTACGCGTCCAACAGCTTCCTCGCGCGCATCCAGTCCAGATTGATCTCGATGGCCTGCTTCAAGAGCTCGGGCTGGCCCTGATAGTAGTGCGTGGCGCCCCTGATGATCTTCATCGTCTTGTCCTTGCTCGCGGCCGCCGCGTGGATCTTGCCAGTGTGCGGCTGCGGCACGGCGTCGTCGGCGCTGTTCTCGATCGCCAGGAACGGCACGGTGATGTTGGCCGCGCTTTTCACGCCGTGGGCGCGCGTGTCGTCGATCGACCATTGCGAGAGCCACGAGCGCAGCATCGAGAAGCGCGCGAGGCCGACCGGCCCGGTATTCGCGGTCTCGGGATTGCCCACCCAGCACCAGCGCGGCCTCCGGTCGTTGCGGTCGATCGCCGGGTCCATGAAGCGCAGATCGGCGATGGTGCGGTGGGTGATGAAGCCGCGCTCCATCTCGGCGCCGCCGCGCTTCTTCAAGCGCTCGAGCATCTCCTTCACCGTCGCCGTGATCTTCCGCATGCGCGCCAGCTGCGCGGCGCGATAGGCGCGCACATAGTCGGCCGAATAGGGCGGCTGGTTCGGATTCTTGGGGTTGTAGATGTCGAATTCGAGGATGCGGTCGTCGGGGTCGAGCTCGTTCTTGACCGAGGGATCGATCGTCTCGACCAGCATCTCGGCGCGCGAGATGTGCGCGGCCTGGAAGGTCATGGCGTCGGCGGGGATGAGCTTGGCGCCCTTGATGTCGACCGCGTCGCCGGCCGGCGTGTGCGTCACGGTCGGGTTCTCGGCCTGCGATTGGTAGAAGAGCGAGAGCGAGCCGCCGCCGCTCCAGCCGCAGATCACGATCTTCTCGTAGCCCCACTTTTCCTTGGCGTGGCGGATGTAGGCGCCGAGGTCGAGCACGACCTTTTCCATGATGAGGGGCGTGTCGTTCTTGACGTAGCGGCTGGCGGCGCAGAGCACGTGCACGCCCTCGGCCGTGAGCGCGCGCGGCATCGGCAGCAGCTGCAAGGTCGTCGCCGGGTGCATGAAGACGACGAGCGTCTTCGACGGCTTGCCCTTGGGCAGCAGGCGCAGCCCTTCCAAGTTGATCATGCCCTGCGAGCCCGAGAAGCCGTAGGTCTCCTGGAACGCCGCGGTTTCCGGGAACTGGATGTGGACGTAGTCGGGAACGACCTCGTACTTGGCCGGCATGCGTTTCCTCCCTCGCGCGAGAGGATTTCTCGGAGAGGGCGGGCAGCGTGTAAAGTAGTTTCGCTGCATGGCCCGCAGGGTAGACGCGCAAGGGCGCGCCGCGCAGCAGAGAGGGCATCCATGTACAAACTGTTCGACCTCACCGGCAAGGTGGCGCTGGTCACCGGCGGCAATGGCGGCATCGGCCTCGGCATGGCCGAGGCGCTGGCCGAAGCCGGCGCCGATCTCTGCCTCTGGGGCACCAGTGCCAGGAAGAACGAGGCGGCCAAGGCGCGCCTCGCCAAGACCGGGCGCAGGATCGAGGCGCTGGTCGTCGACGTCAGCGACGAGGGCGCGGCTGAAGCAGCGCTTGCCGAGACCGTGAAGCGGCTGGGGCGCGTCGACGCCTGCTTCGCCAATGCCGGCGTCACCGGGCGCGCCAAGAGCATGTTCGACCTCGACGGCAAGGAATGGCGGCGCGTCCTCTCCGTCAACCTCGACGGCGCCTTCTTCACGCTGCGCGCGGCCGCCCGCCACATGACCCGGCGCGGGGACGGGGGCTCCTTGGTGGTGACGTCGAGCCTGGCCGCCATCTCCGGCCAGGCGCGCGGCGAGCACTATGCCGCCACGAAGGGGGCGCTCATCGCCATGATGAAGGCCCTCGCCGTGGAGTTCGCGCGGCACGGGG
>DATBLL010000289.1:0-15529 GCA_036555425.1 Alphaproteobacteria bacterium | reverse complement strand
GACGAGGGCGACGCCAGTCGCGCGTTCCGGGCAAGCGGCGCCGAAGAGGTAGGCCCATACGTAACGGCTGTCGCGCGGCGCGCGCGGGCGCGAGCCTATGCGCGCCCAGACGCGGGTGAGCGTGCCCTTCTGGCCGATCCGCGCCTCGTCCTGGAACCAGATCTCGAGCGGCTTGTCGCGCGCGGCCGCGGGCAGCGCGTCCCTTACGAGGGCGGCGAAGTTTTTTTAAACGCCGCCTGCGCGGCTTCATCCGCTTCGGGGTGGCGCGGGCGCACCGAAAGATGCGTGAAGGAGAGCCGCTTCAACAGCCGCCCGACATGGCGCTCCGACACCTCGACGCCGAAGCGGTCCTTGATCTGGGCCTGAAGATCGACGCAGCGCCAGCGCACGACGCCGTGCACGTCCACATCCGGCCCGTCCTCGACCAATTGCGCCAGCTCGCAAAGCTGCGCCGGCGTCAACTGTGACGGCCGTCCCGATCGCGGCCGATCGCGAAGCCCCTCCACGCCCTCCTCGTTGTAGCGGATCACCCAGTCCCGCAGCGTCTGGCGCTCCATGCCCGTGATCCGCGCCGCCTCCGTCCGTGTCGCCCCCTCCATCACCAGGGCAACCGCGAGCAACCGGCGCGCCTGGTCGCTCTCCTTCGTCCGCCGCGCCTCCTGCCGCAACTCCTCGGGCGAAAGCTCGCCTCGTCTGACCTCCAGCGCCATGACGATTCCCCCAAGCGAATCAATCGCCTCAGAGAATCACATCCACACCCGCCTGTGAATCCCACTCGCGAGTCAGGAATTACGTCGGCTGGTATGAGACCCGCCCCGACGAAAGGCGGCCCGCCCACGGCCACCTTGTCTCCATCGCGCCAGGTGGCGGGGGGCTTGCCGACGAGGCGGCGGAAGGCGCGGTTGAAGGCGGCTTCGGACTCGTAGCCGACCGCCGCCGCGATTTCGGCCACGCTCTGCCCGCTCTCGCGCAGCAGGCGCTTGGCCAGCTGCATGCGCCAGCCGGCGAGGTAGCGCATCGGCGCTTCGCCGATGAGGGCGGCGAAGCGCTCCGCCAGCGCCGAGCGCGAGATACCCGCCGCCTTGCCGAGCGCGGCCACGGTCCAGTCGCGCGCCGGCTCGGCGTGGATCAGCTTCAGCACGCGGCCGATTTGCGGATCGTGGAGGCCGGCGAGCCAGCCGGATTCGCCCGCCGGCAAGTGCTCGACGTAGCGGCGCATCACCTCGGCGAACATCAGCTCGGTCAGGCGCGCGAGCATGGCGCTGCTCGCCGCGCCGGCGCCTTGCGCCTCGGCGACGGTATAGCGCAGCGTCGTCTCGAGCCAGTTGGCGGTCTCGGGCGGCATCGCGATCTGGCGCAGCTCGGTGGTGGCGCCGGTCGATTGCACCAGCGCCGCGCCGTCGCGCACGCGCACGCAGATCGCCTGCGGCATCGCGCCGAAGAGCGGGTTGAAGCGCTGGTCGCAATGGAGATAGCCGCAGACGAGGTTCGTCACCGGCCCGCCGCCGCCATAGCGCAGCGCGGGCAGACAGCCGGGCGCCGTGTTCTCGCGCGTGGTGACCAGTCCGCGCAGGCTCTTTTCGAACGGGGGCGCCGGGAGCGCCAGGTCGCTCGTCATGACGTGCTGGTCGCCCTGCGGGAAGATGATGACGTCGCCCGGCGACACCTTGATCGGCGCCTTGCCGTCGATCGCGATCCAGCACGGCGCGCCCTCGGCGAGGATATGGAAGAGCGCCATGCACTCGGCCTCGGGCGCGAAGATCGGCCGCAGCCGCTCGGCGGGCGGCGAGGTCACGGACCAGGGCGACGTGAACTTGGCGGTGAAGAACACCGCGCTCGTGAGACGGATGATGCGCAGCGCATCGGAGAGAACGTCCATGGGTCACCACCTTTCGTGGCTACGGTGGTCGTCTGCCCCTTGGGCCGCCCTGCTCGGCGTCCCGGTCAAGATTCGCGGAGTCGCAATCATTGTGCCGATGCGAGGGCTCCTCGACATTCCCACCCTCGCGACCGACGGGGGCTGCTTTAATCCAAATGGCGGCCCGCCGTCTGTGACGTGTCTCACGCTGGAGTTGAATATGGGCCGCTTGCTCGCAGTCGTCTACGGCGTCGCCGCCTATTTCGTGTTCCTCGGCACGATTCTCTATGGGATAGGTTTCGTCGGCAACCTCGTGGTGCCGAAATCGATCGATTCGGGCGCGGGAGGGCCGCTCGCCGCGGCCCTCGTTGCGAACGCGCTGCTGCTCGGCCTCTTCGCCGTTCAACATAGCGTGATGGCGCGCCCGGGTTTCAAGCGCTGGTGGATGCGCCTGGTGCCGAAATCGGTCGAGCGCAGCACCTATGTGCTGCTCGCCAGCGGCGCCCTGCTGCTGCTGTTCTGGCAGTGGCGCCCGCTCCCCGAAGCGATCTGGACCGTGGATCAGCCGATCGCCGCCGGCATCCTCGTCGTCCTTTTCTGGTTCGGCTGGGCGCTGGCCTTCTTCAGCACTTTCCTGATCAATCATTTCGAGCTGTTCGGCCTGCGCCAGGTGTTCGCGCGGCTGTTCGGGGCCGACCTGCCGGCGCCCACGTTCAGGACGCCGCTGCTCTATCGCTGGGTCAGGCACCCGCTCTATCTCGGCTTCCTCTTCGCGTTCTGGGCCACCCCCGTCATGACCGCGGGACACCTATTCTTTGCGGTCGCGACGACGGGCTACATCCTGATCGGCATCTTCCTGGAGGAGCGCGATCTCATCGACCTCTTCGGCGAGCAGTATCGCGCCTATCGCCGGCGCGTCGGCATGCTCATCCCGATCCCGGGCCGCAGCGCCGATACGTCCGCCGCCGCACGCCGCCCGGCCGCCCCCGAGCATTCGTGAAGCCACAGGCGAGCGCGCTGATCCCGTGATCATCCGTCGCGAGCGCCGGCGCTACACATTCTGAACTATCGCGCGCGACGGCGCCGTGTTCGGTTCGCGCCGAAGCAGTCCAACACGCCTTCCATGGATGTTCGCCATGTCGAACCGCGAATTCACCGTGAACTACGTCGAGGCCGGCAGCGGGCCGCTCGTCGTCCTCGTCCACGCCAGCATGTCGGGCGCGCGCCAGTGGAGCGGCCTGATGGAGACGCTGCAGAACCGCTACCGCCTGCGCGCGATCAATCTTTTCGGCTACGGCCGCACGCCCCAATGGGCGGCCGAGCAGCCGCCGGCGCTCGACGACTATGCCGATCTCGTCCTCTCCGCGCTGCCGCCCGGGGCCGAGCGCGTCGCGCTGGTCGGCCACTCCTTCGGCGGCGCCGTCGCCATGCAGGCGGCGCGGCGCCTTGACGCGCGGGCGGCGAGGCTGATCCTGATCGAGCCCAGCCTCTTCTCGCTGCTCGCGGCCGGCGGGCGGAGCGAAGCGCATGCCGAGATCGCGGCGGTGGCCGACGGCATGGAGCAGCTTGCGCCCGAAGCGGCAGCCGAGCAGTTCATCGGCTACTGGGCCGGCGACGCGGCCTGGGCGGCGACGCCGCCCGAGAGGAAGGAAGCCTTCGTGCACGCGGTCGGCCTCGTCCGCCACGAATTCGGCGCCGCCTTCGCCGGCGGCACGACGCTCGCGCAGTGGCGCGAAGCCCTGCCGCGGCGTACCCTCGTCGTCTGCGCGGCGGAGACCAAGCGCTCGTCGCGCGAAGTCGTCGAGCTGCTGGCGCTGGCCGGCGGCGGCTGGGAGTTCGCGCTCGTGCCCGAGGGCGGGCACATGTCGCCGCTCACCCACCCGAAGCTCGTCAACCCCATCGTCGGCGGGTTTCTGCTCCGGGATTAACCGCGGCCGAGGGCGCCGCCGGCCGTCTGCGGCGCGCCGGCGCAGCCGAAACGTCGCACCTTCGAAATTGCGCCGGAATCAGCGCTTTGCCGCGCTTTTCGCGACGCGCCTCTGGCTTGACCCTCGGGGGTCGGTTCCGTAACTTGCCGCTTGGTCGTGGCCGGGCTCGCACCCGGCCATTGCCGTTGTGCCCAGAGAGGGGCGCCGGGGATCTCGTCGCCGGCCCGCCATGTCCGACAAGGAAAAACCCTCCGATCTCGCCCGGCTCGAAGCCCGGCTGAAGGAGGCCGAGTCGCGGCGGCCGCCGGCCGAGGCGCCGGGGAGCGAGCGAGGCAAGGGGCTGTCCTTTGCCTTGCGCATCGGCACCGAACTCGTCGCCGGCATCGCGGTGGGCGTCGGCATCGGCTGGCTCCTCGACCGCTGGCTGGGCACGAAGCCGTGGCTGATGATCGCGTTCTTCGTTCTGGGCGCGGCGGCGGGCATGATGAACGTCTATCGCGCGGTGGCCGGACTCGGCCACCAAGTGGGTTACAAGCCGAAGGATCGCGCGCGCGGTTCCGGCGACGGCAAGAAGGCGGATTAGGGCCTCAAGGGGAGTCACGTGGCGGAAAAACATTCGCCGCTCGAACAGTTTCTGATCAAGCCGCTGATCCCGATCAAGATCGGCGACGTCGACCTTTCCTTCACCAACTCCGCGCTGTTCATGGTCGTCGCGGTGGTGCTGGTCGGCCTGCTGATGACAGCGGGCATGGGCCGGCGTGGCCTCGTTCCCGGGCGCCTGCAATCGATCGCCGAGATGGCCTACGAGTTCGTCGCCAACCTCATCCGCGAGACGGTGGGGAGCGAGGGCCGGAAATACTTCCCCCTCATCTTCACGCTCTTCATGTTCATCCTCTTCGGGAACATGCTGGGCATGATCCCCTCCTTCTTCACCTTCACGAGCCACATCGCCGTAACATTCGCGATGGCCGCCGTCGTGTTCGTCTCGGTGACGATCCTGGGCTTCGCGAAGCACGGCATCCATTTCTTCAGCTTCTTCGTGCCGCCGGGCGTGCCGATCGCGATGTGGCCGCTACTCATCCCGATCGAGCTCATCTCCTACTTCTCGCGGCCGATCTCGCTCTCGGTGCGGCTCTTCGCCAACATGCTGGCCGGCCACACGCTCTTGAAGGTCTTGGCCGGCTTCGTGCCGGCGCTGGGCGTCGCCGGCATCGTGCCGCTGGCGTTCGTCACCGCCCTGACCGGCCTCGAAATCCTGATCGCGTTCCTGCAAGCCTATGTGTTCGCGATCCTGACCTGTCTCTACATTAACGACGCGCTGCATCTGCACTGAGCGGCGCGGCTCCCGCTTCCGGCTTCAACCTGACGAAAGGACCCCGACAATGGACGCTGCGACCTTCCTCACCGCCATGAAGGCGGTCGGCGCCGGCCTGGCCGTGATCGGCCTCATCGGCGCGGGGATCGGCATCGGCAACGTGTTCTCCTCGTTCATCCAGGCGGTGGGCCGCAATCCCTCGGCCCGCGACGACGTGTTCACGATGACGATGCTGGGCTTCGCGCTCGTCGAAGCCATCGCGCTCTTCGCGCTCGTCATCGCGCTCATCATCCTGTTCGGCTAAGTCGCCCGACAAGGGCCGAGCGTCGTTCCCGAAGGGAACATCAATGCCGCAAATACAGCAGCTCGACACCTTCCTCTCCCAGATCTTCTGGCTGGTGGTGGCGTTCGTGGCGCTCTTCATCTTCCTCCGGCAGGTCGCCCTGCCGAAGGTGACGGAGGTGCTCGACGCGCGCCGGCGCAAGATCGAGGGCGATCTCGAGAAGGCGGCGGCGCTCAAGACCGAGGCCGAGAAGGCGCTGGCGCAGTATCAGGCGGCCGTCGCCCGGGGCCGCGAGGAGGCGCAGGCGCTGCTCCGCAAAGTCGGCGACGAGGCGCAGGCGAAGGCCGCCGCGGCCCAGGATGCGCTCGGCCAGAAGCTGGCGCAGCAGATCAAGGGCGCCGAGGAGCGCATCGAGGCGGCGCGGAAGACGGCGCTCGCCAACGTCGAGCGCGTCTCGGCCGAGCTGGCGCAGGCGGCGGCCGAGCGGCTCATCGGCATCAAGGTCGACGCGGCGGCGGCGCAAAGCGCCGTCGGCGCCGTGGCGAAGGAGCGCGGCGCATGATCGGGAATTCCGCGGCGCTCCTCGACGACCCGCTCGCGCTGCTGCTCGCGGCCGGCAAGGAGCCGGCGGCGCCGGGCACGCTCTCGGCTTGGGCCAAGGATCTGTTCGACATCCACGGCGCCGAGTTCTGGGTCCTCATCGCCTTCATCGTCTTCGTCGGCTTCATGGTGTGGAAGGCGCGGAAGGCCCTGGTCGGTGGGCTCGACGCCCGCGCCGCGCGCATCAAGGCCGAGATCGACGAGGCGCAGCGCCTGCGCGACGAGGCGCAGGCACTTCTGGCCGAGTATCAGAAGAAGCAGCGCGAGGCGCTGGGCGAGGCCCAGGCGATGGTGAAGCAGGCCGAGGAAGAGGGAAAGCGCGTGCGCGCCAAGGCCGAGACCGAGCTGGCCGCCGCCTTGAAGCGCCGCGAGCAGCAGGCGCTCGACCGCATCGCCCAGGCCGAGGCCCAGGCGCTGTCCGAAGTGCGCAACATCGCCGCCGACCTGGCGGTGGCCGCGACTCAGAAAATCTTGACCGAGAAGCTCGATCCGGCGAAGGCGCAGTCGCTCGTCAGCGACGCGATCGCCGAGCTACCGCGCAGGCTGCAGTAGCGGCGAACCCAATCGCGAAATGCAAAGGGCGCCAATGCAGGCGCCCTTTTTTGTCGGTCATTGCGACAAGGGCAGCGCGTATCAGCGGCGACGTAGCAGGGGTATTCATAGGTAAATGCCGAAGTGTCCGGCGATGTCCCGCCGTTCGCCGCGTGGTGCACGCTTGATACAGCGCAATGCGAAGTCCTGCTCCGACGGACTTCATTGCTCTTAGAGTGCAGCTCTTCGGTGGGGAGGAATAATGCGGAAATTGCCAACACCGCGGGCATCCGCGAAGCGGCGTCGAATTCGAACCATTCTTCTTGCTACGGATCTGTCACCACGCAGCGATCGCGCATTGCTCCAACGGCGACATTTCAGCTTGTTCACGCATACTTTGGATCGCTCGCAGGTCTTATCGGGAGTCGCGAGGGACGGTCGAGAGACAGGGAAGCGCACGAGCGCGGGCTCGCGGAACTGCTCGCCGGCCAAACGCGCTCCACAGGCGACAAGGGAACAAGGATCCGATTTCTCTCTCCCATCGTGCGCGAGGGCGCGGTGGCGGACGTGATCGGAAAGGAAGCGCACGACGCGGCCGCCGACCTGCTCGTGCTCGGCACGCACAGCCGATCCGCCGTCGCTCAGGCGCTGCTCGGCAGCATCGCGGCGGCGTTCCTAAATCATCCGCCCTGCGATGTTCTGGTTGTACCCGCAGCCTGACGTTCGGCGACGCGGCTTTCGTGAATGAAAACCGTTCGCGCCGAAACTGTGTAGAGAACGACAATGACCAGGGAGTCGAGCCCCACATGGCCGATCGAGAATTTGGCCACATCCGGATTCGCGAGATCCATGGCGACAACGGCGAGCAGGATCACCCCGAATGCGCCCGAAATGATGTGGGTCTGGCTCGCCTTGACAAAGATCGGTTCGCCCCGAAGGAAAAATTCGGCTGCAGCGAGGATGGCTAGGTTGAGGACACAGCTGCCCAGCACGTCGCCAATGGTAATGTCAGGGGCCTCGGCGGCGGTGACCGCGCTGATCGCCGTCACCAGTTCGGGGAGAGAGGTTACCGTGGCTAAGAGGACCATGCCGACCCACGTGCCGCCAAGCCGGGTACGCTCGGCGACGGCATCGGCGTAGCGCGCCAATTCGAAGCCCGCAACACCGATGACGGCGGCGCAGGCGAGAAATTCGAACCAGGCAGACAACGCAGCACACCTCGACAATCTATGCAGGTCAGAGTGGCGCGGCGCGCGCCACGATAGTGATCGTTTCGCGGGCAAGACCGAGGCTTGCCAACCCGGTACGCAACGGCCCCCGATGAGAGGTGACGCAGCAGGCCCCGAGCGCGCTCAGCTCTCCCCCGGCGGCGCCGGGACGGGCGTGCCTTTCTGGATGAAGGCCTTGCCCCAGATCGTGCCGCGGCGGATTTCGTGCGGCGCGAAGAAGCGTTTGTGCTTCTCGATGTAGCTCTTGGCCTCGCGATGCCCGCGATAGGCGGCGATGTAGAGCCAGGCATAGGCGCGGCGGTAATCGGTCGCGATCTTCTCGGGGGTCATCAGGCGCCGGCCGAGCTTGTACATCGCCTCGGTGTCGCCGGTCATGGACGCGCGGTTGAGCCAGCGCCGCGCCAGCACCTCGTCCTCCTTGCGGTAGAGGCCCTCGTGGTAGAAATCGCCCAGGGCGACGATGGCGCCGCGATGGCCCTTGTTGGCCGCCGCCAGCCAATTGCGCTCGGCGGCCACCGCGTCGTAGGCGACGCCCTGCCCGGTCGCATAGAGATAGCCCAGCCGATACTGCGCTTCGGTATTGCCGGCGCGCGCGGCCGCCGCGTACCAGCTCGCAGCCTGCGTGTCGTTGCGCTCGACGCCGAGGCCGAAGAAGAGAATCTCGCCGTAGAGAAATTGCGCCGCGGGCGTGCCCTTTTCCGCGAGCGGGCGCAGCAGTTTCGCCGCTTCCGGAAACTCACCGACGCCGTAGGCGCGGGTGGCGGCGGCGAGCTCGGGATCCTTGGGCGTGGCCTCGGCGCGCGCGGCTTCGGGCACGGCGAGAACGAGCGCCAGCGCCGCCGCGATTGCCGTCACCCAAGTGCCGCGGCGCGTCTCGACGCCGAGCATCGCCCTACTCCGAAGCTTCACGCCGCATAGGCCTCCATGGGCGGGCAGGCGCAGACCAGGTTGCGATCGCCATAGACGTTGTCGATGCGCCCGACCGGCGGCCAATACTTGCCGCCCATGACCCAGGGAAGCGGATACGCGGCTTCGGCGCGGGTATAGGGATGCTTCCACGCCTCCGCAAGCAGGTCGGCCGCGCTGTGCGGCGCGTTGACCAGCGGATTGTCGTCCTTGGGCCAGCGCCCGCTTTCGACCGCGCGCATCTCGTCGCGGATCTTGATCATCGCCTCGCAAAAGCGGTCGAGCTCGGCCTTCGATTCGCTCTCGGTCGGCTCGATCATCAAGGTGCCCGCGACCGGGAACGACATAGTGGGCGCGTGGAAGCCAAAATCCATGAGCCGCTTCGCGACGTCCTCGGCCGAAGCCCAATCCTTCATCGGCCGGAGATCGATGATGCACTCGTGCGCCACGCGGCCGTTCTTGCCGGTGTAGAGCACGGGATAATGCGGCGCGAGGCGCGCGGCCACGTAATTCGCGCTCAGGATCGCCGCTTCGGTCGAGCGCTTCAGCCCCGCGTCGCCCGTCATGCGGATGTAGGCCCAGGGGATCGGCAGGATGAGCGGGCTGCCCCAGGGTGCCGCTGAGACCGGGCCGATCGCGTTCTTGCCGCCGCATTCGGGGCGCAACGGATGGCCGGGCAGGAACGGCGCCAGATGCTCCTTCACGCCGATGGGCCCGACGCCGGGGCCGCCGCCGCCGTGCGGGATGCAGAAGGTCTTGTGCAGATTCAAATGCAGCACGTCGGGCCCGAACGCGCCGGGCTTGGCGAAGCCCACCAGCGCGTTCATGTTGGCGCCGTCCATGTAGACCTGGCCGTCGGCGGCGTGGACGGTGCGGCAGATCTCGACGATGCCTTCCTCGAACACGCCGTGGGTCGAGGGATAGGTGACCATCAGCGCCGCGAGCTTGCCGCGGTGGGCCTCCGCCTTCTTGGCGAGGTCGGCGAGATCGATGTTGCCATTGGCATCACAGCCGACGACGACGACTTCCATCCCGGCCATGGTGGCGCTCGCCGGATTGGTCCCGTGCGCACTGCTCGGGATGAGACAGATGTTGCGGTGGCCCTGGCCGCGGCTCTTATGAAATGCGCGGATGACGAGCAGGCCCGCATATTCGCCCTGCGAGCCGGCATTGGGCTGCAGGGTCACCGCCGCCATGCCGGTGATGCGGCAGAGCAAGGTTTCGAGATCGCCGAGCAGCGCGGCATAGCCGCGGCACTGATCGGCCGGCGCGAAGGGATGGATGTCGGCGAATTTCGGCCAGGTCACCGGCTCCATCTCGGCGGCGGCATTGAGCTTCATCGTGCAGGAGCCGAGCGGGATCATCGAGCGGTCGAGCGCTATGTCCTTCTCCGCGAGCCGCGCCAGGAAGCGCATCATCTCGGTTTCCGAGTGATGCGAGTTGAAGATCGGGTGAGTCAGGAACTTCGAGCGCCGGCGCAGCGCGGCCGGAATACGCTCCGGCGCCTCGCGGTCGAGCCGCTCGATCTCCTCAAGCAGCGCCGTTTTGCCGCTGCCGAACGATTCACCGCCCGCCGAGAACGTATGCATCAGCGCCGCTACGTGTTCGCGGGTGGTGAGCTCGTCGCAGGCGATCGCGACCGTATCGGCGTCGACCTTACGGATATTGATTTCGTGCTCGAGTGCGTGCGCGACCAAGCCGTCGGCTTTTCCGGGAGCGCGGAGCGTGATCGTGTCGAAGAAGGGGTCGTGCGCGAGCGCGTGGCCGCGCCGCCTCAAGCCTTCGGCGAGAATCGCGGCGAAGCGGTGCGTGCGGCGCGCGATGGTTTGGAGCCCGGCGGGTCCATGCCAGGCGGCATAGAGCGTGGCGATGATTGCGAGCAGGACCTGCGCGGTGCAGATGTTGCTCGTCGCCTTCTCGCGCCGGATGTGCTGCTCGCGCGTCTGCAGCGCCAAACGATAGGCGGTGCGGCCCTTGGCATCGATCGAGACGCCGACGAGGCGGCCCGGCATCGAGCGCTTGTACGCGTCCTTCGTCGCGAGGAATCCGGCATGCGGTCCGCCGAAGCCGAGCGGCACGCCGAAGCGCTGGCTTGAGCCGACGGTGACGTCAGCACCCCACTCGCCCGGCGGCGCCAGCAATGTCAGCGCGAGGAGGTCGGTCGCTACCACGAGCAGTGCGCCAGCGTCGTGCAGCAACTTGGCCAGCGCCCCGTAGTCCTCGATGGCGCCGGTCGTCTCCGGATATTGGACGAGGGCGCCGAAGACCTTGGCGGGATCGAGATCGCGCGCGGGATCGCCTTTGACAATCTCGATGCCGAGCGGCTCGGCGCGGGTTTCGACGACGGCGATCGTCTGCGGATGGCAGGATGATGCGACGAAGAAGGCGCGGCTCTTGCTCGTCGCCACGCGCTTGGCCAGCGTCATCGCCTCGGCCGCTGCCGTCGCCTCGTCGAGCATCGAGGCGTTGGCGATTTCCATGCCGGTCAAATCGCCGACCATGGTCTGGTAGGCGAGCAGCAGCTCCAGCCGGCCTTGCGAGATCTCGGGCTGATAGGGCGTGTAGGACGTGTACCAGCCGGGATTCTCGAGCACGTTGCGGCGGATCACCGCCGGTGTGATCGTGCCGTAATAGCCGAGGCCGATCATCGAGACGAAATCGCGGTTCTGCAGCGCCGTTTCGTGCAGCAGGCGGCGCGCGCCGTTTTCGGTCATCGCCAGCGGCAGATCGAGCGGCGCCGGATCGAGGATCGCCTTTGGCATCGCATGGGCAACGAGCTTCTCGAGCGAGCTTTCGCCGAGCAGGCCCAGCATGGCACGCATTTCCGCCTCGCCGGGCCCGACGTGGCGCCGCACGAAATCGTCGCGCTGCTCGAGCGCCTCGAGTCCGGGACGCGCGCCGCCGGGGATGACGTTCATGGGTTTCGCTCCGCTTGTCTCACGCCTTCCCCGCGGTGAATTTCTTGTAGGCGGCCGCGTCCATCAGCGCACCGAGCTCAGCCGGCTTCGCGATCTTGATCTTGAAGAACCAGCCCTTGTCCTCGGCCGACTGGTTGACGAGCGCCGGCTCTTTGGCGAGCGCGTCGTTGACGGCGGTGATGCTGCCCGAGACCGGCGCGAAGATCTCGCTCGCGGCCTTGACCGATTCCACCACCGCGATCTGCCCGTTCTGCGCCACGCTGGCGCCGACCTTGGGCAATTCGACGAACACCACGTCGCCGAGCTGCTCTTGCGCGTAGTCGGTGATGCCGACCGTGCCAACATCGCCGGCCACGTCGATCCACTCGTGCTCTTTTGTGTATTTCTTCGCCATCACGATCTCCCTTGCTCCTCAGCCCTTCACGTAGCGGTGCGGGACGAACGGCATCTTGACGACGGCGCCCGGGCGGGCCTCGCCGCGCACGAGGAAATTCACGCGCGTGCCCGGCTTTGCCGCGTCCGGCGGCACATAGCCCATCGCGACGGGGCCGCCGACGGTGGCGCCGAAGCCGCCGCTCGTGACGGTGCCGATGGGCTTGCCCGCCGCGTCGGTGATCTCGGTGCCCTCGCGCGCGGGCACGCGGCCTTCGGGCTTGAGGCCCACGCGCTTGCGCGCGACACCTCGCTTGAGCTCGCGCTCGATGCGCGCGGCGCCGGGGAATCCGCCCTCCTCGCGCCGGCGCGGCGCGATCGACCAGGCAAGCCCAGCTTCGATCGGCGAGGTGGTCTCGTCGATGTCGTGGCCGTAAAGGCAGAGCCCGGCTTCGAGGCGCAGCGAATCGCGCGCCCCCAGCCCCGCCGGCACCACCTCCGGCTCCTCGAGCAGCCGCCGCGCGAATGTCTCGGCGCTTTCGGCGGGGATCGAAATCTCGAATCCGTCCTCGCCGGTGTAGCCCGAGCGGCTGACGAAGATCGGGACCTTGTTCCAAACGAAATTGGCGCCCGACATGAAGGCGAGCGCCTGCGCCTCGGACACGATCCGCGCCATCACCGAAACGGCCCCCGGCCCTTGCAGCGCCAGGAGCGCGCGCTCGGCGAGAATCGCGAGCTCGCAGCCCCGCGGCGCGAGGCGCTTTTGGAGATGCGCGAAATCGTGGTCCTTGCGCGCGGCATTGACGACGAGAAAGAGGTGGTCGGCGCGGCGCGTGACCATGAGATCGTCGAGGATGCCGCCCTCTTCGTTGGTGAACTGCGTGTAGCGCATGCGGTCGAGGCCGAGGCCCTTGATGTCCGCGGGCACCAGCGTCTCGAGCCCGTCTTCGACCTTGGCACCGCGCAGGACCGCCTGGCCCATATGCGAGACGTCGAACAGCGCCGCCTTGGTGCGGCACTGCACGTGCTCCTTGAGAATGCCGGACGGGTATTGCACCGGCATGTCGTAGCCGGCGAACGGCACCATGCGTGCGCCCAGCGATTTGTGGAGCGCGTGCAGCGGCGTGGTCTTGAGCGTTTCGCTCGCGGATTGGCTCAAAGCACGGGCCCCGGTCCCAAGGTTGCGCCGCCCCGGCGCCGCCAACGCGGACACCGGAGAGAACGCCCCCTCTGTCCTTGGACCTGAGAGATTCGCTGCGCGCTCGCGCGAAACGGAGCGCCGCTTTCTCCTTCGGTGGGAGTCGCAAGCCCTGCGCCTGCTTCCCCGCTTTCCAGAGTCGCCTCGCCCGACGGTCCGGTTTGCCTGAGAGTTTCCGGGGCGGTTGCTCCTTCGGCGGCGTTCCGGCGCGTCAGCGTCGGAAGGCACTCTCCCGTCGTGGTCTTCGGCCGTGCGAGGAGCGGATTAGCCAGCGCCGCACCCCCTCTTGTCAAGGCGCCGGCCGCCGAAAAATCAGCGCGCCGCGCCGCTATTGCTGGGCGGTGCGCCGGTTGTATTCGAGCTGGCGCTCGTCGAGCTGGAAGCCGGCCCAGGTTTCGTACTCGATGCCGGAATAGCCGCGCCTCAGGCGGTAATACTGCCAGCTCTTCTCGGTATGCTCGACCGCGCGATTGCCTGAAAAGTTCACGCGCAGCGGGAATTCGCGCTTGCTCAAGACCGTGCCGCGCCGGTCGGTGACGGTGATGAAATAGGGAAGTTCGGCCAACTCGCCGCTCATGGCCGGGCCCTTCTCGAGGACCATCGTGACGATGACGTCGGCCTCGAGCTCGAGCAATTGCTGGTCGTTGTATTTGCAGGTGATGCGGATTTCGCGCATCTGGCCGCTGAACATCACGTTCTCCGGCGTCTCGGAAGCACCCGGGCGGAACTTCGTGATCTTGCCGGCGTCGGCGAGGATCGCGACGCGCGGGCAGATGCCGCGCTCCTTCGGAATGCCGCCGCACCCGGCGAGCGCGCCGAGCCCCGCCAGCGCCAAGGCCGCCATCGTCAATCGCTTCATCGAAACCCCGCCGTGCCCGGTAATCACGCTGAAAATACGCTCATAAGCCGTTGTGCGTGCCGTCGCAAAACGGCTTGTCCTTGCTCTGCTTGCATTGGCAGAGCCAGACCTCCTCGGTCTTCTCCTGCTTGAAGACGATGGGCTTCCACTCGGTCGTCTTGTGCGAGCCGTCGCAAAACGGCTGCTTCCGCGACAAGCCGCAAGCACACCACGCATAGGTCTTGCCCGCTTCGAGCGTGAGCCCGGCGGGCTCCTTTTTCGCGCTGTGCGGCGCCGTCATTTCCTCTCCCCGGCAGATCGATTGCGCGGAAGGCGCGGGACTTTAGGGAGCGCCTGGAAGACGAACAAGCGCCAATTCCCCAAGGCTGCCGGGCCGCCGGCTCGGCCGCAACGCTCAGGCTGCGACCATTGCCGCACCGCGCCATTGGCTTGACACCCCCTCCTCGCCCGCTATATTTCATCCGTTCCGGCCGGGGGCGCCTCGGCCGGACGTTTTGTTTTGTGAACGGCGCCAATCGGTTAGAACACATGATCCAGGCCGTCATCCGCACCGGCGGAAAGCAATATCGCGTCGCCGCCAACGACGTCATCAAAGTCGAGCGGCTGGCGGGCGATGCTGGCGAGCAGGTCGTCTTCGGCGAGGTTCTGTCGCTCTCGGGCGATGGCAGCGCCGAGGTCGGCGCGCCGCTGATCTCGGGCGCCTCAGTGGCGGCGCGCGTGATCGCGCAGGACCGCGCCGACAAGATCGTGATCTTCAAGAAGCGCCGCCGCCATAACTACCGGCGCACCAAGGGCCACCGCCAGCACCTCACCGTGCTGCGCATTGAGGAGATCCTCACCGGCGGCGCCAAGCCGACCGCCCCAGCCAAGATCGATCCCAAGGTGGAAGAGAAGCCGACGGCCGCGGCAGCCGAAGGCGAGAGCAGGGCCGAAGCCGCGCCGAAGCCGGCGGCGAAGGCCAAGACCAGGAGTGCCGCAAAGGCCAAGCCGGCCAAGGGCGGTTCCGCCCGTGGCGGCGCCAAGAAGGGCAAGAAGTAGCGGCTGCGGATCGAGCGCGGCCGGAGAATCAGGAGCACATCATGGCACACAAGAAAGCAGGCGGTTCATCCCGCAACGGGCGCGACTCGGCAGGTCAGCGCCTCGGCGTGAAGCGCTTCGGCGGCCAAGCTGTAGAGTCGGGCATGATCCTCGTCCGCCAGCGCGGCACGACCTATCACCCGGGTCCGAATGTCGGCATCGGCAAGGATCACACGCTGTTCGCGCTCATCCCCGGCACGGTGAAGTTCTACCGCAAGGCCAAGGACCGCGCCTTCGTCACCATCGTCCCGGCCCCGGGCGGCGCCGCCGAATAACGCCGTCCGCCGAACACGCAAATCTGCGAACAGGGGGACGGCCCGGCGCCGTCCCCCTTTTTCTTTGCGCGTATCGAAATTCCTGAAGCGGAACGAGGCGGCGGGGAGAAGAAAAGCATTCACCACGAAGACACCAAGGCCACGAAATAGAAATCTGGCGCGCCTGCGGCGCGCATCTCC
>DATBLL010000288.1:0-21072 GCA_036555425.1 Alphaproteobacteria bacterium | reverse complement strand
CGCGATTTTGGCCGCCGCGTAAGCGAAGAGGAGCGAAGCGATCCCGTGACGCCTCCGCTGCAAAAACCCAAGCGCAAGAACCCGATCCTGCGCACGCGCCTGCCGGTGCCGCCGCCTTCGGCACGCAGCCGCTATGCGCTCGGCCTGCTGCGCGGCGCGGCGCAGGGCCGGCTGGAGCTGCAGGTGTGCCGCGATTGCGGCACGGTGCAGTATCCGCCGCGCGAAGTGTGCCGCCGCTGCCTCTCCGACCGGCTCGATTGGAAGCCGCAAGCCGGCGACGGCGATCTGATCTCCGAGACCCTCATCCGCCACAGCCTCGAGCTGTTCTTCCGCGAGCGCGCGCCGTGGCGGGCGGGGCTGGTGCGCCTGCCCGGAGACGTGACCGTGGTGGCGCATCTTCATTCCGACGTGCCGCGCGCGCCGGCCAAGGTGCGCGTGCGCGCGCATCTCGACCGCGCCGGGCAAGCCGTACTCGTCGCCCTTCCCGAACACGACACGCCCAACATGGCGGATGACCGAATCATGCGCGAAATGACCTGCGATCCGAAGTTCCGCAAGGTGCTCGTCACCGACGGCAAGACCGCGGTGGGCCAGGCCCTCGTGAAGGCGCTGGTGAGCGCGGGGACCGACATCGTCTGGGCCGGCAACGCCGAGCCGTGGAAGAATTTCCCCGGCTTCGAGGAGATCAAGAAGATTCCGCAAGTCTCGCTGCTCTCGCTCGACGTGACCGACCAGCGCTCGGTGCGCGAGATCGCCGGCGAGATCGCGGGCCGCGTCGACATCGTCGTCAACAATGCGGAAGTCCATCGCACCTACGGCATTTCGAGCCGCTACGGCACCGACGCCGCCCGTGCCGAGATGGACGTGAACTATTTCGGCCTGCTGCGCCTCGCGCAGGAGTTCGGGCCGGCGTTGAAGGCGCGCGGCGCCGACGGCGTCAACAGCGCGGTCGCCTGGGTGAACCTGCTCTCGATATACGCGCTCAGCAATTACCCGCCGCACGGCACTTTCTCGGCCTCGAAGGCGGCGGCGCATTCGCTGGCGCAGTGCCTGCGCGCCGAGATGCGGCCGACCGGGGTGCGCGTGATCAACGTCTATCCGGGGCCCATCGACGACGAGTGGAATCAGCTGCTGCTGCCGCCCAAGCTGGCGCCGACCGCACTTGCCACCGCGATCGTCAACGCGCTCAAGGCCGGCACCGAGGACATCTATCCCGGCGACGTGGCGCAGGATTGGCTCGCGCGCTGGCGCGAGAATCCGAAGGCCCTCGAGCTCGAAGCCGCCGTACCGTGAAGGAGGACGATAGATGAGCGCCCTCACCCAGTTGGCAGGCGAGCTTGCGGCGGGCCGCATCCGCGTCGTCGACCTGACGCACACACTCTCGCCCGATTTCCCCACCATCACCTTGCCGCCCGAGATGGGCCAGGCTTGGCCGTTCCGCATCGAGGAGATATCGCGCTACGACGAGCGCGGCTCGGCGAGCTATTGGAACAACGTCTCGTTCAGCGAGCACACCGGCACGCATTTCGACGCGCCGGTCCACTGGATCTCCGGCCGCGACCTGCCCAACAACGCGGTCGACACGATTCCGCCCAAGGATTTCATCGCGCCCGCGGCCGTTCTCGACTGTTCGAAGCAGTCGGCCCAGAACCCCGACTTCCTGCTGAGCGTGGATTTCGTCAAGAACTGGGAAGCCGAGCACGGCAAGATCGCGGCGCGCTCCTGGGTGCTGATGCGCACGGATTGGTCGAAACGCACCGATCCCGCCGCCTATCAGAATTTCGACGACACCGGCCAGCACACGCCGGGGCCGGACCCTGACGTGGTGCAGTTCCTGGTGAAGGAGCGCGACGTGATCGGCTTCGGCACCGAGACGATCGGCACCGATGCCGGCCAGGCGTTTCACCTGAAGCCGCCCTATCCCTGCCACTACTACATGCACGGCGCCGGGCGCTATGGGCTGCAGTGCCTGACCAATCTCGATCAATTGCCGCCCACCGGCGCCGTGATCTTCGCCGCGCCGCTCAAGATCAAGCGCGGCAGTGGCAGCCCGCTGCGCGTGCTGGCGCTGGTTCCGGCGTGAGCGCGGCCGAGACGTTCACCTACAAGGAGGCCATCGCGCGCGCATTGCGCGAGGCGATGGCCGCCAACCCCAAGGCGTTCGTGCTCGGCCAGGATGTCGGCAAGTTCAGCATCGGCGGCGTCACCAAAGGCTTGATCGACGAATTCGGCGCCGCGCGCGTGCGCGATTGCCCGATCAGCGAAAGTGCCATGATCGGTATGGGTGCCGGTGCCGCGATGAACGGCTACACCGCCGTCATCGAACTCGCCTATGCCGATATCGCCGCGGTGGCGTTCAGCTCGATCGTGCATTCGGCCGCGAAGCTCCACTACGCCACGAACGGCCAGCTGCGCTGCCCGCTCGTCATCCGCTCGCCGATCAACCGCTTCTCGCGTCACGGGCCGATGGGCACCGATGTGACCCTCTCGTGGTTCATGAACGTGCCCGATCTCGACATCGCCATGCCCGCGAGCCCCGGCGAAGCCTATTGGCTGCTGCGCCACGCGTTCACGCGGCCGGTTCCGACGCTGTTCCTCGAAGACCGCTCGCTCAATCCGCTGTCGGGGCCCTGCGGCCCGCGCCCTGATCCGCCGGGCCGCGCCCGCACCGTGCGCAAGGGAAGCGACGCCACCGCGATCGCCGCTGGCCGCATGGCCGTGCTCGCCGAGAAGGCGGCCGAACGGCTTGCGCGGTCGGAGAGGCCGGCCGATCTCCGCGTCGTGAGCCTCGGCGCGGTGAAGCCGCTCGACCGCGGCTCGATCCTCGAAGCGGCTCGTGCCACCGGCCGCGTCCTCATCGTGCAGGAAGAACCGCCGCTCGGCGGCTACGGTCCCGCGATCCAGAGCCTGCTCGACGAATTGCCGATGGGCGCGCTGAAGCGGCAGCCGCGCTTGCTGGCGCGGCCGGATACGTTTCTTCCCTACAATCGCGAAGAAAACGTGCTGCCTTCGGTCGATTCGATTGTCGCCGCGGCGCGCGAACTGCTCGCATGAGTCGCCGATGACCGCTCCTTCAGCCCAGCGCAACGACGTGCCGCCCGGCGCCGCGCCCGTCGAATTCCTGCGCCTCATGCTGCGCACGCGGCTGTTCGAGGAATTCTGCATGCGCCTCAAGAAAGAGGGCGCGGTGCTCGGCAACACCTATCCCTGCCTCGGCCAGGAAGCGCTCGGCGTGGCGGCGCTGGCGCTGGCGCCCGGCGACGCCGTCTTCCCGTCCTACCGCTCGCGCGCGATCGTCTTCGGCAAGGGCGCCACGGCCGAGCAGCATTTCCGCGAACTGATCGGCGCTCCGGAATCGGAGCAGGGCGGGCGCGAGGTTTTCCACCACGCCGCGTTCCCGGGTCTCGGCATCATGCCGAGCTCGTCGATGATCGGCGGCTGGGCGCCGACGGCGGCGGGCTACGCGCTGACGCAACACCTCGAGCGCTCGGGCACTGTCACGGTCTGCGTCATCGGCGACGGCGTGCTCGGCGCCGGCGACCTGCACGAGGCGCTCAACATCGCCGGTGTCTGGAAGCTGCCCTTCGTGCTCATGGTCGAGAACAACGGCTACCAGGTTTCCGCCGGGTGGAACCAAGTGCGGGCGCAGCGCGCGATCGCGCCCTATGTCCAGCCCTACGGCTTCGTCACGCGCCCCGTCGACGGCAACAATCCGTTCGACGTGTTCCATTCAACGGCCTGGGCGCGCGCCGAGGCGCTGGCCGGCCGGCCCGCGATGCTCGATTGCGAGACCTATCGCATGGGCGGCTACAGCAGCCATTTCGGCGAGCCGCGCACCGGCATCGAGGAAGAGCTCGCCGCCTGGCGCCGGCGCGATCCCGTCGCGTTCATGGAGGATTGGCTCCTGCGCCAGGGCGGATCGTCGAAGCAGGCGCTCGCGGCGCTACGCGCGGAGGAAGCCGAAGCCATTGCGTCCGCATGGCAAAGCGCCCGGCGCGAAGCCGATCGGCGTTGACAGTCTCCGCCCCCGGCGCCACTCTTGCTTAGATTTCTATGGAAACGACCGACGCGTAGGGGCGCGCTGCGCGCGCCCTCGCTCCGCGGTCGAGGGTCTGGTCGACTCGCACGAGGCGCGCGCAGCGCGCCCCTGGATGTGAGAAAGAGCGCCTCAAGGCGCCGATGCGGTTGACGGTCCGGCCCCGGCCGATCTCGGCAGGGGCGGGAATCGAGGGAGGAAGAATTGGCCACGGGCCATGAGCACGGGCGCCTGGCGCTGGCCGGCGGCGGAAGCATCGCGATGCCGCAGCGCGGCTGGCGCGCTGCCGGCGCGGGGCGCGGCTACGCGCTTCCGCTTGCGCTCGCGGCACTCCTGCTCGTGCTCACCGTCGTTCCGGTCCTGACCGTGATCGTGTCGAGCTTCAGGCCCTCGGGCCTGCCGCTCAGCGACGGCTGGACGCTCGCGCATTTCGCCAAGGTCTGGAGCGCGGCCTCGACCTACCGCCTCGTCGCCGATACGCTGATCTTCGCCGCCGGGAGCACGGCCTTCGGCATCGCGCTTGCCGCGATCCTCGCCTGGCTCGTCGAGCGCACCGACATGCCGGGGCGCGATCTCTTCCGCGCCGGCATCCTGATGCCGATGGCGACGCCGCCGCTGCTGCTCGCGATCGGCTGGGTGCTGCTGATGAGCCCCAGCATCGGCATCATTCCCTCGCTCCTCGGCGCGCTGTTCGGCGAGGGCGCCAAGGCGATCGGCATCTACAACCTGCCCGGCATGATCTTCGTCCAGGGCCTCGCCTATGTGCCGACCTCGTTCCTGATGCTGGCGCCGGCGATGCGCAACATGGACCCGGTCTACGAGGAAGCCGCGCGCACCGCGGGCGCCGCCTTCGGGCAAACCTTGCGGCGCGTCTCGTTTCCATTCCTCGTTCCGGCGCTGCTGTCGGTCACGACCCTCCTCATGATCGTCGGCATGCTCACGTTCGACGTGCCGGCCGTGATCGGCCAGCGCGGCAACGTCAACGTCATGAGCTCCGAGATCTTCAATCTCATGAACCCGGCCAACGGCCTGCCGGCCTATGGCGAGATCGCGGCGCTCAATAGCTCGCTGTTCGTGCTGCTGGCCGTGGGCCTCTACGTCTACTACCGCGCGACACAGCAGAGCGAGCGATTCGCCACGATCAGCGGCAAGGGCTACAAGGCCGCGCGCTTCCGCCTCGGGCGCTGGCGGCCGGTCGCGGCCGGGTTCGTAGCACTCTACTTCGCGCTCGCCGTCGTGCTGCCGTTCCTGGCGCTGCTCTGGACCAGTCTCGTCCCCTATTTCGCGGGCTTCCAGACGAAGCTCCTGGCCCAGCTCTCGCTGAAATCCTACGCCACGCTGCTCGGCGATCCGCGGCTCTGGGAAGGCGTCGTCAATTCGACGGTCATCGCTACGGCCGCCGCGGTTGCGACGACGGCGCTGGCGCTCTTCGTCGCCTGGACGATCGTGCGCTCGAGGCTCCGCTGGGTGCGCATCCTCGACGCGATGTCGATGATTCCGATCAGCGTCCCGTTCCTGATGATGGGCGTGGCGCTCGTCTTCATCTTCTTCGGCCTGCGCGCGATCCCGATCTACGGCACGGTCTGGATCATCGCGCTCGGCCATCTCATCGTGTTCCTGCCGCTGGCCGCGCGCATGATGCAGACCGGCGTGCTGCAGGTGCATCACGAGCTCGAGGAAGCCGCTTCGGTCTCGGGCGCCACCTTCCTCGAAAATATCCGCCGCGTCGTCGTGCCGCTGCTCCAGCCTACGATCTTCGCGCTGCTGATCTGGCTCGTCGTCCATTCGCTGCGCGAATTCTCCGTCGCCGTCATGCTGGTCTCGCGCAAGAACGAGGTGCTGTCGACGATCCTCTACAGCCTCTGGGATCAGGGCGAGCCGGGGCAGGCCGCCGCCATCGCGGTGATGCTGATGCTCGTCCTGGGCGGCCTCGTCGCCGTGCTGACCTGGCTCACCCGCGCCGGCCGCGAGCGCTGACGCCATGCTGCTGGCCGATCGTCTCCGGAAGGAATTCGCGCTCGACGACGGGCGCATCGTCACGGCCATGGATGGCGTGAGCTTCCGCATCGCGCCGGGCCGGCTCTACACGCTGCTCGGACCCTCGGGCTGCGGCAAGACGACGACGCTGCGCTCCATCGCCGGCCTGGAGACGCCCGATCGCGGCCTCATCGCCATCGGCGACGCGGTGGTGTTCGATTCGGTCCGCCGCATCCTCGTGCCGGCGAACCGGCGCAAGATCGGGATGGTGTTCCAGTCCTACGCGATCTGGCCGCACATGGACGTCTACGAGAACGTCGCGTTCCCGCTGCGCGTGGCGGGCGAGCGGCTGCGCGAAAGCGACGTCGCCGCGCGCGTGGCGAAGGCGCTGGCGACGGTGCGCATGGAAGGGTTCGAGCGCCGGCCGGCGACGCGGCTCTCGGGCGGCCAGCAGCAGCGCTTGGCGCTCGCCCGCGCGCTGGTGATGGAGCCGCGCGTACTCCTGCTCGACGAGCCGCTCAGCAATCTCGATGCCAAGCTGCGCGAATCGATGCGGCTCGAATTGCGCCGCATCCAGAAGGCACTCGGCATCACCACCGTCTACGTCACCCACGACCAGACCGAGGCCCTCGCCATGTCCGACGTGGTGGCGGTGATGGAGCAGGGCCGCATCGTGCAGGAAGGCGATCCGCGCTCGATTTATCTTCGCCCGGCCACGCGCTTCGTCGCCGAATTCATCGGCTCGACGAATTTCATCGCCGGCAAGATTATGCGCGCGTCGGGCGCGGAGGCGCTGGTCGAGATCGAAGGCGGAACCCTGCGCTGCGCGCTGCCGAACGGGCTCGCTGCGGGCGCGCGCGTGCTGGTGTCGATCCGGCCCGAGGACGTGACCTTGCGCGCCGCCGCCGCAGCCGCCGCAAATCAGGGCGGACCCAATCGCATCCGCGGCCGCATCGTCGAGCAGATCTTCCTCGGCAGCCTCGCCGATCATGTCGTGGCGGCGGCCGGGGCCGAGCTCCGCGCCTGGTGCCATCCGTCCTCGGCCTTCGTGCCCGGAACCGAGGTGGTGATCGAGGTCGATCCGGCGCGCTGCGTCCTGCTGCCGGAAAAGGCATGAGACCCGCCAATGACGCTGTTCCTCGACACGCACCACATCGCGCGCCTCGGCGAGGACGGCCTTGTCGGCATGCGCGACTACGTCGACGCGATCGAGCGCGCCTATCGCGAGCAAGGCGAGGGCCGCCTGCAATTGCTGCCGCGCCAGAATTTCTGGTTGGGGACGGCCAACGCCGCCAATCGCGGCCCGTCGCTCAAGCTGGCCGCCGCCGTGCTCGAGGGCCTCGGCGTCATCGGCGTCCCGCTCTATACCGCCGGCTTCCGCCGCGGCGCGATCGATCTCTGGATCGCGCTGTTCAGCGCCAAGACCGGCGAAATGCTCGCGCATCTGCACGGCCAAAGCATGAGCTTGTGGAAGACGGGCGCTACCGCGGCCGTCGGCGCCCGCCATCTCGCGCGCGCGGACGCCGCCGTTGTCGGCATGATCGGCACCGGCCAATATGCGCGCACGCAGCTGCTCGGCCTCGCCGCGGTACGCCCGATCCGCGCGCTGCGCTGCTTCAGCCGCACGCGCGAAAACCGCGAGCGCTTCGCCGCCTGGGCGAAGGGCGCGGTGCCGGGCCTCGACGCCGTGCCGGTCGAGACGGCGCGCGAGGCCGCGATGAACGTCGACATCCTGGTGACGGTCACCACGTCGCGCAACCCGGTCGTTGACGGCGCCTGGATCGCGCCGGGCACGCATTGCAACTTCGTCGGCATGCACTATCCCGAGGCGCGCGAGGTGGATACGGAAGCGATCCGGCGCGCCCGCGTCGTCGTCGACGATCTCGACCAGGCCTGGGGCGAAAAGGGCGAGATCATGATCCCGCTCGCGGCCGGGGAAATAACGCGCGAGCACGTCGTGGGCGACATCGGCTCGGTGATCGCGGGCCGGGTCATGGGGCGGCGCGACGCGCGCGAGATCACCGTCTTCTGCTCGGGCGGCACCGCGCTCGAGTATGTCGGCGCATCCGCGATGCTTTACGAGGCGGCGCGGCGCGCCGGCATCGGCCAATCCTTAGATATAAAAGCATGACAGCCGTGCGGCGGCCGCGCGTTTACACCCCTGGTGACGGGTGCTAGCGTTTTTGGATGCGGCGCCGCGAAGAGCGCCCGGTTCACCAAGGGAGGAGCTCCGTGTTTTCACGTAGGATCGGATGGCTGGCCGCGCTCGCCGTGTCCGTCGCGTTCGCGGGACACGGCGCGGCCGAGACGCTCGACCAGGTGAAGGCGGCCGCCGCCAAGGAAGGCAAGGTGGTCTGGTACGACAGCCTGCCGCGCGCCGAGGGCGACGCGATCCTGGCCGAATTCCAGAAGGCCTATCCGTTCGTCAAATCGGTCGAATATCTCGAGGTGCCGGGTGCCGCCAAGACCGCGCGCATCACGCAGGAAAGCCGCGCCGGCGGGCCGACCGCGGACGTGACGCTCGACGGCCCCGCCTCGGGCATGCGCCACGCATCGTCCGGTTTTCTGAGTCCGGTCGATTGGAAGTCGCTCGGCGTCGAGGCGTCCAAGCAACGAACGCCGAACGAATACCTCATCGCGATCACCACGCCGCTGTTCGGCATCCTCTACAACACCAACAAGGTGAAGGACGACGAGGCGCCGAAGACCTACGAGGAGCTCGTCGCTGCGAAATGGGCGGGCCGCGCCGGCACGTGGTCGCGCGCGATCGGCTTCGTCATCCTCGCCGCCGACTGGGGCGAGGAGAAGACGACCGACTATGTCAAGAAGTTCGCGGCGCTGAAGCCGAAGCTGTTCCGCAGCACCTATGCCGCCGCGCAGTCGGTCGGCGCCGGCGAGGTCGACATCATCTTCGGCATCTATCACACCGCGCTGCCGACGATCGAGAAGGGCGCGCCGGTGAAATGGCGTTTCCTGGAGCCCGTGCCGGTGGGCCCCCTCTACGGCGTGCTGCTGAAGTTCGGGAAGAACCCCAATGCCGGGAAGCTGCTGCTGGCTTGGCTCGGATCCAAGGAAGGCGCCCTGGCCTACGAAAAGGTGGCCAAGCGCGGCAACCCGTTCATCCCCGAAACCGAAACCGCGAAGCTGCTCAAGGGCCGGAAGATCTCGTCTTTCGACGTCAAGACCGAGGTCGAGAAGGCGCAGTGGTACAACGACCTCGAGGCGAAATTCGGCCGCATGCTGCAGGGCCGCTGAAGGAAGCCGCCATGATCCCCAATTCGATCGCCGACATCCTCCGCTCCAAGACCAGCCGCGCGCTGCCGCGCCCGGTCGAATACCCGCCATCCGACGTGGCCGGCTTCCAGGCGGCGCTCGACAATTTCCACCGCGTCTTCGCGATCCGGCCCGGCGACCACGTGGTGATGCTGACCGATCCGCTGCTCGATCCGCGCGTGATCCAGGCGGTGTACGGGCTCGCGCGCGCCCGCGGCTCCACCTTCGCCGCCTACATGGGCCGCTCGACCCAGCTCATGGAGGTGCCCGACGAGGCCAAGCCGATGCTGGAGCGCGCGACCTTCGTCGTCTCCACCTGGTTCGCGTCGGTGATCGATCCCTACTGCATTGGCCTGCGCAAGAAGGGCCAGCGCTGGATCAAGATCACGTTCTTCCGCAACATCGATCTCTGGCACACGCCGCAGGCGCGCTTCCCCATCGACGTGCTCGGCGAGATCATTCGCGCGACCGCGCGCCTCTATCCGCAATCGGGCGATTTCGATCTCAAGTTCACCGATCCGCGCGGCACGCAGTTCGAGATCAACTACACCCAGGCGATGCGCGACCGGCTCTTGAAGCACAATCGCTGGCGCGGCCACAATTTCGCCGACGAGCCGGGCTGCTACATCCACTACCTGCCGACGCACGGGCCCAACCTCTACGAGCCCTATGTGATGGGCGACGAGAGCCGGCGCGCGCCCATCAACGGCGTTGTCTTTGCGCAATGGGCGGTCGGCTTCGACAAGCCGTTCGAGGAGAAGATCGGCGTCGAATTCAAGGATGACCGCGTCGTGGCCGTGCACGGCCGCGGCATGGAGGCCGACGTGATCCGCGACCTCGTGATCGGCGGCAAGCTCGAGGAACTGGGCTGCGGCCACAACCCCAAGGCACCGCGCTTCGATATCTATCCCGCCGGCCCCAATTCGCCGGGCGGGCTCCATTTCGGCATCAACGGCCCCAAGCCCTCGCCCTATCTCCGCCGCATGATGCCCAACTGGGAAGAGCCGCATGTGCACATGGATCTCGTCACCTTCGACAGCACGGTGACGGCCGGCAACCAGATCATGATCGATCAGGGCTATCTCACGTCGCTGCGCGATCCGGCCGTCGTGAAGGCCGCCGAGCGCTACGGCGATCCGGTCGATTTGCTCGAAGCCTTCCCGGTCTGACGCCGTTGCGGATGCGGACTTGAGTCCGGCGCCGGATCCGCCGCTGCCGGAAGGCCGCTGGATCGAGGCCGGCGGAGTCCGGACGCGCTATCACGAGGCGGGGCAGGGCGAGCCCATCGTCTTCATCTACGGCGGCAATTTCGGCACCGCCGATTCGGCGTCGAGCGCCTACACTTGGAATGTCAACCTCGCGCCGCTGGCCGCGCGCTTCCGCGCGATCGCGTTCGACAAGGTGGGGCAGGGCCACACCGACAATCCGCCCGGCGACGATTACACGATGGCGGCGGTGGTGCGGCACGCGGCGGCTTTCATCGAGGCATTGAAGCTTCCGCCCGTGCACCTCGTAGGTCACTCGCGCGGCGGCTTCGCGGCGATGCGCTTGGCGCTCGAACAGCAGCATCTCATCCGCTCGCTCACAATCGTGAACAGCGGAACCTTGAGCCCACGCGTCGGCACCAACGACGTCGTGCTCGCGCAGCCGCCCCATCCCTCCTACACGCGCGAATGCGCGCGCTGGGTCTACGAGAATTACTGCCACGACCGCGCGATCGTGACCGAGGCCTGGATCGACGCGGTGATGGAGGTGCTGGCGCTGCCGAAATACCGCGCCAGCGTCGACAAGATGGAGAAAGAGGGCCTCAAGACATCGCGCTTCTTGCCCGCGCTCGCGCGCGACAAGCGCGAGACGCTGGCCTGGCTCGCCGAGGGCTGTCTGCAGCGCCCGGTGCAGTTCGTGTGGGGCGCCAACGATCGCACCGCCGCGGTCGAAGGCGCGCGAGATCTCTTCGAGATGGCGGCCGCGCACGAGCGGCGCGCGCTGCTGCACGTCGTCAATCACTCCGGACATTTTCCGTTCCGCGAGCATCCGGAGCGCTTCAACGCGCTGCTCGCCAACTTCGCCGCCTGGGCTTCGGCATGAACTCTCTCGCCGAGAAATTCGTTGCGGCGGCGGGAACGCGCACACGCGTGGTGCAAGGCGGCCCGGCGCGGGAGCCCATCCTCTTCCTGCACGGCGGCGTCTCGGGTGCGACGCTCTACTGCAGCGGCGCGCATATCTGGTCGCCGTGTCTTGGGCGCTTCGCCGCCGGCCGCCGCGTCGCGGCGCCCGATCTCCCGGGCTTCGGCGAAACGCCGGCACCGGAAGGCGGCGCGGCCGTCGATCGTGCGGGGCGATATGTGCTTGCATTGATCGACGCGCTCGGGCTCGCACCCTGCCATCTCGTCGGCCACGACGAAGGTGGATTGATCGCGCTGTGGTCGGCGCTCGAAGCACCCGCAAAGATACGCTCGGTCGGCGTCGTCGCTGGCGGCGCCGTGGCGCCCTCGGGCGACAGCGTCGCGAGCCTGGCCTTGCTCAACCCGCCGCGGCCGCTATGGAGCCGCGCCGCGCAGGCCTGGGCGCTTGAGCGGCTCTCCCATGCGCCCCATCACATCACACCAGACCTCCTCGACCTTTGCGCGGCCTGCGCCGGCGCGCCGCCGCATTGCGATGCGATCACCGGCGCCGGTCGAAGCTTTCTCGCCAGCATCGCGCCGGCGAAAGCGCGACTCTACGCCCATTGCCGCGAGCGCGCGTTTCCGGTTCCGGTCCAGCTCGTTTGGGCGCGCAACGATCCGCTCGCCTCGGTCGAGCAGGGCATGGCGCTGTTCAAACTGATCGCCGAGCGCCAGCGCGCGACCCAGTTCCACGTCATCAACCGCGCGGGCAGCCTGCCGTTCCGCGAACAGCCCGAGGCCTTCCACGCCGTCGTCTCCGCTTTCCACGACGGCATCGCGGCCGAACACTGAATTCATTGCCGCTCATTCGCTCACTCGCGTTGTCCGCCTGCTGCGCGGCGCAGCGCCTCGATCAACCATTGCGGCGAGCCGGTCCAGATCGGATCGGTGCGCGATCGCGCTCGACGACTCAGTGCCGACCGGCACCTATGTCGACATGCGCGCGAAGCTGCCCGTCGTCGATCCCGAAAAGATCGCGGCACCGACGATCGTGATGCGCGCGCAATGGCACAGCATCGCGAGCTTCGTGGACGCGCCGGCGCTCTTCGCGAAGCTGCCGAACTCCGACGAGCAATTCGCCGTCCTCCCCGGCATCTCGCATGCGCGCTTCCAGCAGAAGAACCACAGGCTGGTCCATCACATCCTGCACGCGTTCTTGAGCCAGCCCGCGCCGGTGTATCGCGGGTGAGGCGTCACGGCTTTTCGTAGGGGCGATCGGGGCCCGCCCACGAGTCCGGACCGCGCCGCTTCGCGTCGAGCGCGGCCAAGACCTTCTCGGGCGACAACGGCAGCGAGGTGATGCGTACTCCGACCGCGTCTTCGATCGCGTTGGCGATGGCGGCGGCCACCGGCAGCATGCCGGCCTCGCCCATGCCCTTGGCGCCGAACGGCCCAGGTCCATGGCCCTGCTCCTGTGTCACGGCGCGGAACGTCTCGGGCAGGTCGCTTGCGAGCGGCACGCGGTACTTGGCGGCGGCGATGTTCACGAGCTCCGGCCCGTCAAAGCGCATGGTCTCGAAGAGCGCCTGGCCGAGGCCCATGATGGCCGCGCCCTCGTCCTGGCCACGGCAGGCATCCTTGTGGATCGCGCGGCCGGCATCGCCGCTGACCACGAGCTTGCAGACCGTGACGCGGCCGGTCTCTTCGTCGACATCCACCTCGGCGGCGCCCCAGCCGATCTCCCACGAGACGCATTTGGCCTCGAGCGGCGCGTGATGATCGGTCTCGGGCTTGAAGAAGCCGCGCCCGACGAACTCGAAGCCGGTGCCGCCGAAATGGCGCATGATCATCGGCGCCAGCGCATGCGCCTGGTTGTCCTTGATCACCGACCAGTTCTCGAGCCGCAAATCCTTCGCCTCGCAGCGAAGCTGCGCGGCGGCGAAATCGAGGATGCGCGCGATACAGTCGCGCGCCGCCCGCTCGAGCGCCTGGCCCATCACGACGATGGCCGAGCTGGCGTTGGTGCCCTGGTCGAACGGGGTCGCGTCGGTGTTGATCGGCGCATAGGAGACGCGCGCGGGCGGGCAGGCGAAGAGCTCGGCGACGATGCGCGTGAACGCGGTCTGGATGCCTTGCCCGATCTCGACCGTGCCGCAATTGACGATGATGCCGCCCGTCGTCGTCGCCTTCACCTGCGCTTCGGCCGGCTTGTTCACGCCGCCCGAATCCTTGAAGCCGATCGCGATCCCGATGCCGCGGCCCTTCGTCCGTTTCCCGCGCCCATAGCCGATCTCGCGGCAGACGAGATCGAGGCCCTCGGCGAGATTGCTGTCCATTCCGCTCTCGCCCGGCACGTAGGCCTCGCCGAGCTTCAGCAGATTTTTCTTCCGTACGGCCACCGGATCGAGGCCGAGGCGCCGCGCGATCATGTCGATCTGGCTTTCCGAGGCCCAGCTCGCCTGCGTGCCGCCGAAGCCGCGGAAGGGCCCCGCCGGCGTGGTGTTGGTCATGACGCAGTCGCAGCGCGAATCGATGTGCTCCCAGCGATAGGGACCGTTGATGCGATAGCCGGCCTTTTCCGCCACCAGCGGCGAGGCATCGGAATAAGCGCCGGCGTCGAGCAGGATCTCGCTCCGCCGCGCGACAAAGCGGCCATCCCTGGTCACGCCAGTCTCGAGCCGCAGGATCGCCGCGTGCTGGCTTTGCGTAAGGAAATTCTCCTCCTGCGTCATGCAGAAGCGCACCGGGCGGCCGCTCTTTTTCGCCAGCAACACGGCAACGGGCTCGGTCTTGCAATTGTTCTTGGCGCCGTAGCCGGCGCCGACGAACGGCACGTGCACGCGGATGTTCTGTTCAGGATGATTGAAGATGCGCGCCAGCTCCTTCCGCAGCGGAAACGGGTTCTGGCAGCTCGACCACAGCTCGATCTCGCCGCCCTCAACGCGCGCCACGGTCACGAAGGGCTCGAGGTGATAGTGCTGCATCCGCGAGAAGCGAAACTCGTCCTTGAAGACGTGATCCGCGCGCGCGAAGGCCGCGGGATCGCCGGTCGTGTAGCAAAAGCGGTAGCAGACGTTCTTGGCGGGATCCTTGAAGCCCGAGGCGCCGGTGCCGTAGGCGGGCACGATGCCGGGCGCAGGCGTTTCGAAGAGCGTGGGCGCGCCGGCGGCCAGCGCCGCCTCGATCGTCGCCGCGGCCGGCAGGGGCTCGTAGCGCACCTCGATGCGCTCAAGCGCGCGGACCGCCTGCTCCTCGGTCTCGGCGGCCACCGCGGCGACCATGTCGCCCATATAGCGCACCTTGTCGAGCGCCACGATCGGCTGGTCCTTGATGAAATAGCCGTAGGTCGCGTTGAGGCCCCGCAGGTCGTCGCGCGTGACGACCGCGGCGACGCCCGGCATCGCGGCCGCCGCACGCGCGTCGATATGGGCGAGGCGTGCGTGCGCGTGGGGCGAGCGCAGCACCTTGACGTGCAGCATGCGCGGCAGCGAAACGTCCACCGTGTAGCGGGCGGCGCCGGTCACCTTGAGATCGGCGTCGACGCGCGGCAGTGCCGTGCCCACGGCGCGGAGCGGGGCGCTCATCGCGCGGCCTCGCGCAGGCGCCGCGCCGCGTCTTCCACGGCTTCGACGATCATCTGATAGCCGGTGCAGCGGCAGACATTGGCCGAGATCCAATCGCGAATCGCGGCGTGGTCGGGCGATGGGTTCGCGGCCAGCAGCGCCTTCGCCAGCAGGATCATGCCGGGCGTGCAATAGCCGCATTGGAACGCGCTCTTGGCCTTGAACGCCTCCTGCACCGGATCGAGCGCGGCGTTCGTGGCAAGCCCTTCGATCGTCGTCACGGTGCAGCCGTCGATTTGCCAGGCGAAGGTGGCGCAAGCGGCGAGCGGTGCGCCGTCGACGAGCACCGTGCAGGCGCCGCAGGTGGCCTGGTCGCATCCGATCTTGGTGCCGGTCAGCCCGCACGCGTCGCGCAGGAAATCGGCCAGCATCATCTGCGGCGCTACACGGGCGCTGTGCGCGCGGCCGTTCAGCGTCAAAGAAATTGCGATGATTTCGGCCACGGCGGCGCTCATCCGCCCGTCAGCGCGCGCAAGCGGCGCGCCAGCAGCACGCGCGCGAGCCGGCGGCGATAGGTGCCGCTCGCGATCCAATCCGTGAGCGGCTCGGGCAATTCGCGTGCGACCGCATCGGCAAGCACTTCCGGGGCCGAACCGTCGAGCGCCATGGCGTGGAAGAAGGCGCGCTCATAGGCGCATCCGATCGCGATCCTGGCTCTCTGTCCTTCGACCGCCACAGCGAGGCTGATCGCCGGCTTGAAGCCGCGCTCGAAGGCGAAGCGCCGCGCCGGGGCAAGCGGAACGTCGATGCAGGCGAGCAATCCCTGCGGCCATGCCTTCGCATCCCCACGGACGCTCTCGTGGCCGCCATTGCTCAGCACGAAGACAAGCTTCGCGTCGAGCACCAAGAGCGCCGGTAGCATGTCGTAGTTCGGATTGCCGGCCATGAGATTGCCGCCGACCGTGGCCGCGTGGCGGACGCGGACATTGGCGACGCCGCGCCAGACGGCCGCGAGATCGGGGAGGGCGGCGGCGATTGCGGGATCGGCGGCGAGCCGCGCATAGGTGACGCCGGCGCCGATGCGCAAGACATCGCCGCGCCGCTCGATCGCTTTGAGCGCGGCGATGCCACCGAGATGGACGATGCGCTCGACGCGACGGCCGGCGCGCAGGGCCGGCACGAGATCGACCCCGCCGGCGAGGCACGCCGCGCCGCCGGCCATCGCCGCGGCGGCCTCTTCGATGCGCGCCGGGCGCAGGAGCCGGTACGGCGCGATCGCGCTGTGCGAGCCGAAGATCGTCTGCATCTCTCCCTCGCGTCCATCATGCCGCGCGAGTGCGCACGGTCAAGGACGGGGCGCGCTTCCGAAGTTTGGCGGGCGAAACGCGGACCGGATCGCATCGACAAATCGCCTCCGGCCTCGCCGGAAGCGCTCGGTGCCTTGAGAGGTCAATCCCGATAAACTTGCAACTGCAGCCAAATGCGCCTACGCGCGTCACCAACGCCCCGGTCGCTTCTATACAGGCGTGAGACACTCCGATTTGATTACTTGCAATCACATCCTTCTGGCGCTAGCGTTGGGCTCATACGGGCTTGGGTAGGGAGGCCCCGGTGGGAACGAGAAAGTCGGCAGCGCGCAAGAGGCGGCAACACCTGTCGCTCGTCGACATCGAAACGGGCGGCGCGCGGCCGCAGGCGATTCCGTTCGATCACGAGCAGCATCTTTTCTACTGGTTCACGCAGGTGATCAGCCGGCGCGACCGGCACCTGACGCTGGCGCTGCGCCCCTATGGCGTGCGCGTGCCGGAGTGGCGCGTGGTCGGCCTGCTCTACAGCCGGCGCGGTCTCTCGATGTCCGAGGTCGCCGATGCTGCCGCGATCGATCCCACGACGCTGAGTCGGACGGTGGCGCAACTCGTCCGCGACGGGCTGCTCGTGCGCCTCTCTCCGGTCGGCGACAAGCGGGTCACGCGCCTTGCGCTCACGGCCGCGGGCACGCGCCTCGTCGAGCGCATCCTGCCGATCGTCTTCCGCTTGAACGAGATCGCCTGCGCCGGCCTGCCGGAATCGATCCCTGGCCTGATGCGCTGGGCGCTCGGCGAGATGCGCCGCAATCTCGATGCGAATCTGGCCGGCGCGGGTGCTACGCGCGCGGCCGAGGATTGAACGATTGGGCGTTGGCCCCGTGCGCGGGGCTTGGGAGGAGGCAATGGCACGTTACGGCATCAACGAATTGCGGAAGATGGTCGAGCCCGACCGGGTGCATCGCAGCACCTACAGCGATCCCGACATTTTCGAACTCGAGATGGAGCGGATCTTCAACCGCGTCTGGACCTATGTCGGCCACGAAAGCCAGGTGAAGAAGCCCGGCGACTACTGGACGGTGACCATCGGGCGCCAGCCGATGATCATGATCCGCGGCGAGGACGGCGAGGTGCACGTGCTCTACAACCGCTGCCCGCATCGCGGGAATCTCCTGATCGGCGACCGCTCGGGCAACGCGGACAAGAGCGTCATCTGCTCCTATCACGCCTGGCAGTTCAATTTCGACGGCTCGCCCAAGGCGATCCCGCTGGCCAAGGGTTACGAGGGCACGAAGCTCGATCCCGCCGGCGCCGCCTGCACCATCAAGCCCGCGCCGCGCACAGCCAGCTATCGCGGCTTCGTGTTCGCGAGCCTCGCCGCCAGCGGGCCTTCGCTGCTCGAATGGCTCGGCCCCGCCAAGGTCGCCTTCGACCAGATCTGCGACCGTGCGCCCGACGGCGAGGTGGAAGTGGTGCCGACGTGCTTCCGCGTACTGCAGCGCTCCAACTGGAAGTTCTTCCTCGAGAATCAGCTCGATGTCGCGCACGCCGTGGTCACCCACGAATCGACCGGCCGCGCCGCGGCCGAGGTCGAGGAGGAGGTGCGCGCCCGCAACGGCAGCGCGCCGATCGACTACCACTTCCTTTCCGGCTTCACGATGCCGCTTGGCACCTGGGACAAGATGACGACGGTGAACTATCCCGCCGGCCACTCGGTGCTCGAGGGCTATATGAGCCTCCGGCCGCAGGACCCGATCTCGCTCGATTACGAAGCGATCATGAAGAGCAGATACGGGGAAAAGCGCACCAACGAGATCCTCGACACGAACATCCACCACGTGATCTGCTACCCGGTGCTGTCGATCCAGCCGCCGCTGCAGCAGCTCCGCGCGATCCGGCCGCTCGCCGTCGACCAGACGCTGACCGAGCTCTGGCACTTCCGCCTGAAAGGTGCGCCCGAGGCGATCTACCGGCGTGCCCTCGGCTATTTCAATTTGGTGAATTCGCCCTCGACGATGGTCAACGCCGACGACCTCTGGAACTTCCGCAAGCAGCATGAGGGCCTTTGCTCCGACGGCGGCGAGTGGGTGAGCCTGCACCGCTACGCGGGCCAAGACGACGAGGCGAACGGCGTCATCCGCACGCGCATCGGCACGAGCGAGGCGCCGCTCCGCAACTACTTCAAGGCCTGGGTCGACTACATGACGGCGGGGAATTGACCATGCTGACCGTTCCAGCACCGGCGCCGCTCACCGCGCCGCATGCCGCTTCAGCGTGCGCCGGCTCCGTTCCGCTCGAGGTGCAGCGCGCCGTCGAGCAGTTCCTCTACCGCCAGGCCGAGCTGCTCGATACCAAGCAATGGCAGGGCTACATCGATCTCTTCGCGCCCGAGGGCGTCTACTGGATGCCCGCACATCCGCACCAGACGTCGGGCGACGGCGAGCCCAGCATCTTCTTCGAGGACCGCAATCTGATGACGATCCGCATGAAGCGGATCCTGCATCCGCGTGCCTGGTCGCAGAAGACACAATGGGGCACGAGCCACGTGGTTTCCAACGTGGTCGTCGAGTCGCACGACGCCAAGACGGGGAACGTCGTCTGCCGCTCGCGCTTCCACATGCTGGAATTCCGCCGCGACACCAGCCGCCATTTCGCCGGCTCCTACGTCCACCGGCTCGTGCAAAGCGGCGACGGCTACCGCATCGGCCTCCAGCGCGTCGACATGGTCAACGGCGAGGGCCTCTACGAGTATGTGTTGCAGGCCTGGGTCTGAGCCCGCTGCGTGAATCTGCACATAGTTGAGGCCGCGAGCGCTCGCCGCCTCCGTTTCGCCGGCAAAACGCGCGCGCACGGGCCAAGAAATGGCTTGCCCGCGGCGCGCGCCGCTTTAAGGTCGAACGCGCGGGGGAAGCGTTGGAGCTCGTCAATTTCTACGGCGTTCAGCTGCTCAACGCGCTGTGGCTTTCGGCGCTGCTGTTCATGCTCGCGGTCGGCCTGTCGGTCGTCTTCGGTCTGCTCGATATCCTCAATCTCGCGCATTGCACGCTCTACATGATCGGCGCCTATGTCGGCTACACGATCGCCGGCTGGCTCGATTCGTATTGGCTTGCGCTGCTGGCGGCGCCCGTCGCCGTCACCGTGATCGGCGCCATACTCTACGTGGCACTGCTGCGCCACCTGCGCGGCAATCATCTCGTCCAGGCGCTCGTCACTTTCGGCCTGCTGTTCGTGGGCTACGACGCGGCACGGATGATCTGGGGCGTCGATCAGTTCAAGGTCGCCGAGCCGGCGCTGCTGTCGTCGGGGCTCGCGATCTTCGACCAGAAGTATCCGCTCTATCGCCTGTTCGTGCTGGCCGTGGGTCTCATCACCGCGGCGGGCCTCTATCTCGGCCTCGAGCGCACCCGGCTCGGCGCCGTCGTGCGCGCCGGCGTCGACGATCGCGAAACTGCGGCCCTGCTCGGCATCAACATCGACCGCGCGTTCTTCATCGTCTTCTGCATCGGCACGGCGCTCGCCGGCTTCGCCGGCGTGCTGGCGGCGCCGATCCGCACGGTCGAGCCGGGCATGGACGTCGATATCTTGATTCCGGCGCTCGTCGTCGTCGTCATCGGCGGGCCGGGCAGCCTGAAGGGCGCGGTCTTGGGCGCCTTCATCATCGGCACTGCCGAGACGTTCGGCCCGGTGATCGTGCCGGAATTCGCGTCCTTCATCATGTACGCGGTGATGGCGGGCGTGCTGCTGGTGCGGCCGCAGGGCCTGCTCCCGGTCAAGCCGGCGCATTGATGCCGGCGCGCGATCCGCTTGCCCTTCCTATCCTCGCGCTGCTGTTCGGCGGCGCGCTCGCGGCGGCGCTGTTCGTCGATCCCTACCACCTCACCATCGTCATCGAGATCGCGATTCTCGCGATCTTCGTGCTTAGCATCGATTTCCTCGTCGGCTTTGCCGGCCTTGTCACCTTCGGCCATGCCGGCTTCATGGGCGTCGGCGCCTATGCGCTCGCCTATACGAGCCATTTCCTGGGCTGGCCGGTCGGCGTCTCGATTCTGGGGGGCGTGGCGATGGGCGCCGTCGCCGGCATCGTCATCGGCGCGCTGGTCACGCGCGTGTCCGGCGTCTTCTTCATCATGGTCACGCTCGCGGTCAGCATGATGTTCTGGGCCTGGGCGTCGAAGGCGCGGAAATTCGGCGCCGACGATGGGCTGGGCGGCATGAAGCGGCTCGATCTCAAATTCGCCGGCATCGATCTCAACAACGACCGCGCCTTCGCCGTTGCCTGCATCGTCCTCGCGGTCCTCGTCTATCTCCTCTTTCTCGGGCTCGTGCGCTCGCCCTTCGGCCAGGCTCTCAAGGCGATCAGGCAGAACCAGAATCGCGCGCGTGCCCAGGGCTGCCCGGTCCAGCGCTACAAGGTGGCGGCCTTCGCCATCGCCGGCGCGGTCGCGGCCTTCGCGGGCGCGCTGCATCTTCAGAACACGCGCTTCGTCCACCCCGAGGTCGCGCATTGGATCCGGTCGGGCGAGGGCCTCATCGTCGTCATCGTCGGCGGCGCCGGCACGCTCATCGGTCCGGTCATCGGCGGCTTCCTCTTCGTGCTGTTCCACCGCATCGTCGAGAGCTTCACCGAGCATTGGCAGATCTGGATGGGCCTTCTATTCGTCGCCATCGTCCTCGCGGCGCCGGACGGCATCTATGGAAGGGTTTCGAGCCTCGTGCGCCGGAAGCCGATCGCACCCGCGCCCGCGGCCGGGCCGCCGCGCGGGGCCGCGCCGCGGGAGAGCGCGGATGCTTGAGGTCGCCGGTCTCCGGAAATC
>DATBLL010000280.1:0-31884 GCA_036555425.1 Alphaproteobacteria bacterium | reverse complement strand
CTTCCTCGCTGCCGTCGCCATCGCCTCCACCAGACTCTGGCTCAGGCATTATGAGTCCACGACCTAGCCGAGGGGGCCGCCGCCACCGCCGGGATTGGTTCGCGTGCCTTCTCGCGCCGCGCGTGCGTCATCAGCACCAGGATCAGCAGGATCGCGGGGACGCCCATAGCGGCGGTGTAGACGAAGAAAAGCGGATAGCCGACCCCTTCCACGACGAAGCCCGAGACGCCGGCGAGCAGCTTGCCCGGCAGCGCCATGAACGAGCTGAACAGCGCGTATTGCGTGGCCGTATACGCGGTGTTGGTGAGGCCGGAGAGATAGGCGATGAGCGCCGTGCCGGCCATGCCGCCGGCCAAGTTCTCGCCGCTGATGACCGCGATCAGCAGCGGCAAACTCTTGCCGTTCAAGGCCAGCAGCGCGAACAGCAGATTGGTTCCCGCCGTGAGCGCAGCCGAGAGCAAGAGGAGCCGCATCGTGCCCATGCGCGCGATCAGGACGCCGCCCAGGAGCGCGCCGGCGATGCTCATGAAGATGCCGTAGCTCTTGCTCACCAGCGCCACTTCGGTCTTGTCGAAGCCGACATGGTTGTAGAAAGGCTGCGCCATCACGCCCCAGACGCGGTCGGAGAGCCAATAGCAGCCGATGAAGGCGAGGATCGCGAGTCCGATCCAGCCGTTGCGCGCGAAGAAGTCGACGAACGGATTGACGACGGCATTGACGAGCCACGCCGATGCCCGGCCGAGGAAGCTGCGCTCGGCGTGCAGCGCCGCGGCAAGGTGCATTTCGCGTGCGGCGGTACCGGCATCGAGCGTGGCTTCCGGCTCGCGCACGAGCAGCGTCGTCGCGATCCCGAGCAGCATCGCCGCCGCCATGGCGAGATAGCCGATCATCCAGCCGTGATTGATTTGGGCGAGCGTGCCGCCAGTCGGCTGCAACGCATCGACCATCAGGAACACGCCGGCGCCGGCGGCGAAGAGCGCGATGCGGTAGCCGAGCTGGTACGATCCGGCGAGCGCGCCCTGCACTTCCTCGGGCGCGATTTCGATGCGCCAAGCGTCGATGGCGATGTCCTGCGTTGCCCCAGAGAACGCGACGATGACCGCGAGGAGGGCCATCGTCCAGAGCGCCGCCTTGGGATCGGTCAAAGCCATGCCGACGAGGCCGGCCGTGATGCCGGCCTGGCCGAGCAGGATCCAGGAGCGGCGCCGGCCGAGCGCGCGCGTCAAGAACGGCAGCGGCATGCGGTCGGCGAGCGGCGCCCAGACGAACTTGAATCCATAGGCGAGCCCGGCCAGCGAGAAGAGCCCGATCGAGGCCACTGATACGCCCGCCTCGGAGAGCCAGCGCGAAAGCGTCGGGAAGATGAGGGCGTAGGGGAGCCCGGCCGAGAAGCCCAGGAACAGCATCGCGAGCACGCGCCGGTCGCGATAGGCGGCGAGCGATTCGCGCCAGCTCTTGCGCTTCGGTGCGGCGGCGGATGCGCTCATGCCGATGACCTTCGCCTGCGTTCCAATGCCGCCTCGGACGCATGGCGGCCGATCATGCTAAGGCCGAAGGCCTTGACCAAATGTAAGCGCCGATGCGCCCTCGACATGCTCACCCGCGCAGCCCCAGCACATCGGCCATGTCGTACACCCCCGGCTTCTTGCCGGCGACCCACAGCGCTGCGCGGAGGGCGCCGCGCGAGTAGATGCGCCGGCTCGCCGCCTTGTGTACGAGCTCGAGCCGCTCGCCCTCGCCCGCGAACATCACATAGTGATCGCCGACCACGTCGCCGCCGCGCAGCGAGGCGAAGCCGATGGCGCCGGCTTTGCGCGCGCCGGTGATGCCGTCGCGCCCGCGCGCCGCCACCTTGGAGAGCTCGACCCCGCGCCCCTTGGCCGCCGCCTCGCCCAAGCCCAGCGCCGTGCCCGAGGGCGCGTCGACCTTGTGCTTGTGGTGCATTTCGAGGATCTCGATGTCGTAGTCGGGCCCCAACGCCCTGGCGACGCGCTCGGTGAGCGCCATCAGGAGGTTCACGCCCGCGCTCATGTTGGGTGCCCAGACGATCGGCACCGCTCGGCCGGCGTCGTGGATCACCTTCGCATCGGCGGCTTCGATCCCGGTGGTGCCGATCACGAGCGCCGTCTTGCTCGCCGCCGCGAGTGCTGCATGCGCCAGCGTGGCCTTGGGCACCGTGAAATCGATCACGACGTCGCTGGTCTTGAACACGTCTTCGGCTCCGGCGCCGATCTTGACGCCGCAAGGCTTGAGCCCTGCGAAACTGCCAGCATCCTGGCCGGCGGAATCGTGCCCAGCCCGCTCCGCGGCGGCGGCGAGCACGGCGCCGGGTGTCACGCCCACCTCTTCGATGAGCATCTTGCCCATGCGCCCGGCGGCGCCGACGATGCCGATTTTGATCTCTGCCATGATGCGCTGCGCGTCCCGTCGCCTATTCGAGGATGATCGTGCCTTGCACACAGGCCGCGCGCGGGCCCGAGACGCGCATTGCCGCCACGATCGCGCCCTGGCGGTGCAGGGCAAAGCAGTCTTCGGTTTGCTCGCCGAACGAGGCCTTGGCCGCGCACACGGCGTTGTTCTTGATGCTCCACACGCCGACATCGCGCGAGCCGGCGGTCTGCCGTTCCACCGAGCCGAACGAGCGGCACGGCCGCCACGGCCCCGCTTCGGAGCGCGAGACCTCGCAGGTGTAGCGCATCGACCCGTCCGCGCGCAGCTCGCGCGTGCCCTTGACCCAAACCCCCGGCGTGCGCAGCGATTCGCGCACATAGATGAAGCGCTTGCCGCTCACCGCCGCGCCGGCGAGCCTGTTGGCTGCGGTCGCCGCGAACGGCATGGCGGCGTCTTTGCAGGCCGGGCTGCCGCGGGCCTGCGCGGCGGCCAGCGACGGTGCCAGCGCGAACAGCGCGACGAGAGGCAGCCATCGGATCATCGGTTCATCTCAGCTCCACGCGAACGACCTTATCCCAAGCGTCCGGGGTGGGCTATATCAGCAGCAAATTCGGGGGCGCGCGATGCGGAGCGGAGTTTACGCCTATCTGCCGCAGGAGCGGGTCGTCTTCGGCCAGTCGGCCGCGGCGGCCGTGGCGGGCGAATGCGAGCGGCTCGGCGCCGAGCGCGCGTTCATCGTCGCCTCGCGGACGCTCGCCACCACGACGCCGGTGATCGAGGCGATCAAGACCGAGCTCGGCGCGCGCTTCGCGGGCCTGTTCGACGGCTGCGCGGCGCACACGCCGTGGCGCACCGTGCTGGCGGCGGCCGCAGCGGTGCGCGCGGCGCACCCCGACCTCATCGTCGCCGTCGGTGGCGGCACCGTCATCGATACGGTCAAGGTGCTGCAGGTCTGTCTCGCCGAGAACGCGCATAACGCCGACGATCTCGCCAAGCTGCACATCAAGGTGAATGCCGACGGCTCGCGCCATACGCCGGCGGTCGGGCCCTCGCCGGTACGCCAGATCGCGGTGCCGACCACGCTCTCGGGCGCCGAATTCTCGAGTCTCGGCGGCGCCACGAACGAGCGCAACGGCGTCAAGGAAGCCTTCGGCGGGCCCGACATCTGCCCGCGCGCGGTGATCCTCGATCCGGCCGTCACCGTCTTCACGCCCGAATGGCTCTGGCTTTCGACCGCGATCCGTTCGGTGGATCACGCGGTCGAGGCGGTGTGCGCCGCCGACGCGCAGCCGATGACCGACGCGTTGGCACTCCACGCGCTCGGCCTCTTCGCCGCGAACCTGCCGCGCACCAAGGCCGATCCCGCCGATCTCGAGGCGCGGCTCGCCTGCCAGCAGGCGGTTTGGCTCGCCGCCTCCACCATCATGAAGGTGCAATACGGCGCCTCGCACGGGATCGGCCACGTGCTGGGCGGGCTCTGCGGCGTGCCGCACGGCCACACGAGTTGCATCCTGCTGCCGGCCGTGCTGCGCTGGAACGAACCGGTCAATGCCAAGCGCCAGGAATTGGTCGCCGGGGCGCTCGGCCGCCCCGGCGCATGTGCTGCCGATGTTGTCGCCGAGTTGATCCGCTCGCTCGGCCAGCCCCGGCGCCTCGGCGAGGCCGGCGTGCCGCGCACGGCCCTGCCCAAGATCGCCGAACTGGCGATGAGCAACGTCTGGGTCCGCACCAACCCGCGCAAGATCGCGGGTCCGGCGGACGTGATGGCGATCCTCGACGCCGCTTGGTGAGCGCCCGCCTACTGGATCGGCAAGCGCGGGTCCATGTCGGCGCCGCCGCGATAGGCCCTCGCGCCGAGCGCCGAGTCGCGACCGGCGGCGAGATTGGGGCGGAGCGGCTGGCCTTGCGCGAGCTTCGCGCGGATCTCGCGCATCGCGGCCTGGAGGACCTGGTAGCGCTCGGCCTGGCTCGGATGCGTGGCGGTGCCGCGGTCGCCCATCGGGCTTGCCGCCGCCATGCGCTGCGAGGACTGGATCGCGGTGTCCATGTCGTAGCCGGCGAGGGCGACGAAGTAGAGCCCGATATAGTCCGCCTCGCGCTCGAACTGGCGCATCGAGCTCTGCGCGCCCGGGCTGAATGGCGTGGCCTGATGGCCGAGCGCGCGGCCGCGCGCGAAATGGCCGAGCACGTTGTGGCCGATCTCGTGGCCGACGACGAGCGCGAGCTCCTCGTCGCGCGTGAGCAGGTTCACGAGGCCGCGCATGACCGTGACGCTGCGGCCATCGGTGGCCGCGTTGATCATCGGCGAATTGGCGAAGACGACGCGATAATCGCAGCCCGGGGCCGGGGCGACTCGCGCCATGCCGCGCTCGCCGTTGCGTGTGTAGCCGATCAGGACGGCGCCTTTGCGCGCAAGCGCCGCCTCGAGCTTGGCCATATAGATGCTCATGGCGCCGGGCATCGCCGGAACCGTTTCGCCGTTGACCGAGGTGATCTTGTCGCCCTGCCGCAGGCCCGCGCGCGCGGCGGGACCATCCTTGGCCAGGCTGAACACGGCGACCGCGTGGTCGAGGCCCAGCCGGCTCCCGGCCCCGGGCGCCTGCGGGCCCATATTATCGCGGCTCCAGGTGCGCATGCCGATCTGGGGCGCGACTTGCCCGGCACACAAAGGCGCGCCACGCAGCGCCATCGTGTCGGCGACGGCATAGAGCCGCCGCGCCGCTTCCACGGCGCCCGCGGTGTCGGGCGCGCTGCTGTAGGGCATGCCGTACGGCACGGGCGGGCGCGCGGCGCGCGCCGGCGGATAGGTCGGCCCGCCGAAGGTGCCGCCATAGCGATCGTAGTCCGGCCCGTCGTCTTCGCGCGGCGGATATTGCCCGTAACCCGGCGGATAGCGGTCCGCGCGGGGCGGATATGGGAATTGCGGCGCGACGCTGTCGAATTCCTCGTCGCCCGGATAGGCAAGGCCGGGCGCGGCGATGGCGGCCCCGAGCGCGAGCAGGGATACAGCAAGAATGAAACGGTGCATGAAATGACTCCCCGATCCGCGCCCCGGTGGTGCGGGCCCCTTCGCGACCCCGTGTCGCGAAATCCCACCAATCTTTATTATTATGTTGGAATCTTGGCCGGCGTTTACGCCGAACGGCCTGGTCGGAGAATATCCCGGAGAATCGCGACGGTGATGCTGGCCAAACCCATTCCCGCGAGCGGCGAGATACTGCCCGCCATCGGCATCGGCACCTACAAGGGCTTCGATCTCGCCGACACGGTGGAAAATCGCACGCGCCTCGGCGCGGTGCTCGGCAAGCTCTTCGCCGCAGGCGGGTCGATCGTCGATTCCTCGCCGATGTATGGCCGGGCCGAGGCGCGCGCGGGCGCGGCGCTGGCGGCACTCGCCAAGCGGAACGTCGCCTTCATCATGACCAAGGTGTGGACCAGCGGGCGCGAGGCCGGCATCCGCCAGATGCGTGATTCGCTGGCTTTCTTCGGCACCGAGCGCATCGCGCTGATGCAGATCCACAACCTCGTCGACTGGCAAACGCATCTCGCGACGCTGCGCGAATGGCAGGCGGCCGGCACCTTTCGCTATATCGGCATCACCCACTACACGACCGGCGCCTTCGGCGAGGTGGAGGCGGTGCTGCAGCGCGAGACGGTCGACTTCCTCCAGATTCCGTACTCGATCACCGAGCGTGCGGCCGAGGCGCGGCTGCTGCCGCTCTGCCGCGAAAAGCGCGTGGCCGTGATCGCCAACGTGCCGCTCGGCTCGGGCCGCCTCTTCCGCGCGGCCAAAGGGAAACCGGTGCCCGATTGGGCGCGCGATTTCGGCGCTGGCACCTGGGCGCAGTTCTTCCTGAAATACCTGCTCGGCCACCCGGCCTGCACCTGCGTGATCCCCGGCACCGGCAACCCCGACCATGCCGCCGATCTGCTCGGCGCGGGCGAAGGGCGCCTGCCGACCGAGGCCGAGCGCCGGCGCATGGCCGAAACCTTGACGGCGCTCTAGCCCATGACGGCCTGTCCGCAATGCGGCGGCACGCTCGGCATCGCGCGTCGCATCGTCTTGCCTGGCGACCGACGCTCCGACGAGATCGCGCTCGAGACCATCGCCTGCGCCTGCGGCTTCAAGGCCGTCGCCGTGACCGAGCAGCTGCGGCGCGCGGCACTGCGCGGCGGCGCGTCCGAGCGCGTCGGCTATCGCCTGCCCCAGGCGGCGGTCGACCTTCTCGATTTTCTGATCGCGCGCTGCCCGCATCCGGCGGAGGAGTTCTGCGGCTGCCCCGCCCATGCCGCGCTCAACCGGCGCGACCTGCGCAACCAGTGGAACCTGTTGCAGAGCTTCGCGCCGTTCCCGGGCTTCGCCGCGCCCGCGGCGCTCGCGGCTGCCGCCTCGGCCGTCGCCTACGCGCCGCTCGATTGGACGCGCAACGGCGACGGCTACCGCGCGACGGTCGAAGGCCGCGAATGGCGCCTCTATACTTTCGGCGCGCCGAATGCGCTGCTGCACGAGCTTTCGGTCGGCGGGGCGCTCGGCCTCGACCTCGACGCCCTGCCGCCATTCTGGCGGCTGCGCGCACGAGGGGTGTAAGTTGGCCGCGCGATAAGGGAGCGTGAGCATGGCGGCGGAATCGAAGGTGTGCGATTTCGGCTGGAAGGCGCGCGATTTCCGGCTCAAGGGCACCGACGGGCGGTCCTATTCGCTCGCCGACGTGAAGGGTGCGAAAGGCACCATCGTCGTCTTCCTCTGCAATCACTGCCCGTATGTGCGCGCCACGATCGACCGCATCGTGCGCGATTTCGGCGAATTGAAAGCGCTGGGCATCGGCGCCATCGCGATCATGCCCAACGACGTCGTCGCCTATCCCGCCGATTCCTTCGACAACATGAAGGCGTTCGCCGCGCAGCACCGCTTCGGCTTCCCTTACGTCATCGACGAGACGCAGGAGACCGCGCGCGCCTATGGCGCGCAATGCACGCCCGATTTCTTCGGCTTCAATGCCGCGCTCGAGCTGCAATATCGCGGCCGGCTCGACTCGGCGGCAAGAGGCCCGACTGTGCCGGGCACCAAGCGCGAGTTGGTCGAGGCGATGCGGGATATTGCCGCCACCGGCAAGGGGCCGCGGCAGCAGGTGCCGAGCATCGGCTGCTCGATCAAGTGGCGTGGTGAGTGAGGTCTGCTCACTCACCACGCCATCCTGAGCGAGGCGAAGAATCTCGTCGAGCGGGCACGGCTGCGCGCGGCGACGCGAATCTCCCGCGCGCGCCCTACTCCCGAAGGCGAGATCCATCCGCTTCGCTTCGCTCAGCGTCAGGATGATGTGAGGGGAAGCGGCGACCTAATCCGCGAGCGCCATTTCCAGCACGCGGGCCACGTGGAGGGCTTCGCGGCCGGCGCCGTCCTTGATCTGGTGGCGGCACGACGTGCCGTCGGCGACGACGATGTCGCCGGCGCCGGCCTTGCGCACTGCCGGCAGCAGCGAAAGTTCGCCCATCGCCATCGATACCTCGTGGTGACGCGCCTCGTAGCCAAAGGCGCCGGCCATGCCGCAGCAGCTCGATTCGATCGGCTCGACCTTGAGCCCGGGGACGAGCGCGAGGACTTGCTGAACCGGGCGCACGGCGTCGAAGGCCTTCTGGTGGCAATGGCCGTGCAGCAGGGCGCGCTTGGCGCCGAGCGGCTTCAGCGTCAACGCGAGGCCGCCCGCCGCCTGCTCGCGCGCGAGGAATTCCTCGAACATGAAGGTTTGCGCCGTCGCCGCCTTGGCGCCGTCGCCGAGGCCCATCGCCCGATATTCGTCGCGGAACGAGAAGAGGCAGGAGGGCTCGAGCCCCACGATCGGCACGCCGCGCGCCGCGAACGGTGCCAGCGCCGCGAGCGTGCGCCGCGCCTCGGCCTTGGCTTCGTCGACGAGGCCAGCCGCGAGGAAGGTGCGCCCGCAGCACAGCGGCCGCCGCCCGTCGGCCGCCGCCAACGGCGTCACGCGATAGCCCGCGGCTGCGAGCACGCGCGCCGCGGCGCGCGCGTTTTCCGGCTCGAAGTAGTTGCTGAACGTATCGACGAACAGCGCGACGTCACGGGACGCCTGATCGCGTCGGGGCGCGCCGCGCGCACCCGCGCCGAAAAACGTATCGCCCCGCCAGCGCGGCAAGCTGCGCTTGGCGGATAGCCCGATGAGCTTTTCGCCGAGTGCCCGGGCGCCGGGAACGCGATCGCGGAGATTGAACAGCCAGGCGAGCTTGGCCGCGTGCGGCGCATAGCGCGGCAGATAGGCGACGAGCTTGTCGAGGCGGCTGAGTCCCTGCCGCTTGGCGCGATGATAGAGGAACTCGGTCTTCATGCGCGCCATGTCGACGCCGGTCGGGCATTCGCGCTTGCAGCCCTTGCAGGAGACGCAGAGATCGAGCGCGGCAGCGACAGCGTCGGAAGTGAGCGCATCCGGCCCGACAGCGTCGGGGCCGAGCTGGCCCGAGAGCGCGAGCCTCAGCGTGTTGGCGCGCCCGCGCGTCAAATGCACCTCGTCGCGCGTGACGCGGTAGGAGGGGCACATCGTGCCGGCGTCGAATTTGCGGCAATGGCCGTTGTTGTTGCACATCTCGACGGCGGCGGCGAAGCCGTTGCGGTTCTCGCGCGTGGCCCATTCGGACCAATCGAGCGCCGTCGCGATTTCCGGCGTGGCGTAGCCGGGCTTGAAGCGGAAGAGGGCCCGCTCGTCCATCTTGGGCGGACGCACGATCTTGCCCGGGTTCATCATGTTGTCGGGATCGAGCGCCGCCTTCACCTCCTCGAACGTGCGCGCGAGCCTGGGCCCGAACTGCCACGCCACCCACTCCGAGCGGACGAGCCCGTCGCCGTGCTCGCCGGAATAGGCGCCCTTGAACTGGCGCACCATCGCGGCGGCTTCCTCGGCGATGGCGCGCATCTTCGCGGCGCCGTCGCGGCGCATGTCGAGGATCGGGCGCACATGCAGCGTGCCCACCGAGGCGTGCGCATACCACGTGCCTTTGGTGCCATGCTTGGCGAAGACCCCGGTCAGGCGCTGCGTGTAGTCGGCCAAGTGCTCGAGCGGCACGGCGCAATCTTCGATGAAGCTCACCGGCTTCCCGTCGCCCTTCATCGACATCATGATGTTGAGCCCGGCCTTCCTCACCTCCCAGAGGTCGCGCTGCGGGACCGGCTCGGTCATCTCGACGACGCTGCCGGGGAGACCGAGATCGGCCATGAGCGAGACGAGGTCTTTCAAGCGCGCGATCTGCGCGGCGCGGTCGTCGCCGGCGAACTCGGTCAAGAGCAGCGCCTCGGGCTTGCCGATGAGCGCGGCATCGACGACGGGGCGGAAGGCCGGGTTCTCGCGCGCCAGATCGATCATCGTGCGGTCGACGAGCTCGACGGCGGTCGGGGCCAATTTCACGATGTGCCGTGTCAGCTCCATCGCGCGGTAGAAGCTCGCGAAGTTCACGACGCCGAGCACCTTGTGCTTCGGCAGCGGCGCCAGCTTCAGCGTGATTTGCCGCGAATAGGCGAGCGTGCCTTCGGAGCCCACCAGCAAATGCGCGAGATTGATCGAATCGTCCTGCGTGTAAGGCCGCTCGCTCTGCGGATGGAAAATATCGAGATTGTAGCCGCCGACCCGGCGCAGCACTTTGGGATACATGCGCTCGATTTCGTTGCGCTCGCGGAACGCGATCGCCTCGATGCGCGCGGCGACCGGCGCCAGCACGTTGCTCTTCCGCGCCTCGTCGAGGGGGCCGAAATGCGCTTCGCCGCCGTCGGCGAGGATCGCGTCGACGCCGAGCACGTTGTGGACCATGTTGCCGTAGGCGATCGAGCGCGCGCCGCAGGAATTGTTGCCGGTCATGCCGCCGATCGTCGCCTGCGCCGAGGTCGACACATCGACCGGGAACCAGAGCCCGTGCGGCCTGAGCCACGCGTTCAAATGATCGAGCACGACGCCGGGCTCGACCGTGGCCGTCCGCGCCTCTTTGTCGAACGCGACGACCTTGTTGAGGAACTTGCTGCCGTCGATGACCAGCGCCGCGCCCACCGTCTGCCCGCATTGCGAAGTGCCGGCGCCGCGCGGCAGCACGGGAATGCGCTCCTCGCGCGCAATGGCGAGCGCCGCGCGCACATCCTCGTCGCTCTTCGGCACGACGACGCCGATGGGCTCGATCTGGTAGATCGAGGCATCGGTGCTGTAGCGCCCGCGCGTGCCGGCGTCGAACAGCACTTCGCCTCGGATTTCACCGCGCAGGCGTGCGGCCAGCGCGCTGTCGCGGACCGAGTTACGCGTTTCGGACTTGATTGGATTTATGGTCTGCATCCCGCTCAAAATCTGCGTGTCGCATCGGGCGCGATGCGCCGAATTTTGTTCCATCCTAGCAGAAGTTATTGCGATTGCGTCGCCGGCAAGTGTTACGCGCGGCTCGCTTCATCGTGGCTGGATTTAGGTCCGAGCTCAGCAATAGGCCCAGATCGGATGCCCGAGCTTGCCCCAGAAGATGTACCAGCGGCCGGCCGCGCGAACGATGTCGATCTGTTCGTCGAGCGATAGCCGGTCCGCGCCGCTGGCTTTGCTTCTCAACTTGCTCGAAATGCTTCGTTTCACGGGGGACTTCCTACGCTTTGCCGCGGCCGCCTTTTCGGCACTTGCCAATAGATTTTCGCCGTACGCGACTGCCGCTTCAGGGCGCATGACCGTCGTCCAGGCCTGGACGACGGTCATCCAGGCCTGGAGCAGCACATCCTTGCTCAGCACATTCCGGCATTTTTCCAAGAAGCTGCCGCGAAAGCTGGTTTCGTCGACAATGCCGAACTCGGCATGGGAGTAAACTGGAATGCCGTCGCATTTTCCCACCAACATTTCGATGGCGTAGTGCCCACGAAGATATTTGATCAGTGCCGCATCGCTCATTCCTGGTTTACGGCGCCAATTCTTGATTGCCCAATCGTCGGCTTCCTTGTCGTAGCCGACGCGCGGCGCCCCGACCGCGGCCCACGGCGCGATCGAGATCTTGTCGCGGCGCATCCTGGCCTTTTCGGATTCCTCCTTTCCGGCGTAAACGGTCTTCATTAGCTTGTTCCACTCGGCCTCGCAGCCCCGCTTTGGCCGGCCCAGCGGCCAGAGATCCAAGCCCATGCGACGTCCTCCACAACTTTACGAGGATAACTCTACTATTGTACTATCTGTAGTTATTGTAACTCAAGTGTCCGCTGATGGTCGGCGACGGCCCGCGTCAGCAAACCACTACGCAGCCTTACGACCTGTGCTACGGTACCTCCGCCTCTAACTCTGATCGATGACGACCATGAGCCAGACAGGCATCGGCCCCGGTGGCCGGCACTTCCTCCAGATTCCGGGCCCGACCAACGTGCCCGACCGCATCCTGCGCGCGATCGACCGGCCGACCATCGATCACCGCGGGCCCGATTTCGCCAAGCTCGGCAAGCGCGTGCTGGTCGGCATGCAGTGGGTGTTCCGCTGCAAGGGCCCGGTGTTCATCTATCCCTCGTCGGGCACCGGCGCGTGGGAAGCGGCGCTCGTCAACACGCTGTCGCCGGGCGACCGCGTGCTCATGTACGAGACCGGGCACTTCGCGACGCTCTGGAAGAACATCGCGGTGAAGCTCGGGCTCCAGCCCGAATTCATCGCCAGCGACTGGCGGCGCGGCGCCGACGCCGCGCAGATCGAGGCGCGGCTCAAGGCCGACACGGCGCATGCGATCAAGGCCGTCTGCGTCGTCCACAACGAAACCTCGACCGGCTGCGTCTCGAACATCGCCGCGGTGCGCAAAGCCATGGATGCCGCGAAGCACCCCGCGCTGCTGATGGTCGATACGATCTCGTCGCTGGCCTCGATCGACTATCGGCACGACGAATGGGGCGTCGATGTCACCGTCGGCGGTTCGCAGAAGGGGCTGATGCTGCCGCCGGGCCTTGCGTTCAACGCCACGAGCGAGAAGGCCCTCGCGGCATCGAAGCAGGCCAAGCTGCCGCGCTCCTATTGGTCGTGGGATGACATGGCCGGGCCCAACGCCACCGGCTATTTCCCCTACACGCCCTCGACCAATCTTCTTTTCGGGCTCGCCGAGGCGATCGCGATGCTCGAGGAGATGGGGCTCGAGAACGTGTTCGCGCGCCACGCGCGGCACGGCGAGGCGACGCGGCGAGCCGTGCGCGCCTGGGGCCTGGAGCTGCTCTGCGTCGATCCCAACGACTATTCAAGCTCGCTGACCGCCGTTCTCATGCCGGCCGGCCACGACGCCGACGCGTTCAGGAAGGTCGTGCTCGAAAATTTCGACATGTCGCTCGGCAACGGGCTTTCGAAGGTTGCGGGCAAGGTATTCCGCATCGGCCACCTCGGCGACTTCAACGACCTCATGCTGGCGGGCACGCTCGCCGGCATCGAGATGGGCCTGGCCTTGGCCGGCGTGCCGCACAAGAAGGGCGGCGTCGCGGCGGCGCTCGATTATCTCGCGGGCTTGAGGCAAAGTGCCGAATCGAAAAAGGTGGCCGCGCGATCCTGAGCGCGGCCCGACTACGTAAAAACCGCAATAAGGGAGGAAGAGATGAACGTGAAGTGGCTGCTCACCGCCGTGCTTGCCTCCGCCTTGGCCGCGCCCGCGCTGGCCGAGACCGAGCTGAAATTCGGCCATGTCGGCGAGCCGGGCTCGCTGTTCGAGCTATCGGCCACCGAATTCGCCAAGCGCGTCAACGCCAAGATGGCGGGCAAGGTGAAGGTGTCGGCCTTCGGCTCGTCGCAGCTCGGCAAGGACGAGGATCTCGTCAAGAAGCTGAAGCTCGGCACGGTCGATTTCGCGCTGCCCTCGACGGTGATGTCGAGCGTCAGCGCCGAATTCGGCCTCTTCGAGATGCCCTATCTCATCAAGAACCGCGACCACATGAAGAAGGTGGAGGCGGCGATCGTGTGGCCGTGGCTCGAGCCCGCGGCCGAGGCCAAGGGCTACAAGATCCTCGCCGTCTGGGAGAACGGCTTCCGCCACATCACCAACAACAAGAAGCCGATCGTGAAGCCCGGGGACCTCGCCGGCATGAAGCTGCGCGTGCCCGGCGGCCAGTGGCGCGTCAAGATGTTCAAGGCCTATGGCGCCAACCCCTCGCCGATGGCGTTCTCGGAAGTGTTCACGGCCCTCAAGACCGGCGTGATGGACGCACAGGAGAACCCCCTCATCCAAATCTACAGCGCGAAATTCCAGGAGGTGCAGAAGTACCTCTCGCTCACCAACCACGTCTACACGCCGGCCTATGTCGTGGTCGGCAAGGAAAAGTGGGAGAAGATGCCCAAGGACCAGCGCGACCAGATCGAGGCGATCGCCAAGGAGATACAAGGCTACGTCTACGAGCAGGCGGCGAAATTCGACACCGAGCTGCTCGGCAAGTTGAAGGCCGCCGGCATGCAGGTGAACGACCCCGACCGCGCCGCCTTTGTGGCCGCGAGCAAGGCGATCTACGAAGAGTTCTCGAAGGCCGTGCCGCGCGCCAAGGAGATGATCGACAAGGCGCTGTCCCTCGCGTCGGGCAGCTGATCAGGCACCGGTTTCACGCTTTAAAGTCGGGCGTTCGCCATGCAGGGGCGCACAGCCGTGCGCCCCTGCGCCTGAGACGCACCCCATGACATCCCGTACTTCCCGATGACCGTGCTCACCGCCGGGCGCAAGGCGCTCGACCGATTGCTGCAACTCATCCTGCTCGCGCTGATGCTCGCGATCACGCTGATCGTGGTCTATTCGGTCATCATGCGCACGAGCGGCAACGCGCCCTCGTGGTATGACGAGATCGCGGCGATCATTCTCTGCTGGGTGACCTATTTCGGCGCCGCCTATGCCGCCTTGAAGCGCGGGCACATCGGCTTCGAGGGCCTCATCAACGTGATGCCACCGCCCTTGCGCATCGCGGCGGTGTTCCTCGGCGAGATTCTCGTCATCGCGTTCTTCGTGCTGCTCGGCTGGATGGGCATGCGGGTGCTGCGCGTGCTCGAGGGCGACGGGCTCGTGAGCCTGCCCTGGGTGCCGCTCCAGCTCACGCACTCGATCATCCCGGTCGGCGCCACGCTCTTCATCCTGGCCCAGCTCCTGAGCCTGCCGGAGTATCTGGCGCAAGCGCGCGCCGGCGTGCTCGGCAAAAAGGACGCCGGCGAGGAGACCAAGGAGAAGCTGGAATGATCATCCTCCTGCTTCTCGCGATTCTCATTGTCTTGACCGCGATCAATGTGCCGATCGCGGTCGGGCTCGGCATCGTCGCCGTGGGCGCCATCCTGGTGACGCAAGGCGCCCAGATGCTGCCGAACCTCGCGCTGGTGATGTACGAGGGCGCCACCAACTTTCCGCTGCTGGCGATCCCGCTCTTCATCTTCGCCGGCGCGATCATGAATGCCTCGTCGATCTCGCGGCGGCTCATAGCGCTCTGCCTCGCGGCGGTGGGCTTCATCCGCGGCGCGCTTGCCATCGTCACGGTCGGCGTCAACATGTTCTACGCCGAGATCTCGGGCTCGGCCGTGGCCGACGTGGCCGCGACCGGCTCGATCCTCATTCCGGCGATGAAGAAGCGCGGCTACCCCAAGGCCTTCGCCGCCGCGGTGTGCTCCTCGGCGGCGACGCTCGCCATCATCATCCCGCCCTCGATCCCGATGATCATCTATGGCGCGATGGCGAATGCCTCCATTGTCCAGCTTTTCGTGGCGGGGATCGTTCCGGGCGTCGCTGGCGGCTTCGCACTGATGGCGATGGCGTATTGGCTCGCGCGGCGCAATGGCTGGCCGGTCGAGGAATTCTTCTCCTGGCAGAAGCTCGGGCGCGCGTTCCTCGACGCCTTCTGGGCGCTGTTCCTGCCGCTCATCATCCTGGGCTCGATCTTTGGCGGCTTCGTCACCGCCACCGAGGGCGCCGGCGTGGCCGTAGTGGCGGCGTTCCTCATCGGCGCCTTCGTCTATCGCGACATCCAATGGCGCGAGCTGGCCAAGGCCGCGATCGAAGGCGCCTCGCACACCGCCGTCGTCATGCTGCTCGTCGCCTCCTCGGCGCTCGTCGGCGTGTACCTCACCGAGCAGAAAGTCCCGCAGCAGATGGCCGAGGGCATTCTCTCGCTCACCAGCAACAAATACCTCGTCCTCGCCATCTTGAACGTCTTCTTCCTGTTGCTCGGCCTTTTCCTCCATTCCGCCGCCGCCATCATCCTCGTGGTCCCGGTCGTGATGCCGCTCGTCACCGCCGTCGGCATCGATCCGGTGCATTTCGGCCTCATCGTCACGATCAATCTCGGCATCGGCCAGCAGACGCCGCCGGTCGCGAGCGTGCTCATGGTCGCCTGCTCGATCGCCAAGGCGAATGTGTGGGAGGTGACGAAGGTGAACCTGAAGTTCATCTACGTGCTGCTGGCCGTGCTGCTGATCGTGACCTACGTTCCCGAGATTCCGATGAGTCTCGTCCATTTCTTCTATCGCTAGCGGAGGTGCCGCCCTTGGCCGAGCCCATACTTGTTTCGCGCGAGGGCGCCATTGCGACGCTCGTCCTGAACCGGCCCGACAAGCTCAACGCGCTGACGAAGCCGATGTGGCGCCGGCTCGGCGAGAGCGTCGCCGCGCTCGCGGCCGACGACGGGGTGCGCTGCATCGTGCTGCGCGGCGCCGGCGACAAGGCGTTTTCGCCCGGCAACGACATTTCCGAATTCGAGACCGAGCGCTCCAACCCCGCGCAGGCCAAAGCGTATGGCAAGCTGATGCACGCGGCCTTGGACGCGCTGCGCGACTGCCGCGCCCCGACCGTGGCCGCGATCCAGGGCATCTGCGTCGGCGGCGGCATGGAGATCGCGGCGCTCTGCGATCTCCGCATTTGCGGCCGCGGCGCGCGCTTCGGCGCGCCGATCAAGAACCTGGGGCTCGTCATGGCCTATCCCGAGATCGGCGCGCTCATCGACCTCGTCGGCGGCACCGTGGCGCTCGAGATCCTGCTCGAAGGCCGCATCTTCGGCGCCGAGGAAGCGAAGGACAAAGGCATCGTCACGCGCGTCGTCGACGACGGCACCGTGATCGACGAGGCCTATGCCGCCGCGCGCCGCATCGCCGAGGGCGCGCCGCTGGTGGCGCGCTGGCACAAGAAATTCGCGAGGCGCTTGGCCGATCCGCGGCCCCTCAGCCAAGCCGAACTCGATGAAGGCTACGCCTGCTTCGGCACCGAAGATTTCCGCATCGGCTACAAGGCGTTCCTCGCCAAGACCAAGCCCGAGTTCAAAGGGAAGTGAACAGGAGGCGCGGAGACGTGGAGAAGAAAGAGAAGAGATTGAACCACAGAGAACATAGAGGACACGGAGAAGGGAAAGAAATGCGCGCCCAAGGGGCGCGCGAAGGAATTTTCTTCTCTGCGTTCTCTGTGCTCCCTGTGGGTAGACTTTTTCCTTCTCCCCTTTTTTCTCCACGCCTCCACTCCTCCTGTTCCCTTCGCTTCGCCCGATGACCGCGAAAACCGGGCCGCTGGTGGGCTTGCGCGTGTTGGAGTTGGCGCACGTGATGGCGGGGCCGACCTGCGGGCTCATGCTGGCCGATCTCGGCGCCGACGTGATCAAGGTCGAGCGCGTGCCCGGCGGCGACGACACGCGCCGCTCGGTGCCGCCCGAGGTGAATGGCGAATCCGCCGCCTTCATGATGATGAACCGCAACAAGCGCGGCATCGCGCTCGACTTGAAGCATCCCAGCGCGCGCGAGGTCTTGCTGCGGCTCGTGCGCAAGACCGACGTGCTGATCGAAAATTATCGCCGCGACACGATGGCGAAGCTCGGCTTGGGCTACGACGCGCTCAAAGAGGTGAACCCGGCGCTCATCTATTGCGAGATCTCGGGTTTCGGCCGCACCGGCCCCTATGCCGACCGTGGCGGCTTCGACCTCATTGCGCAGGGCATGAGCGGGCTCATGTCGATCACCGGCGAGGGGCCGGGCCGCCCGCCGGTCAAAGTCGGCGCGCCCGTGACCGACATCACCGCTGGAATCCTGGGGGCGCTCGGCTGTGTCTCCGCCTACGTCGAGCGCCTCAGGACCGGCAAGGGCCAGCGCGTCGACACCTCGCTGTTCGAGGCCGGCATCACCCACACCTACTGGCAATCGGCGATCGCGTTCGCGACCGGGATCGCGCCCGGGCCCATGGGCTCGGCGCACCCGCTGAACGCGCCCTATCAGGCCTTCGCCACCGCCGACGGCTGGATCAACATCGGCGCCGCCAACCACGCGAACTGGGACCGCTTCACGCGCGTAATCGGCGCGCCGGAGCTCCGTGACGATCCGCGCTTCGAGGACAATCGCGGCCGGATGGCGAATTTGGCGCTGCTGGTCGAGACCCTCGCGCCCTATCTCGCGAAGCGCAGCAGCGCCGATTGGCTCGCGCGCTTCGAAGGGGCCGGACTTCCCGCCGGCCCCGTCCTCTCCGTCAGCGAGATGCACGCCGACCCGCAGGCGCTGGCGCGCGACATGGTCGTCGAGACGACGCATCCCAAGGCCGGCCGCACCAAGGCCATCGGCCTGCCGATCAAGCTCTCCGCGACCCCCGGCGGCATCCGCCAGCCCGCGCCGCTGTTCGGCCAGCACACGCGCGAAGTGCTTGGCGAGGCGGGCTATTCTGCCGAGGAGATCGGCGATCTGGCGGAGGCTGGTGCGGTGGTTTGCGGTTGAGTGCTCGTACCGTGACCAGGCCAAGGGCCACGAAATAAAATTGCGCACGCCATTGACACCAGCCATTTCATCGCTATGTTGCACTGCACATAGATTCCTCGCGATCGCGCGAATGCGCCCGGCCGGCCTTATCGGCCACCTCAGCCAGCGGCGCACTTTCTCGAAGAATTCCCAAAACCAACATCGCTAGTCCCAATTGCGCGTGGGGCTTCGTACCGCGCCCCAAGGCGGCCGCACGATACCCCGTGCGGGCCCGTGTCTTGCCGCGCACATAAAAGGACTGAACTTGACGAACTCGTTTGCTTCGCTCGGCCTCGCCGAGCCGATTCTCCGCGCTCTTGCGGGGGAGAACTACGAAACGCCTACCCCCATCCAGGCCCAGGCCATTCCGGCGCTCCTCGCCGGCAAGGACTTGCTCGGCATCGCCCAGACCGGCACCGGCAAGACCGCGGCCTTCGCCCTTCCCATCCTCCAGCAACTTTCCGCCCACCGCGCGCACCCGGTGCCGAAGAGCCCGCGCGCGCTCATCCTGGCGCCGACGCGCGAGCTCGCGATCCAGATCGAAGAGGCATTCCGCACCTATGGCCGCTTCCTGGGCCTGCGCCAGACCGTCGTGGTCGGGGGCGTCGGCTACGGGCAGCAGATCGAGGCGCTGCGCCGCGGCGTCGACATCCTCGTCGCCACGCCGGGCCGGCTCATGGATCACATGGAGAGCAACCATGTGCGCCTCGAGCGTGTGACGCATCTCGTCCTCGACGAGGCCGACCGCATGCTCGACATGGGCTTCGTGCGCGACGTCCGCCGCATCGTTGCGGCGCTGCCGAAGCGCCGGCAATCGATGTTCTTCTCGGCGACGATGCCGGGCGAGGTTGCGAAGCTCGCGAATGAGATGCTGTTCCAGCCGGTCCGCGTCGAGGTGACGCCCAAGGTGATCACCGTCGACCGCATCCAGCAGAGCGTGCATTTCGTCAACGCGCCCGACAAGCGGACCCACCTCGTCAAGCTGCTCGGCGACGCCGCGCTTTCGCGCGTGATCGTGTTCACGCGCACCAAGCACGCGGCCAACCGCGTGGCCGAGACGTTGGAGCGCTCGAAGATCCCGGCCGAGGCCATTCACGGCAACAAGTCGCAGAACGCGCGCCAACGCGCCCTCGAGCGCTTCCGCTCGGGCCGCGCCCGCGTGCTCGTTGCGACCGACATCGCCGCGCGCGGCATCGACGTGGACGGCATCACCCATGTCGTGAACTACGAGCTGCCCAACGTGCCCGAGACCTACGTGCACCGCATCGGCCGCACCGCGCGCGCCGGCGCCGAGGGCATCGCGATCTCGCTCTGCGACGGCAGCGAGCGCGCGTATCTGCGCGACATCGAGCGCCTCACCAAGCGCACGATCGCCGTCGTTGGCGGCCAGCCGGCGCATTCCGCCGAAAAGCCGAAGCCGTTCCAGCCCAACCGCCACGGGCCGGCGAAGCATTGGCACCGCCGCCGCTTCGACCGCCGCGCGGCGTAGTCTGAATCCGTGCGTAGGGGCGGGTTCAAAACCCGCTCCTACGGTCCCGGATTGAACGCACGAACTCTTGGAGATGCGCTACCCGCGCATTATCCGCTCGAACGCGTCCGCGTTCGGGCAGAACGCGCGGTAGCCATCGCGCGCGCCGGTGGCGAGCCAGCGCTCGCAGCGCCGGCTTTCGGTGCAGAAGAGACAGCGCCGGCGCGGGCCGAACAGCGCCGCCAGCCCGGCGCGCAACGAGGGCGGCCGCTCGGCGGCGACGCCGAGGTGGCGCGCCATTGCGGCATAGCGCCGGACCGATCCGGGGTATTGCCGCAGCAACACCGGTATCGCCGCGCGCGAAAGGCCGAGATTGGCCAGTGAGCCGTCGAGCTCGCCCGCCTCGTCGAGGCAGCGAAGCTCGTATTTCAGCTCGGCGCGCAGGCGCGCATCGCTGCGCGCGGTGGCGAAACGCCGCTTCACCTGATCCCACGCCACAGCGAGGCGATGAAAGACGCCGGTCCGCGGCAGAGCTTGGCTGCAAGTGTTCATGACCGTTTCCTCGCTGATTCGGCGTGGGCGCAATAACGCGTATGCAACATCCGCCAAGCCGAGCGCGCCCGCCTTGACCCAGATCAAAAATCGTGGATTGTCCGCGCCGGGGCATTCCGCTCGGCCGGCATCCACCGCCGCGCGCCATTCAGCTAGACCTTATCGCCATGCGGTCGCGCCGCGTCCTCCTGCTCTGGCTCGACGGCTACGATCCCGCCGCGGGCGATGCGCTCATGGCCGAAGGGCGGCTGCCGGCGCTGCAGCGCCTGCGCGCGGAGAGCGCCCGCTTCGCGCTCGATCACGGCGCGGCGCGCTGGACCGGCCTCGCCGGCGAGCACCTCAGCACCGGCCGCTCCGCCGACGCCACCGGGCTCCGATCGCCGCTGCATTTCGATCCCGCGCGCTACACGATCTGGCAGGAGGGCACGTCGCGCGTGCCGTTTCCCGCCGCGCTCCGCGCGCGCACGGTCGTGTTCGATCCAACCTATTTCGATCTCGAGCGCGCGCCTTCGGTGCGCGGCATCGTGCACTGGGGTGCGCACGATCCCGGTGCCGCGGCATCGTCGCGGCCGGCCGAGCTTCGCGCCGAGATCGCGTCGCGCTTCGGGCCGTATCCGATAGAGTGGATCTACGGCTATGTCTGGCCCTCGCCCGCGCGGGCGAAGGCCATGGGCGAGGCGCTCGTGGCCGGGGCGGAGAAACGCGCCGATGCCGCGCGCTGGCTGCTGACCGAGCGCTGCCCGGATTGGGACCTCGCCATCGTCGTCGGCGGCGAACTTCATTCGGCCGCGGAATCGCTCTGGCACGGCTATGACCGCCGCCATCCGCTCCATGCGATGCCCTCAGCGGCGCCGGCGCGCGCCGCCTTTATCGCGGCCTACGAGGCCGCGGACCGCATGGTCGGCCGGCTGCGCGACGCCTTTCCCGACGCCGCCTTCGTCGTTTGCGCCATGCACGGCATGGGCCCCAACGCTTCCGACGTGCCGAGCATGGTGCTGCTGCCGGAGCTGCTGTTCCGCCATCATTTCGGCGCAGCGCTGCTGAAGGGGCGGCCGGATTGGGTCGCGGGCAGGGATACGGTTCCGCCGGTGGCGGAAACCCACACGTGGTGGCCCGGTGTCGTGAAGCTCGGATTCACGGCACCGGAGGATTGGAGCGCCGCGCTCAAGAAGCGCGCCGAGCCCGAAGAGATGCCTCCGAAGCCGGCGTGGCCCGAAGACGGCTCGACCGCGGCGCGCATGTCGGTCGAGGCCATCGCGGCCACCTGGTATCGGCGCTTCTGGCCGGCCATGCGCGCCTTCGCCTTGCCCTCCTATTACGACGGGCGCATCCGCATCAATCTGGCGGGCCGCGAGGCGAAAGGCCGCGTGCCGCGCTGGGCGTATGGCTTCGCGCTCAACGCGATGGAGCGCCTCGTGCGCGGCTGCCGCGACATCCGCACCGGCGAGCCGGTCGTGGCCTCGGTCGTGCGGACCGCGCGCGACAATCCCCACGCGCTCGATGCGACCGATGCCGATCTGCACGTCATTTGGCGCGGTTCGCCGCTCGGCTTCGTGCACGAACGGCTCGGCCGCATCGGCCCGGTGCCGTATCAGCGGCCGGGCGGGCACACCGGTGGCTACGGCACTGCGTTCGTCACAGGAAGCGGGCTGGCGCCGGGCGATTACGGTCTGCGCAGCTCGTTCGACGTCGTGCCGACCGTCGTCGATCTGCTCGGCGAGGCGAAGCCGGCATGGATGAGCGGCAAGAGCCTCTTCGCCGGCGCAACCGTTTCTCCGCTGCGCCTGGTGGCCGAATAGCGCCGGCCTCGTCCGCGGCGCTTTCCTCGCGGAAACCATGTTTCGGCGTGGCCCGGCGATTTTAGAATAGTGCATAGCGTCAAGCGAAGGGCGGCCGTGCTAGGATGCCGGCGATCGCGACGCGCCGCCATCGGCGGAGAGACGTCGGACGCTGGACTTGGGAGGAAAGCATGACGCCACCGGATGCCCTCGCCGCCAAGAAGCCCAAGGCCGGCGCCGCCACCCTGCCCTATACCGGACGCGAATATCTCGAGAGCCTCGACGACGGGCGCGAGATCTGGATCTACGGCGAGCGCGTCAAGAAGATCACCGAGCATCCCGCCTTCCAGAATTGCGCGCGCATGATCGCGCGCCTCTACGACGCGCTGCACGCCGACCACAAGAGCGGCAAGAACGTGCTCACCATGCCGACCGAGTGGGGCGGCTTCACGCACCGCTATTTCAAGGCGCCGGCCAACGTCACCGAGCAGGTCGCCGGCCGCGATGCGATCGCCGAATGGGCGCGCATCTCCTACGGCTGGCTCGGCCGCTCGCCCGACTACAAGGCCGCTTTTCTCGCGACGCTCGGCGCCAATGCCCAGTTCTACGCGCCGTATCAGGAGAACGCGCGGCGCTGGTATCGCAAGAGCCAGGAGCGCGTCCCCTTCGTCAACCACGCGATCATCCATCCGCCGGTCGACCGCAACGTGGCGCCCGGTGCGCCCGGCGGCGGCCAAGAGGTCTACTGCCACGTCACCAAGGAGACCGAGGGCGGCATCCATGTGAGCGGCGCCAAGGTCGTCGCCACCGGATCGGCGCTGACGCATTACACCTTCGTGGCGCATCACGGCCTCATCCCCGTGCAGGGCAAGAATTACGCCTGCGTCTTCATGGTGCCGACCAACGCCAAGGGCGTGAAGCTGATCTGCCGCACGTCGAACGAGTATCGCGCGGCCGTGATGGGGAGCCCGTTCGACTATCCGCTGTCGAGCCGCCTCGACGAGAACGACGCCATCTTCGTGATGGACGACGTGTTCGTGCCGTGGGAGGACGTGTTCGTCTACGCCGATGTCGAGAAGGCGAATAATTTCTTCCCGCGCACCGGCTTCCTGCCCCGCGCGCTCATCCACGGTTGCACGCGCCTCGCGGTGAAACTCGACTTCATCACCGGGCTCCTGATGAAGGCAACCGAGATCACTGGCTCGCGCGCGTTCCGCGGCGTCGAGGCCAACATCGGCGAGGTGCTGGCCTGGCGGAACATGATCTGGGGCCTGTCCGATGCCATGGCCAAGGCCGCCGATCCCTGGGAGGGCGGCGCCATCCTGCCCGGCATGGAGCCGGCCTCGGCCTATCAGATCCTGGCGCCCGAGGCGTATGTGCAGGTCAAGAAGCTGATCGAGCAGACCGTGGCGAGCGGGCTCATCTACCTCAACTCGCACGCCAACGATTTCAAGAATCCGACACTGCGCCCCTACCTCGACAAATACATGCGCGGCTCGGGCGGCGTCGATTCGGTCGGGCGCGTCAAGCTCATGAAGCTGCTCTGGGACGCGATCGGCACCGAATTCGGCGCGCGCCACGAGCTCTACGAGATCAACTACAGCGGCAGCCACGAGGAGATCCGCCGCTACGCCCTCTTCGGCGCGATGGCCGCTGGCACGGATGTACGCTTGAAGCAATTCGCCGAGAAGTGCATGGCCGAGTACGACGTGAACGGCTGGACCGCGCCCGATCTCGTCAACACGGAGAAGCTGAGCGTGCTGCGGAAGGGGTGAGACTATTGGGCTTGTCGTCCCCGCGCGAGCGGGGGACCCGGACGGCGTCACCACAGGCCGGGAGTCGGACACGAGCGCACGTCGCGGGCGATATGGGTCCCCGCTTGCGCGGGACGACAATTGTTCGCGCGCTCGACACCCGGAAGAACATCGAACAGACGCAAGGGAGAGGAACCATGACGAATCGCTCATCGAAACCGGCCGCAGGCCGTATCGCACGCCGCAGCTTCATCGCCGGCGCCGCCGCGGGCGGTGCCGTGCTGGCGGCGCCCGCCATCGCGCAGCAGAAGACGATCAAGCTCGGTTACGTGAGCCCGCAGACGGGGCCGCTCGCGGCGTTCGCCGAGGCCGACAATTTCACCGTGGCGGCGTTCAAGGCGGCGATGAAGGGCGGCTTGAAGATCGGCAACCGCACGCACCCAGTCGACGTGATCGTCAAGGATAGCCAATCGAATCCGAACCGCGCGGCCCAGGTGGCGAAGGATCTTATCGTCCAGGACAAGGTCGACCTGATGCTCGTGGCCTCGACGCCCGAGACGACCAACCCGGTCTCGACCCAGTGCGAGATCGAGGAGCAGCCCTGCGTCTCGACGATGGCGCCGTGGCAGCCCTGGTTCATCGGCCGGCAGGCCAATCCCGCGGGCGGGCCGCCGGCGTGGAAAGGCTTCAACTACACCTATCACTATTTCTGGGGCCTCGAAGACATCATCGCCGTCTTCACCAACATGTGGAACCAGGTGCCGACCAACAAAGCGGTGGGCGGCCTCTTTCCGAATGACGGCGACGGCAATGCCTGGGGCGACAAGCAGGTGGGCTTCCCGCCCGTGCTGGAGAAGCAGGGCTTCAAGCTGACCGATCCCGGCCGGTATCAGAACCTCACCGACAATTTCTCGGCGCAGATCGCGGCCTTCAAGAACGCGAAATGCGAGATCATCACCGGCGTCGTGCTGCCGCCCGATTTCACGACCTTCTGGAAGCAGGCGCTGCAGCAGGGCTTCAAGCCCAAGGTGGCCTCGGTCGGCAAAGCGATCCTGTTCCCGGTGGCGGTCGAGGCGCTGGGCAAGGACGGCAACAATCTATCGTCCGAGGTGTGGTGGTCGCCCTCGCATCCGTTCAAGTCGTCGCTGAACGGCCAGAGCGCCAAGCAGCTCGCCGACGCCTATCAGGACGCCGCCAAGAAGCAGTGGACGCAGCCCATCGGCTTCATCCATTCGCTGTTCGAGGTCGCCGTCGACGTCTTGAAGCGCACGCCGGCGCTCGGCGATCCGAAAGCGATGGTAAAGGCGATCAAGGAGACGAACCTTCAGACCATCGTCGGCCCGGTGAAGTGGAACCAGGAGAACGTTCCACCCTTTGCCCGCGCCAACGTCACGCGCACGCCGCTCGTGGGCGGCCAGTGGCGGCTCAAGGGCAGCAAGTACGACATCGTCATCACCGACAACAAGACGGCGCCGAACATTCCGACCGGCGGCAAGATGGAGGCGATTGCCTAGTTGCCGGGGCCTCGTGGGCGGAGTGACCCCCATCCCGACCTTCCCCCGCTGCGCTGGGGACGGAGATGATGCCAGCGATCCGTCCCCCGCTTGCAGACGCTCGGGCTTTGCCCGAGCTTCTGGCCGAATCGCGCGATTTCGCGATTCGGCTGTAAGGCCCGCCCCTTGGCGGGCCGTCGGGAAGGTTGGATGAGGGCCTCTCCCCATGAATTTGCTTGAGATCAGGGGCCTCACCCGCTCCTTTGGTTCGCTCAAGGCGGCCGATGCAATCGATCTCGATGTCGTCGCGGGCGAAGCGCTCGGCATCGTCGGCCCCAACGGCGCAGGCAAGACCACGCTCTTCAACCTGATCGCCGGCGATCTTGCGCCCGATGCGGGCACGATCCGCTTCAAGGGCGCCGACATCACCGCGTTCGGCACGCACCGGCGCGCGGCCGGCGGCGTCGGCCGCACCTATCAGATCCCGCGCCCGTTCGAGAACCTCACGGTGTTCGAGAATCTGCTCGTCGGCGCCGTCTATGGCGGCAAGAAATCCGAATCCGCCGCGATCGAGCCTTGCGCCGAGATTCTCCGCCGCACCGGCCTCATCGAGCGGGCCAATCGCCCCGCCGGCACGCTCACGCTGCTGGAACGAAAGCGCCTCGAGCTGGCGCGCGCGCTCGCTGTCGGGCCCCAATTGCTGCTGCTCGACGAAATCGCCGGCGGGCTGACCGAAGGCGAATGCCGCGCGCTGGTCGAGACGATCAAGAGCATCCGCGCCGGCGGCATCACCATCGTCTGGATCGAGCATATCGTGCACGCGCTGCTTGCCGTGGTCGGGCGGTTGATCGTGCTCGATTTCGGCCGCAAGATTGCCGAAGGGGAGCCGCACGCGGTGATGAATTCGCCCGAGGTGCAGGAGATCTACATGGGCATCGCGGCCTGAGTGCTACGATGCTGGAGACGCGCGGCCTCACCGCCTTCTACGGCGATTTCCAGGCCCTCTACGGCATCGACGCCTCGCTCGCCCAAGGCGAGACCGTCGCCATCATCGGCGCCAACGGCGCGGGCAAATCCACCTTCCTCAAGGCGATCACCGGATTGCTGCCGAGTCCGCCCGACGCGGTCCGGCTCGACGGCGCGCCCATCGGCGGCTTGGCGCCGGCGCGCGTCACGCGGCTCGGCGTCTCGCTGGTGCCCGAGGGCCGCAAGCTGTTTCCGTCGCTGAGCGTCGAGGAGAACCTGCTGATCGGCGCTTACGGCCGCGCGCCCGGCGGCTATTGGAGTTTGGAACGCCTCTACGCGCTGTTTCCGGCGCTGGCCGAGCGGCGGCGCGCGCCCGGCCCTTCGCTCTCGGGCGGGCAGCAGCAGATGGCCGCGATCGGCCGCGCGCTGATGGCCAATCCGCGCGTGCTGCTCTGCGACGAGATCAGCCTCGGCTTGGCGCCGATCGTGATCCGCGACATCTACAACGCGATGCCGGCGATCAAGGCGCAAGGCACGAGCATCCTCCTCGTCGAGCAGGACATCGTTCAGGCGATGGCCGTGGCCGACCGCGTCTATTGCTTCCAGGAAGGCCGCGTCTCGCTCGCCGGCCGCCCCGCCGAGCTCTCGGGCGAGCAAATCCACGCCGCGTATTTCGGCACGTGATGGCCGGCGCGCCATGACCGCCTGGCTCGACCCGCTGCTGCAGGGAATCATGCTGGGCGGGCTCTACGCGCTGTTCGCCGCCGGGCTTTCGCTCATCTTCGGCATCATGCGGCTCGTCAACCTCGCGCATGGCGACCTCATCGTGCTGGCCGCCTTCGTCGTGCTCGTCGTCGCCGGCGCGCTCGGGCTCGATCCGTTTCTCGCCGCGCTGCTGGCCGCGCCGGTCCTCTTCGCGTTCGGCTATGCGCTGCAGTTCGTGCTGCTCAACCGCACGCTCGGGCGCGATATTCTTCCGCCGCTGCTCGTCACCTTCGGCCTTTCGATCATCGTGCAGAACGGGCTGCTCGAGGCTTTTTCCGCCGACAGCCGGCGCCTGCGCGCCGGAGCGATCGAAACCGAATCGCTGTCGCTCGGCGGCGGGCTCGCCGTCGGCGTGATGCCGCTCCTGACGCTCGCCTCGGCCGTAGTCGCGATCCTGGCCCTCAATTTCCTGTTCTACCGCACCAGCCTCGGCCGCGCGTTCCGCGCCACCTCGGACGATCCCGAGACCGCGCAGCTCATGGGTATCGACAATCGGCGCATCTTCGCGCTCGCCATGGGCGTGGCCATGACCGTCGTCGCCGTGGCGGCGCTTTATCTCGGCATGCGCGCCAATTTCGATCCCACGATCGGCCCGGCGCGGCTCATCTACGCGTTCGAGGCCGTCATCATCGGCGGCCTGGGCAGCCTCTGGGGCACGCTCGCCGGCGGCGTCATCATCGGGCTCGCCCAGACGATCGGCGCGCGCATCGATCCCGAATGGCAGATTCTCGCCGGCCACGTTGCCTTCCTGATCGTGCTCGTGCTGAGGCCGCGCGGCCTGTTCCCGCGCGCCGTGGATTGAGGCAATGGCGGTACCCCATCGCGTCGCCGTCGGTGGGAGGTTCACGCGACAGCTTGCGCTCGCCGGTGTCCTTGTCGTGATCCTGCTCGCGGCCTTGCCGGCTTTCGCCGCCCGGTCGCTGGTCGAAGACCTCATCTTCGTCTTCTACATGCTCGCGCTGGCGCAATATTGGAACCTGCTCGCGGGCTATGCGGGCCTGATTTCGGTGGGGCAGCAGGCTTTCGTGGGCCTGGGCGGCTATCTCCTGTTCGCGCTGACCGTGATCGCCGGGCTCGATCCGCTGCTCGCGATCGTTCTCGCCGGCGCCATCGCCGGACTCCTTGCCCTGCCGACCGCGTTGGTCGTCTTCCGCCTGCGCGGCGCCTATTTCGCGATCGGCACTTGGGTCGTCGCCGAGGTCTACCGGCTGGTGCTGGCGCAATGGAAGCAATTGGGCGGCGGCACCGGCACCTCGCTGCCGCCTGAGATCACTAACACTGTTTTCGGCATCGATTGGGTGAAGGCCCTCTTCGACGTGCGCACCTCGGCCGCGCGCGACATGATCCTCTATTGGGCGGCGCTGGCGCTGGCCGCCGGCACCATCGCCGCCGTTTATCTCATCCTCCGCTCCCGCCACGGCCTGGCCCTCGCGGCGATCCGCGATTCCGAGCCCGCCGCGGCGAGCGCCGGCGTCGACAATTTCCGCACCAAGCTTTGGGTCTATGTTGCGACCGCGGCCGGCACCGGCATGGTGGGCGCCCTCATCTATCTGCAGAAGGCGCGCATCTCGCCCGATTCGGCCTTCGCGGTGCTCGATTGGACCGCCTATGTGATCCTCATCGTCGTCATCGGCGGCATCGGCACGATCGAGGGCCCGATCATCGGCGTTCTGGTGTTCTATCTGCTGCAAAGCTATCTCGCGAGCTTCGGCACCTGGTATCTGATTCTGCTCGGCGCGCTCGCCATCATCATCATGCTGTTTGCGCCGAAGGGCATCTGGGGCTACGTCTCCGAGCGCCTCGGCCTGGTGCTGTTCCCGATCCGCCGCCGCCTTGTTCCGCCGCGCGAAACATCGTAGGGGCGCGCTGCGCGCGCCCCTACGCAGCATGCGCCGTGTCCTTATCGCCGAGGGAGGATTTCGTGATTCCCACACTCGCCACACTTCAAGCCGCGGCCGCGCGCGTCAAGCCCTACATCCATCGCACGCCGCTGCTGCGCTCGACGACGCTCGGCAAGCTGACCGGCCACGACGTCTACGTGAAAGCCGAGATACTGCAGAAGACCGGCTCGTTCAAGCCGCGCGGCATGACCAACCGGCTGCTGCAGCTCTCGCCGGAGGAAAAGAAGCGCGGCGCCATCACGTTCTCCGCCGGCAACATGGCGCAGGGCCTCGCCTACGGCTGCGCCATCGCCGGGATCAAGGCCGTGGTCGTGATGCCGGCGGCCGCAAGCCGTCTCAAGGCCGAGGCGACGCGCAGCTATGGCGCCGACGTGATCCTGCACGGCGACGTGTCCGAGGCCCACGCGCACTGCCTCGCCCTTATCGAGAAGCACGGCTTTACCTTCGCGAAATTCGACGATGCGGCGGTGATGGAGGGCCACGCCTCGATCGGCCTCGAGATCGCCGAGGACTTGCCGGACCTCGACGCCATCGTGGTGCCGGTCGGCGGCGGCGGGCTCATCGGCGGGATCATCATGGCGCTCAGGGCCTCGGGATCGAAAGCGCGCATCTTCGGCATCGAGCCCGAGAACGCCGACGTGATGCGCCTCTCGCTCGAAGCCGGCAAGGCCGTGCGCTCGCCGCCGCGGCCGACCATCGCCGACGGCCTGGCGCCGCCCTTCGCCGGCGAGCGCTGCTTCCCGCTGGTGCGCGATCATTCCGAAGGCATCACGCTGGTCAGCGAGGAGCAGATCGGCGACGCGATCACGCTGCTGCTGACGCGCATGAAGCTCTTGGCCGAGGGCGCGGGCGCCGCCTCGCTCGCGGGCCTCTTGAGCGGCAAGCTGCCGCTGCGGCCGGGCGCGAAGGTCGCGTGCGTGCTTTCCGGAGGCAACATCGATCCCGAGCGATTGAAAACGGTGCTTTGATTTCGAATCACCGCCCCACTCGAGGGGGCGGTAGGCGGTGCGCCCGCGCTTGCGCGGGTGCACCACCGGGTGGGGGTTCTCCTCGCCAGCGCCGCGATAGTGGCAGCGCCCCCTCAGTCCAAGGCTTCGCCTTGGACAGCAGCCCCTCAAGTGGGGAGCGGATTTGCGCTCACTTCCGCCAGAACTCCTGGCTCGCGATCCTGGCACCTTCCGCCATGGCCGCGAGCTTGGCCCAGACCACGTCGGCGTCGACGGCGGCTTGGCCGACCCAGGTGCCGTAGCCGCAATCGGTTCCGGCGATGACGTTCTCGCGCCCGACGAGTTTCGCGTAGCGGCCGATGCGCTGCGCCACCAGCTCGGGGTGCTCGATGAAGTTCGTCTTCGATTCGAGCACGCCGGGGATCAGCACCTTGCCTTCGGGCAGCTTCACGGTCTCGAACAGCTTCCATTCGTGCGCATGGCGCGGGTTGGCGGCCTCGAACGAGATCCCGGCCGGGCGCGCCGCGAAGACGACGTCGACGATGTCGGCGAGCGGCACGTCGCAATGATGCGGGCCTTCGTAATTGCCCCAGCAGAGATGGATTCGGAGCTGCTCGGGCGGGATGTTGGCGAGCGCGTGATTGAGCGCCTCGACGTTCAACCGCGCGCGCTTCTTGAATTCGGCGAGCGAGAGATTGGCGTATTGGATGTGGCGCCCCATCGCGAGATCGGGGCAATCGATCTGCAGCAGGAAGCCGGCCTTGGCCACCGTTTCGTATTCCTGCTTCATCGCCTCGGCGATGGCGAAGAGATATTTCTCGAGCGTCGGGTAGTGCTCGTTCTTGAAGAACAGCGCGATCACGCCGGGCGAGGCAGCGGAGAGGAATCCTTCGGTGGCTTTGACGGCGCCGACCGCGGCCTTCAGATTCTCGGCATCGGCGCGCGCGGCGCCGGGATCGGCCACGGAAATCGGCGCGTTGCAACCCGGCGTCTTGCGCCGCGAGCGGCCGGGATCGCCGAAGACGCGTTTCGCCAGCTCCGGGAAATCGACGAGGTCCTGATAGGTGAAGGATTGGCTGGCGCCGCCGAAGCCGGCGAGGCGGTCTTTGACATAGGTGGCGTAGCTGGGCTTCGACAGCTCGCCGTCATTGACGATATCGACGCCGGCCTCGACCTGCTTCTTCACCACCTCGGCGACCGCCGATTTGATGCGCGAAGCCAGCGCCGGGCGGTCGACCGGCACGCCCTCCTCCTTCGCGAACATCATTTTGATGAGATCGGGCGGGCGCGGCAGGCTGCCGGTGTGCGTGGTCAGGAACCGCTCGGTGCTGCGCTTCATTTTGCCTCCCGGTTTTCGGCGTTTGCGCGCGACGCTAGCACCGCGGCGGCGGCGTCGCCACATCGCCTGCTTCGGCGATTGGGAGCGGTCCCACCGCTCGCGCGGTTTTTGATCTGAGTCAAAGCGCGCGACGGGGCGCGCCATATTTTGACGCTGGGGATCGTGCGAGCGCGCTCCGGCGCGCCAGGGAGGATAGACCGTGCTTCGATCCTTGCAACACGCGGCGCTCACCGTGCCCGACCTCGAAGTCGGGCGGAATTTCTACGCCCGGATGGGCCTCGAGGCGGCGCAGCTCGGCGACGGCCTCGTCTTCCGCTGCCCCGGCCGCGCGCAGGACCAGGTGCGGCTCGTCGAAGGCAAGAAGAAGCGCCTCGCCTATGTGAGCTTCGGCACGACCGCGCGCGAGCTGCCCGGCCTGAAGCGCAAGCTCGAAGCGGCCGGCACAAAGCTCGTCGATGCGCCATTCAAGGTCGGCGGCGAAGGCATCTGGTTCCGCGATCCCGACGGCGATCTCGTCAATGTCATGGCCGCACCCGACCGGCCGCAGCGGCGGCCGCCGGTCGCGATCAATAATGCCGGCGACTTCAAGCGCCTCGGCAAGCGCGGCGCGCCCGACCGCAACATCGAGGCCAAGCCGCGCCGGCTCGGCCATGTGCTGAAATTCTCGCTCGATCTGCAGCGCGCGATCGATTTCTACACCGGCACGCTCGGCATGAAGCTCTCCGACCGCATCGGCGGCATGGCCGCGTTCCTGCGTTTCGCCGGCGACAGCGACCATCACACGCTCGCGCTCGCGCAGAGCCAGGGCACGGGGCTCCATCACATGAGCTTCGAGATGGGC
>DATBLL010000263.1:0-5335 GCA_036555425.1 Alphaproteobacteria bacterium | reverse complement strand
TCGACCCCAAGCCGGGCGAGGAAACCCAGCTCCAATCCGAGCGTCAGTTGCTGATGAACCGCGAGCGCCTGGTGGAAGCCTTGAACGGCGCCATGGCCGAGCTCGCCGGCGCCCGCCCGGTCGAGGGTGCGTTGCGCGCCGCGCGCCGCCATCTCGACCGCGCGGCGGCCAAGGCCGGGGGCGCGCTCGATGCGGTGATGGCCGCGCTCGACCGTGCCGCGATCGAAGCCGCCGAAGTGGTGCGCCTGTTGGAAGGCGTCGGCGCCGCGGTCGAGGGCGATTCGAGCCGCCTGCAACTCGTCGACGACCGCCTGTTCGCGCTGCGCGACGTCGCGCGCAAGCACCGCGTCGACGTGGCCGCCCTGCCGGCGCTGCGCCAGGACATCGCGGCCAAGCTCGCCGCCATCACCGACAGCAGCGCCGAGCGCGCCAAGCTCGAAAAGCGCGCCGCCGAGGCGCGCACGGCCTACATCGCGCGCGCCGAAGCGCTGACGGCGGCGCGCAAGGCCGCGGGCGCGTCGCTCGACAAGGCGATCGCCAAGGAGCTGCCGCCGCTGAAGCTCGAAAAAGCGCGCTTCGCGACCCGACTCGATCCGCTGCCCGAGGGCGAATGGGGCGCCCAAGGCCGCGACCGCGTCGCCTTCGAGGTCTCGACCAATCCCGGAGCGCCCTTGGGTGCGATCGGCCGCATCGCCTCGGGCGGCGAGCTCGCGCGGTTCATGCTGGCGTTGAAGGTCGTGCTCGCGCGCTCGGGCTCGGCGCCGACCCTCGTCTTCGACGAGGTCGATAGCGGCATCGGCGGCGCCACCGCCGCCGCGGTCGGCGAGCGCCTCGCCCGCCTCGGCCGCGACGTGCAGGTGCTGGTCGTGACGCACTCCCCGCAGGTGGCGGCACGCGCCGCGCATCACTATCGCGTCGAGAAGCTGGTCAAGGGGGCCGCCAAGACCGCGACCCGCGTCGAAACGCTGGCCGGCGCCAAGCGCCGCGAGGAAATCGCCCGCATGCTCGCCGGCGCCGCCGTCACCGACGAGGCGAGGAGCGCCGCGGATGCGTTGATGGCGGGAGGGAAAGCATGAGCCGGCGCCGGCCCTCACCTCGCATTGCTGCGCGAAGGGCGCAGCAATGGGCCCCTCCTCTCCCTTCGGGAGAGGAAGAGATCGTCAGGCGCCCCCGCACTTCTCTCTCCCACGAAGCGGGAGAGAAGGGGCCCGGGCAACGCCAAAGGCGTTGCTTGGGAAGTGAGGGCCGATGACGCGCGCCGCAAAGATTCTCGTCGAGGAACTGACCCGCGAGCAGGCGGCGGCGGAGCTGGCGCGGCTCGCCAAGGAGATCGCGCATCACGACGACCTCTACTACCGGAAGTCCGCGCCGGAGATCTCCGACGCCGAATACGACGCGCTGCGCCTGCGCAACGAGGAGATCGAGCGGCGCTTCCCCGCTCTCGTGCGGGCCGACAGCCCGAGCAAGCGCGTGGGCGCCAGGCCCGAGAGCGGCTTCGCCGAGGTGCGCCATGCGGTGCCGATGCTCTCGCTCAACAACGCGTTCACGCGTGAGGACGTCCTGGATTTCGCCGCGCGCATCCGCCGCTTCCTCGGCCTCAAAGAGAGCGACGCCATCGAGCTCACGGCCGAGCCCAAGATCGACGGCCTCTCCGCCTCGCTGCGCTACGAGAAGGGCAAATTCGTCCAGGGCGCCACGCGCGGCGACGGCGCGGTGGGCGAGGATGTGACCGAAAATCTCCGCCGCGTGCGCGACGTGCCGCATCACCTGCACGGCCGCGACATCCCCGACGTGGTCGAGGTGCGCGGCGAGGTCTACATGGCGCGCTCGGATTTCGCGGCGCTCAACAGGCAGCGCGAGAAGGAGGAGCTGCAGCTCTACGCCAATCCGCGCAACTCGGCCTCGGGCTCGCTGCGCCAGATCGATCCCAATGTCACCGCCGAGCGCAAGCTGCGCTTCTTCGCCTATTCCTGGGGCGAGATGAGCGAGGCGCCGGGCGACAGCTACTGGCATTTCCTGGCGCGGCTCAAGCAGTGGGGCTTCCACGTCAATCCGCGCGCCAAGCTCTGCAAGGGGCTCGAGGCCGCGCTCGACTTCTACGAGCAGATGGCCGGCGAGCGCGCCTCGCTCGACTACGACATCGACGGCGTCGTCTACAAGGTGAACCGGATCGACTGGCAGCAGCGCCTCGGCATGGTGAGCCGCGCGCCGCGCTGGGCGGTCGCGCACAAATTCCCCGCCGAGCAGGCGCAGACCGTGCTCGAGAAGATCACGATCCAGGTGGGGCGCACCGGTACGCTGACGCCGGTCGCCAATCTCGCGCCGGTCACGGTGGGCGGCGTCGTGGTGGCGCGCGCCACGCTCCACAACGAGGACTACATCGCCGAAAAGGACATCCGCGAGGGCGACACCGTCCTCATCCAGCGCGCCGGCGACGTGATCCCGCAGGTGCTCGAAGTAATAAAGGCGAAGCGGCCGCGCGGCGCCGAGCCCTATTCCTTCCCGAAGAAATGCCCCTGCCCGCTCAAGACCGAGGTGGTGCGCGAGCCCGGCGAGGCGGCGCGGCGCTGCACCGGCGCGCTCGCCTGCCCGTTTCAGCAATTCGAGCGGCTCCGCCATTTCGTCTCGCGCGAGGCGTTCGACATCGAGGGGCTCGGCCACGTCCATATCGAAAAGTTCCGCGAAGAAGGCCTCATCGACACGCCGGCCGACGTCTTCCGCCTGAAGAAGCACAAGAAGACGCTCGAGGAGCGCGAGGGCTGGGGCGAGCAATCGGTCGCCAAGCTCCTGGCCGCGATCGAGGCGCGGCGGACGGTGGCGCTCGACAAGTTCATCTATGCGCTCGGCATCCGCCAGGTCGGCCAGGCGACCGCGCGCCTCCTCGCCAAGCACTACCGCACGCTGGCGAAATGGCGCGAAGCGATGGAAGCGGCGCAGAAGGAGCGCAAGAAGAGTCCCGACGAGATGAAGAAGGCCGAGCTGGTGGGCCCCCACTATGCGGAATTGAGGAGCATCGAGCAGATCGGCTTCGGTGTCGCCGACGAGATCGTGGAGTTCTTCGGCGAGAAGCACAATTTGAAGGCGCTCGACGATCTCGCCGGCGAAGTCACGGTCGAGGATTTCGCGGCGCCCGCGGCCAAGAAATCCGCGATCTCGGGCAAGACCATCGTCTTCACCGGCACGCTCGCGGCGATGGGGCGCGACGAGGCCAAGGCGCGCGCCGAGGCGCTCGGCGCCACCGTCGCAAGCTCGGTCTCGAAGAAGACCGACCTCGTCGTGGTCGGCGCCGACCCCGGCTCCAAGGCCAAGAAGGCCGAGGAGCTCGGCATCGAGATGATCGACGAAGACGCCTGGCTCAAGATCGCGGGCGCGGCATAGGAGAACGGGATGAAGCTCCGAGCATCGGGACTTGCGGCCAGACTCGCCGTTGTGGCCGCGCTGGCTTCGGCGCCGGCCTTGGCCGAGGCGCCGGGGGAGCAGCCGCCCGGCGACAAGCCTCCGGCCGCGGCGCCGGCGGGACCCGCGCCGGTCTGGACCAAGACGAAGGTCGTCGTCTGCGAGGTGCTGCGCGTCGAGCATTGCCGCACCGGGGGCTGCACCGCCGCGCCCAAGCTGCCGAGCTTCCGCATCGACATCGGGAAGCAGACCATGTGCGGCCTCGTCGCCGGCGGCTGCACGCGCGAGCTCAGGATCGGCCAGATCGGCCTCGACCGCGCCAACACGCGCATGACCGTCCACACGCTCGGCGCCGCCTTTGTCGTCGGCATCGACGCCGACGGCACGATGAACGGCGCCGATATCGTCAAAGGCCGCGTCGTCGCGATCCAGGGCCGCTGCTTGCCTGGATGAGCAGCGGGCGTCTCCAGCGTAGGGGCGCGCTGCGCGCGCCCTTCATCCGCGCGAACGATCCCGGATGCGTAGAGAGGGCGCGCGCAGCGCGCCCCTACGCGGGGGTCGCCGATGCGCCGAGCGGCGCTGTCGCGGCATCGAGCCAGGCGCGCGCTTCGCCCTCGAGCTGCGGGCCGATCTCCGCGCGCACGCGCGCGTGATAGGCGTCGAGCCACGCGATTTCCTCGGCTGAGAGCAGCGCGGTATCGACGAGCGCGCGGTCGACCGGCGCCAAGGTCAGAGTCTCGAAGCCCAAAATCTCCCCGGCCTCGCTCTCGCCGAGCTTCGTGACGGCCACGAGGTTCTCGATGCGAATCCCGTAGGCGCCCGCCTTGTAGTAGCCCGGCTCGTTCGAGACGACCATGCCGGGCCGCAGCGCCACCGTGTTGGGCAGCTTCGAGATGCGCTGCGGCCCTTCATGAACGCAGAGATATTGGCCGACGCCGTGGCCGGTGCCGTGGTCGTAGTCGAGGCCCTCGCGCCAAAGGGCTACGCGCGCCAGCGCGTCCAGCTGCGAGCCGCTGGTGCCGGCCGGAAAGCGCGCGGTGGCGAGCGCGATGTGGCCCTTCAGCACCAGCGTGAAGTGCTTCCTCATCTCCGGCGTCGGCGCGCCGATGGCGATGGTGCGCGTCACGTCGGTGGTCCCGTCCGGATATTGCCCGCCCGAATCGACGAGATAGAGCTCGCCGGCCTTGAGGGCGCGGTCGCTTTTCTCCGTCGCGCGATAGTGCACGATGGCGCCGTTCGGCCCCGCGCCCGAGATCGTGCTGAAGGAAAGATCGCGCAGCAGATTGCTCTGGCGGCGGAACGCTTCGAGCTTGTCGGCCGCCGCCATCTCGCTGACGCCGCCCTGGGGCGCCGTCCGCACGACCCAAGCGAGGAATTTCGAGAGCGCGGCGCCGTCGCGCCGGTGCGCGGCGCGGATGCCGGCCAGCTCGACCTCGTTCTTGCACGCCTTCGGCATCAGGCAGGGATCGGCGTCGCGCACCACGATGGCCCCCGCCTCATCGAGCCGGTCGAAGATCCACGCGGCGGCGGTGGCCGGATCGGCCTGCACCTTTTCGCCCCTGTACGCAGCCAGCGAAGCGGCGAACTCGGCCGGCGCGCGCGCGCGCACCTCGGCGCCGAGATGCGGGCCGAGCTCGGGCGTGAGTTTGCGCGGATCGACGAACCAATCGACCGCGCCGTCGCGCTTCAGGATCGCGAAGGAGAGCGGCAGCGGCGAGTGCGCCACGTCGGCGCCGCGCACGTTCAGGAGCCACGCGATCGAATCGGGCAGGGTCAGTACCGCCGCGGCGATCCCGTCGGCGGCGAGCTTCTTGGCGATGTCGGCGCGCTTCTCCGCCGAGGGTGGACCTGCGAATTCCGCGCCGTGCGGCACGATGGGCGCCGCCGGCGGTGGCGGGCGGTCGGCCCAGATCGCATCGACGGCATTGGGCACCGGCAC
>DATBLL010000271.1:0-6816 GCA_036555425.1 Alphaproteobacteria bacterium | reverse complement strand
CCAGCTCCCCCTCAAGTGGGGAGCAAAAAAAAATTTAGCGGCCCACCCCTTTCGGGATGGGCCGCCTCGTCATTCCGGTTCGCCTATTCGTGCGCCCGGCTTAGAAGCACCGGTAGCGGTAGCGATAGGCCCAGCGGTAGCCGTTCGTGACGTAGAGCGTCTTGAACTTGCAGCGGCCGCGCCAGAACTCGCGGTAGCGCCAGTAATAGCCGGCGGGCTCGACGCCGGAGTCCGTCGAAACCCGGGGGCCGATGTCGGCGCCCGGAGCCGTCGGGGTCGCGGCGCTGGCGGCGCCGGCACCGATCGCGAGCGCCGCAACCGCGGCGAGAGTGAGCAGCTTGGTCTTCATGGCGGTGGTCCTTGGTCTCAGGGGTTGATCCATCAGGGCCTTGGTGTCCGGCCCATCTGGCGCCCTTATGCCGAAATCACCGGCCGAACGCAGTGAACGCGTTCACTCCGCCGCCGTGAAGCGGTTCACAACCGCCGCCGCCGCATGGCGCCTAGTAGCAGCGCGTCTGCCACGGGCTGTCGCGCCCGTCGCTGGCGAACCTGCCGTTGGCGACCAGGACCTGGCCGGTGACCATGCGCGAGGACCAGACGCGAATGCGGTTGCCCTGCTTCAAGAGCACGATCTCGATGCGCCGGCCGTCGCTCAGCTCCTCGAGATAGAAGACGCGGCCGGGCGCGACTTGATGCGCCGTCAGAATCGTGTAGCGGTTGGGCGCGCGCGCCGGTCCGAACTCGTAGGTCAAGGTGAGCGCGCCGTTCGCCGCTCCCGCGTAGATCGTGCGCACGTTGCCGTTGTCGCCGGCGGCGCGCGCGCAATCATAGGCGAACGTGCCGACGAGCTCCATCTCCTGGAAAAGGGCGAGCGCGGTTTGCGCCCTCGCTGGCGTCGCGGCGGCGAGCGCCAGCGCCAGTAGCGGCAGTAGCCTGCGGAGCATCGCGGTGTTCCCCCTTTTCGCGCCGACTATAGGCGAAAGACGGCCAGGCGGCGAAGTCGCGCGCCGGCGGCTCAGCTGCAGCGCGCCTGGAGCGGGCTGTCGGCGCCGTCGGAGACGAACTTGCCGTTGGCGACCAGGACTTGCCCGGTGTTGCGCTGCGAGGACCAGACGCGGATGTGCGTGGCGGTGATCATGAGCACGATGCTCAAGCGCGCGCCGTTGGATTTGTTCACCTGCTCGTAGGCGAGGCGGTCGGGCGCGATCTGGCGCGCGCTCAATATCGTGTTCACGGTCGGCGTGTAGCCCGCGCCGTGGTCGTAGCGCAGCGTCACCTCGCCCGCCGCATCGGCGGCATAGGTCGTATGGATGTTGCCGCCGCCGGGCGGCCGGCGGCAATCGTTGGCCCAGCGCCCGAGCACGCCGGCTTCGGCCAGCACGTTCTGGAGGTTCTGCGCCGCGGCCAGGGGCGCCAAGGCAACGGCGAAAACGAGCGAAAGCAGCATCCTGTGCATTGAGAAATCCCCGACGAGGCTTGGCCCACTATAGCGCGACCGCGCCGGGCCGCTCACCCCTCCTCGAAGCGGCGCGCGCGCAGCTTCTTAAGTGCGCCGTGGCGCTGCTTGCCTTCGATGCGGCGGCGGCGCGAGGCCCGGGTGGGCTTGGTCGGCCGCCGCGGCACCGGCGCCACCGCGGCCTCGCGGATGAGCGCCACGAGGCGCGCCAGCGCGTCGACGCGGTTGCGCTCCTGCGTGCGGTGGCGCTGCGCGTTGATGACGAGCACGCCCTCGCTGGTCAGGCGATTGCCGGCGAGGCGCTCGAGCCGCGCCCTGACCGCCTCGGGCAGGCTCGGCGAGCGGCGCACGTCGAACCTCAAGCGCACCGCCGTCGACACCTTGTTGACGTTCTGCCCGCCCGGCCCCGAGGCGCGCACGAAGCTCTCCTCGATCTCGCGCTCGTCGATGGCGATCGTGTCGGTGATGCGGATCATGCCCCTAGCTATGCGCGCCGGCGCGCAAAGGGCAAGCGCCGCCGTGCATGTGAGGCGGGGCTGACGCCGCGCGCAAAGCGACGTCCCGGAGCCGTCGGGCCCCGGGGCGCCGCCTTCCTCTCGGGCGGGTGCCGGCCTACTGGTTCTTCGGCGCCGGCGCCGGGCCTTCGTCCTTCTTGGCCGGGGAATCGGTGCCGCGGCTCGGCGGGGCCGATGGCGCGACGCGGGCCGGCGGCGACGACTTCTTCTCCGCCACCGGAGCCGGGCCCCACTTGCCCTTGTCGAAGGCCAGCTTCGGCAGCGCCTTCACCTGGTCCTCGGAGAGGTCGAGCACGACCGTCTTCACGTCGTCGGTCATCTTCACCTGCGACCACTCGACCTGGTGATAGTCGGTGCCCATGCCGAGCACGCCGCCGCGGCCGACGACGATGGCCGTGATCCTGCCGTCGGCGAGGATGATGTCCTTGACCGAGCCGACCTTCCGATCCTGCGTGTTGCGCACCGCGGTGCCGATGAGGGCGTCGCCGCTCAGCGCGACCTTGGCCGCGGGCTGGGCGGCCTTCAAGCGCGCCATGCGCTCCTGCGCGGCCTGTTGGGCGCGCCTATCCGTCTGGGTCGTGCCGGGGGCGGTGCGGTCCTGCGCGAAACTCGGCGCGGCGATCGTCAGGGCGAGCGCAGCCGCGCCCAACATCAGTGTTTTTCTCATGTCGAGCTCCTGTTTCGGGTTGCGTCCCCGGGTCCTTGCGAAAACGGCTGGCGAGCCGGCGGGGTTCCCGCGGTCGCGCCTTCGTCAGCGCGCGAGCGCGACATATTGCGCTGCGGCGATCCGGGCTTGCGGGAGCGCGCGGGGCTTGGGCATATAGGTGGCTCTCGCGGCGGGACGCCCGCCATCAGCGACGAAAAAGAGCCGGGAACGCCAAGGGGACCCGCCATGAAGATCGCCGTGCCCAAGGAAAGACGCGCCCGCGAAGCGCGCGTCGCGGCTTCGCCCGAGACGGTCAAGAAGCTCGTGGGCCTCGGCGCCGCGGTCACGGTCGAGGCCGGCGCCGGCGCCGCCGCCTCGATGCTCGATGCGGCCTACGAGGCCGCTGGCGCCGCGATCGCCGCCGACATCGCCCCCGCCCTGGCCGAGGCCGATGCCGTCCTCAAAGTGCAGCGCCCTTCGGCCACGGAGATCGCGGCGATCAAGCAGGGCGCGATGTTGTGCTGCATCATGGCGCCGCACGCCGATCCCGACACCGTGAAGGCCGCGTCGGCCCGGGGCCTTGTCGTCTTCGGCATGGAGTTCATCCCGCGCATCACGCGCGCGCAGTCGATGGACGTGCTCTCGTCGCAGGCCAACCTCGCCGGCTACCGCGCGGTGATCGAGGGCGCCGCGCACTACACCCGCTCGTTCCCGATGTTCATGACCGCGGCCGGCACGGTGCAGGCGGCGAAGTGCTTCGTGCTCGGCGCCGGCGTCGCCGGCCTGCAGGCGATCGCGACCGCGCGCCGCTTGGGCGCCGTCGTCTCCGCCACCGATGTGAGGAAGGCCGCCGGCGAACAGGTGGAATCGCTCGGCGCCAAATTCGTCTTCATCGACCTGCCGGAGGGCGAGGCCGCCGGCGGCTATGCGCGCGCGCTCACCCCCGAGGAGCAGCAGAAGCAGGCGGCGCTCGTGGCCCAGCACATCAAGGCGCAGGACATCGTCATCACCACCGCGCTCGTGCCCGGCCGCCCGGCGCCGAAGCTGATCACCCAGGAGATGGTCGAGACGATGAAGCCCGGCAGCGTCATCGTCGATCTCGCGGCCGAGGCCGGCGGCAATTGCGCGCTCACCAGGGCCGACGAGGTGGTGCGCCACGCCAACGTCGCGATCCTCGGCTTCACGGATCTGCCGAGCCGCATCGCCGTCGACGCCTCGGCGCTCTATGCGCGCAACCTCTTCAACTTCCTCCAGCCGCTCGTCGACAAGGAGACGAAATCCTTGAAGCCCAACTGGGACGACGAGATCGTCAAGGGCACGCTCCTCGCCAAGGACGGCAACATCGTGCATCCCGCGCTGGCCGCGCTCGCGGCCTGAGGAGAAGGGACATGAACCCCCAGGAACTCGCCCGCCTCGCCGAGGAATTGGCCGCACGCGCCAAGGAGCTGATGCAGAAGGCCGAGCAGCTCGCCGGCGCCGCCAAGAGCACCGCCGTCGCCGCGCAGCACGCGGCGCCGCTCGATCCGCTGGTGCTCTCGCTCACCGTCTTCGCGCTCGCCTGCTTCGTCGGCTACTACGTGGTGTGGAAGGTGACACCGGCGCTCCACTCGCCGCTGATGTCGGTCACCAACGCGATCTCGTCGGTCATCGTCGTCGGCGCGCTCCTCGCCGTGGGGCCGGGCGGGTTCTCGTTCGCCAAGGTGATGGGCTTCCTCGCCATCGCGCTCGCCGCCGTCAACATCTTCGGCGGCTTCATCGTGACCCAGCGCATGCTCGGCATGTTCAAAAAGAAAGGCGCGCCCGCCAAAGGCGCCAAGCCGATCGCGGGGAAGGCATGAGCGCGATGAGGTCGATCAAAGAATCCCCCTCGCCGGCCGACGCAAAGCGTCGGCATGGCGTGGGGAAAGGGGTGAGGGGGATGAGCTTCGCGGAGTCGAATGCCGGCGTTTCAAGGGAGTGGAGGTATTTTCCCTCACCCCCCGCCCCCTCTCCCCAGGGAGAGGGGGAGGAGCGGCTCGCATGATCCTCGATCCCAACACCACGGCCCTCCTCTATCTCGTCGCCTCGATCTGCTTCATCATGGCGCTGAGGGGGCTCTCCTCGCCGGTGTCGGCGCGCGGCGGAAATCTCTACGGCATCGCCGGCATGGTGATCGCCGTCGTCACCACCGTGCTGCAGCCGATCGTCGAATCCTACACCTGGATCGTCGTGGCGCTCCTCATCGGCGGCGCCATCGGCACGTTCATCGCCCTGCGCATCCAGATGACGGCCCTGCCCCAGCTCGTGGCCGCGTTCCACTCGCTGGTCGGCCTCGCCGCCGTCTTCGTCGCCGCGGCGGCGCTCTCGAACCCCGCCGCCTACGGCATCGCCAAGGACGGCGGCGGCGTGAAGCTCTCCTCGCTGATCGAGATGAGCATCGGCACCGCGATCGGCGCCATCACCTTCACCGGCTCGATCATCGCCTTCGGCAAGCTGCAGGGCCTCATCACGGGGAAGCCGCTCGTCTTCAAGGGCCAGCACCCGCTGAACCTGGCGCTGGGCGTCGTCCTCATCCTGCTCATCGTCTGGTTCGCCATCGACGGCGGGCAATTCCCGTTCTGGCTGCTGACGCTCCTCGCCTTTGCAATCGGCTTCCTCATCATCGTGCCGATCGGCGGCGCCGACATGCCGGTCGTGATCTCGATGCTGAACTCCTATTCCGGCTGGGCCGCCGCCGGCATCGGCTTCACCCTCCAGAACAATCTCCTCATCGTCACCGGCGCGCTCGTCGGCTCCTCGGGCGCCATCCTCTCCTACATCATGTGCAAGGGCATGAACCGCTCGCTCTTGAACGTGATCGCGGGCGGCTTCGGCACCGAGGGCGGCGTGATCGCGGCGGGCGGCAAGGAGCAGAAGCCGGTGAAATCCGGCGCCGCCGACGACGCCGCTTATCTCATGCAGAACGCGCAGAGCGTCATCGTCGTGCCCGGCTACGGCATGGCGGTGGCGCAGGCGCAGCACGCGGTGCGCGAGATGGCCGATATCCTCAAGAAGGCCGGCGTCTCGGTGAAATACGCGATCCATCCGGTGGCGGGCCGCATGCCCGGGCACATGAACGTGCTCTTGGCCGAGGCCAACGTGCCCTACGACGAGGTGTTCGAGCTCGACGACATCAACCGCGACTTCGCCACCTGCGACGTCGCCTACGTCATCGGCGCCAACGACGTGACCAACCCCGCCGCCAAGACCGACCCCAAATCGCCGATCTACGGCATGCCGATCTTGGACGTCGAGAAGGCCAAGACGGTGCTGTTCGTCAAGCGCTCGATGGCCTCGGGCTACGCCGGCGTCGAGAACGAGCTCTTCTTCCGCGACAACACCATGATGCTTTTCGGCGACGCCAAGAAGATGACCGAAGAGATCGTGAAGGCGATGTCCGGCGCGGGGCATTGAGGCGAGGCCCAAGCGCGTCCTCTCCGCCCCGTCATCCTGAGCGAAGCGAACCGATGCCCCGCATCGGCTCGCGCAGTCGAAGGATCTCTCGGCGGCTTGCGTACAGCGTCTGCACAGGCGAGATTGCTGCCATGCGCCTGACCTACGACCCGCGCCACAACGTCGCCTATATCCGCTTGCGCGTGCGCCGCGCCGATGTGGAGACGATTCGCGTCAGCGACGAGCTCAACATCGACCTCGCGCCGGATGGAACGGTCTACGGGATCGAACTGTTGAACGCGAACGAGCAGCTCCGCGCGGCGGATGGCGGCCGCCTGGTCGTGGTCGAGGAAGGCGCCGAACACGAGCAATCGGTTAAGCTGGCGACCGATCCGGAAGGCTGACCTCCAACGGCAGCGACTTGCTGCGTCGGCGCGGGCCCGGCGATGAGCCGCCGCGGCTTAGGAAAATCGCGAAGCGGTTCTGTCCCAACGCCCGGGGTTGCCGCGCAGCGGCTACCCTGGGAAAACGAGGGCAAGAAATCTCAAACCCAAAGGGGTTGTGCCGGCGCAATTTAGTCCCAGAGATACTTTTCGTCCCATTCCAGCCCGTGCCGGCGCAACAGCGTGCGCAATTCGCTCTGATAGTCGAAGCGCCGGTGGTGTCGTTCCTGCTCCGCCACATAGGCACTCACACGGTCGACGTTCGATGGGCTCGCCGAGAAAGCAGCGTAGCCCGCTTGCCAAGCGAAATCTTCGAACGCGTGTCCTTGGGTCTTCATCCACCGT
>DATBLL010000240.1:0-15691 GCA_036555425.1 Alphaproteobacteria bacterium | reverse complement strand
GCCGAGCGCGACCGCGTCGTGCGCGCGCTGACCGACGAGATCAAGAATAGCGGCGGGCGCCTCCCCGGCTTCGGCCACCCGCTGCACAAGCCGGTCGATCCGCGCTCGCAGCGTCTCCTGGCACTGGCCGAGCAGCGCGGCGCCGCCGGCGTCCACCTCGACCTGCTGCGCCGGTTCGAGCGCGCGGCCGCCGCGGCCTGGGGCAAGCCGCTCGTGCTCAACGTCTCGGGCCCGATCGCGGCCATCCTGCTCGACCTCGATTTTCCCGATTCCGCGATCAAGGGCATCCCGATCCTCGCGCGCACGGCCGGCATCATCGGCCACCTTGCCGAAGAGCGGGAAAGCCCGATCGGCTTTTTCCTGGCGGCCAAGGCCGAAGAAGCCATCGACCACAGTGGCGCCAAGGCGCGACACGGCCCGGCGCGCGCATGACGTCGCCTTTTCCCTTCGGCGACGCGGCGCTCGACCCGGCCGCGCAGCGCGCGGCCGACGCCGCCGCCTACCGCGCGCAGCTCGCCTATCTCTTCGAGCGCTCGGCTTTCTATCGCGCGAAGCTCGCCGCGGCCGGATTTGCGTCGCCCGCGGCGGCAGGCGGGCTCGACGGCATCGCCGCGCTGCCGTTCACGACCAAGGACGAGCTGCGCCGCAGCCAGCAAGAGGCGGCGCCGTTCGGCACGCACCTCGCCGCGGCCCGCGCCGAGGTGAAGCGGGTCTTTTCGACCAGCGGCACCACCGGCGTGCCGAGCTACATCCCGCTCACCCGGCGCGACATCGCCGATTGGGTCGCGATCGGCTCGCGCTCCTATTCGCGCTGCGGCCTCGCCGCCGGACAGGCGCTGATCACGACCTATAACGCCGGGCCGTTCGTGGCGGGCCTGGCGCTCGAAAGCTTCCAGAACATCGGCGTCACGCACATCCCGATCGGCACCGGCAACACCGAGCGACTCGTCACCGCGCTGATGCTCCTGAAGCCCGAAGCCATCGCCTGCACGCCCTCATATGCCGGCTACATCGCCGAATGGGCGCGCCAGCACGGCTGGGACGTGCGCCAGTCCGGCCTGAAACGGATCATGGTGGCCGGCGAGCCGGGCGGCGGCGAGCCCGACATGCGCCGCGCGCTCGAAGAGGCGTGGAACGCCAAGGTCTACGAGGCGATGGGCCTCGGCGACATCGCCGCCTCGCTCTGGGGCGAGTGCGAGGCGCAGGCCGGCATGCATTTCAGCGGCGCCGGCTTCGTCCATGTCGAGCTGATCGAGCCCGAGAGCGGCCGCGCGCTCGAGCTGCGCGAGGGCGCCGAGGGCGAGCTCGTCTACACCCACATCCGCCGCGAGGCCGCGCCGCTCTTGCGCTTCCGCAGCCGCGATCATGTCCGCGTCTGGACCGAGCGCTGCGCCTGCGGCCGGCACACTCTACGCGTGCGCTGCATCGGCCGCACCGACGACATGCTGATCGTGCGCGGCGTCAACGTCTTCCCCTCGGCGATCCGCGAGATCGTCAACCGCTTCCAGCCCAGGGTAAGCGGTTACATCGCGGTCAGGCCCGCGCGCAAGGGCGTCAAGCAGGAGCCGCCGCTCAAGGTCGCGGTCGAGCTGGCGGCGGGCGCGGCGCCGGATGCGCAGCTCGCCGCGTCCATCGCGGATGCGATCCGCTCGGCGCTGGTCGTCTCGGCGGAGATCGTGCTGTTGTCGAGCGGCGCGCTGCCGCGCAGCGAATACAAGTCGAAGCTCGTCGATTTTTCGGAGGCCAAGGCTGCGTGACGGCCGGGCAGCGGCCTCGCCCAACAGGAACAACGGCCAATGGGAGCAAGCACCATGAGACGCATCGCATACGGAGCCGCGCTGGGGGGCCTCGGGCTCGCCGCGCTAGCGAGCCTGGCCTCGGCCGAAACGGTCGAGCTCAAGATCTCGCACATCTTCCCCTCCTCGCACTTCAACCAGACGCGCGTCCTCCAGCCCTGGGCCGACGAGATCACCAAGAAGACCGGCGGCAAGGTGAAATTCGCGATCTACGCCTCGGGCAGCGCGCTCGGCGACATCAACAAGCAGTTCGACCAGACGCGCGCCGGCGCCGTCGACATCTCGCTGGCGCTGCCCGGCGTGCCGCGCGCGCGCCATCCGCGCACCGTGCTGATGGAGCTGCCCTTCGTCGTCCGCAAGGCGAGCACCGCCACCAAGGTGCTCAACGAGATGTACGACAAGTATCTCAAGCCCGATTTCCCGGGCGTGAAGATGATCACGCTCACCTCCACCAACGCGGGCTCGATCCACAGCCGTACCAAGCCGATCAAGGACATCGCGGATCTCAAGGGTATGCGCGTGCGCTCGCCGACGCCGCCCATCACCGCGATGCTGGAATTCATCGGTGCCACGCCCGTCGGCCTGCCGCCGACGCAGATCTACGAGAACGCCGAGAAGGGCACGATCGACGCCGTTGTGATGCCGTGGGGCCCGGTCGGCGCGTTCAAGCTGCAGGAGGTGCTCTCGCATCACCTCGACGCCGACTCATACGTGGTGACGCAGTACATCATCATGAACCAGAAGAGCTACGACTCGCTCGCGCCCGATGTGCGGAAGGTGTTCGACGAGGTCAGCGCCCAGCACTTCACCGCCGAGAAATGGGGCAAGATCTGGACCGACACCGACGAGGAGGCGGTCGAGGCGGCGAAGAAGCGCGGTCACAAGATCGAGCCGGTCGCGGCCGAGACGCGCAACAAGTGGCGCCGGCAGCTCCAGCCGGTGATCGACAAGTATCTCGCCGAGCAGGAGAAGGGCGGCTTGAAGAACGTGCGCGAGATCTTCGCCGAGATGCAGAAGCTCATCGGCCAATACGAGAAGTAGCCGCGACGGACAGCGGCCGATGACGCGGCTCGTCGCAACGCTGCGTGCGCTGGCGCAGCGCCTGGCCAACGCGGCCCAGGCGCTGCTCCTTGCCGCCGTGCTCGTCACCATCGCCGACATCGCGCTGCGCTCCGTCTCCAATGCCGGCGTGCCGGGCACGGTCGATCTCATGCAGCTCGCGGTGATGTGGTCGGCGCTGCTTGCGATCCCGGCCGCGTTCCTGACCGACGAGCACGTCGCCATCGACATGTTCACCAAGGCGCTGCCGATGCGCCTGCAGCAGGCGCTGCGGCTCTTCGCCTTGATGCTGGCGGTGGCGGCGCTGGCGTTGATGGCCTGGTATGGCGCGCAGCAGGCGTGGCGCGAGCATACGGCCGGCGATTCGACCCAGACGCTCGGCTTTCCTTTCGGCATCTACTGGCTGCCGCTGCTGTTGGGCCTCGCCCTCTCGAGCATCGCCTGCCTGGCGCTCGCCGGCGAAACCCTGGCGCGGCTCTGGCGCGGGGAGCCCGATCCCGCGCCCGCCGCCGCGCGCGATCCCGGCGCCTGAGCTGATGTCGCCCGCCCTCATCGGCGGCCTCGGGATGGCCGTCCTCCTGCTGCTGATCGCGCTCCGCGTGCCGATCGCGATCGCGATGGCCTCGGTCGGCATCGTCGGCGGCGCGCTCATCAACGGCTGGAACAGCCTCGCCTTCGTGCTGGGCTCGCAGCCTTTCGCCACCGTGTTTCCCTACACGCTCTCGGTGATCCCGCTGTTCGTGATGATGGGGGTGTTCGCCGCCCACGCCGGGCTCTCGCGCTCGCTCTACCAGGCGATCTACTCGTTGATCGGCCACTGGCGCGGCGGGCTGGCGCTCGCCACGCTCGGCGCCTGCGCGCTGTTCGGCGCCATCTGCGGCTCGAGCCTCGCCACCGCGGCCACGATGGCGCGGGTGGCGGTGCCCGAGATGCGCCGGCACGGCTACGACGACCGGCTCTCGGCGGGCACGCTCGCCGCCGGCGGCACCCTCGGCATTCTCATCCCGCCGAGCATCATCATGGTCATCTACGCGCTGCTCACCGAGCAGTCGATCGGGCGGCTCTTCCTCGCGGGCTTTCTGCCCGGCCTCGTCGCGACGATCTGCTACATGGCCGCAGCCTACCTCGTCGCGCGTTACCGCCCGGGCGCGGGACCGGCGGGCGCGCGCGTCGGTTGGCGCGAGCGCGCGAAGACGATCCTCGGCGTGGCGCCGGTCCTCATCCTCTTCATCGTCGTGATGGGCGGCATGTACACCGGCGTGTTCTCGCCGACCGAGGGCGCCGCGGTGGGATCGTTCGGCGCGTTCCTCTTGACGGTGCTGACGCGCCGCCTCACCTGGCGCGTCTTCATCGACAGCCTCAAGGAGACCGCGAGCACGACGGCGATGATCTTCATGATCTTCATCGGCACGTCGATCCTGCAATACTTCATCGAGACCTCGACCCTGCCGCGCCTGCTCAACGACGCCATCGTCGCCTCGGGCATGTCGCGCTACATGGTCCTCGCCGTCATCCTCGTCATCTACGTGATCCTCGGCTGCTTCCTCGACAGCCTTTCGATGCTGCTGATCACGCTGCCGCTGTTCTTTCCGCTGGTGAAGTCGCTGGGCTTCGATCCGATCTGGTTCGGCATCCTCGTCGTCTGCGTCGTCGAGATCGGCCTCATCACGCCGCCGGTCGGCATGAACCTCTTCGTCATCGCCGCGGTCGTGCCCGGAATGCAGCTTCGCACGGTGATTTCGGGAGTGACTCCGTTCATCATGGCCGACCTCGTGCGCCTCGCCATCCTGGTCGCCTTTCCGATCATTTCGCTCTGGCTGCCTTCGCTGATGAAGTAAGCGCGGCGCGGCTGGACGCCCGCGCGGCCGAGGCGCTATGAAGAGCGGCACGTCATCCGGCACGGCGCATGGGCGCTCCGCGGCTTCACATCACGTTTCCGGTCTTGAACGAAGAAGCCCAGCTCGCGGCTTCGGTCGAGCGGACGATCGCGTTCTGCCGGGCCGAGGGCATCGACGCCTACGAGATCTGCATCGCCGACAACGGCTCGACCGACCGCACCGAGGCGATCGGCCGGGCGCTCGCGGCGCGCCATGCGGAGGTGCGCTATCTCCGGCTGCCGGTCCGCGGCTTCGGCCTCGCCCTGAAGACGGCCTGGGACCAGAGCGAGGCCGATTTCGTCGGCTATATGGACATCGACCTCGCCACCGATTTGAGGCACCTCAAAGAAGTCTACGACTACGTGGCGCGCAGCGCCGGCTACGATCTCTATCTCGGCTCGCGCCTGAAGCGCGGCGCCCGCGTCAGCAAGCGCAGCCCGCTCCGCGCCTTCCTCTCGCGCGTGTTCAACGTGCTGCTGCGCCTGCGCCTCGGCGTCTCCTTTTCCGACGCCATGTGCGGATTCAAGTTCATCGACCGCAAGCTCTACCGCGCCCTGGCCGCGAAGTTTCCGTTCACCGACGACTGGTTCTTCGCCACGCAGCTCGTCGTGCGCGCCGAATGGCTCGGCGCCCGGATCCTCGACATGCCCGTCACCTGGACGGACCAGCCCCATTCCAAATCGTCGGCGCGCCTCGTGAACCTCTCGCTCCTGTACTGGGCCGGTATTTCGGAGCTGAAGCGCGAAATGCGGCAATTCCGCCGCGCCGAATCGGAGGCGGTGCGCTAGCCGGAAGGGCGCGCACCTGCGAAAATGGCGTGATGGACTACACGCACATCGTCATCGGCGGCGGAACCTATGGCTGCTTCGCGGCGCTGACGCTCGCCGATCTCTTCCCCGGCGCGCGCATCCTCATCGTCGAGGAGGAAGACGATCTGATGCGCCGCGCCTCCTACAACAACCAGGCGCGCGTCCACAACGGCTACCACTATCCGCGCAGCGTCTTGACCGCGCTGCGCTCGCGGGTCAACGCGCCGCGCTTCGCGGCGGAGTTCGGCGCGGCCATCGTCTCCGATTTCGACCAATACTACGCGATCAGCCGGCAGCGCTCGAACGTCACGGCGGTGCAGTTCGAGCAGTTTTGCCGGCGCGTCGGCGCGGAGCTCAAGGCAGCGCCGCCTTCCGTCCGGCGCCTGTTCGACGAGGAGTTCGTCGAGGCCGTCTACCGGGTCCGGGAATACGCGTTCGACGCGAACAAGCTGCGCGAAATCCTCCGCCGCCGGCTCGGCGAGCGGGGGATCGCCGTGCGGACGCGGCGGTCGGCGCTGCGGATCGTGCCGGAGCCGGACGCGCGCTTGCGCGTAGAGCTCCGCGATCTCCAATCGGGCGGAACGGAGGTCCTCCACTGCGCTCATGTCTGCAATTGCACCTATTCGCGCCTCAACGAGGTGCTGGCCCGCAGCGGCCTCGAGACGGTGCGCCTGAAGCACGAGGCGACCGAGATCGCGCTGGTGGAGCTGCCGCCGGCGCTCCGCGGCATCGGCATCACGGTCATGTGCGGGCCGTTCTTCTCGGTGATGCCGTTCCCGCCCGAGAGCTTGTCGTCGCTGAGTCACGTCAGCTACACGCCGCACTACGAATGGGTCGACGATCCCGCCGGCGCGGCCGATGTTCCACACCGGCCCGCATTCCCGCTGCCGAGCTGGTTCGATAGAATGCGGCGCGACGCGGCCCGCTACGTGCCGGCGTTGCGCGACTGCCGTTACGTGCGGTCGCTTTGGGAGGTGAAGACCGTGCTACCCGAGAGCGGCGCCAACGACAGCCGCCCGATCCTGTTCAAGCGCGATTCCGGCGCGCCCAACGTGATCTCGCTGCTCGGCGGCAAGATCGACAACATCTTCGATCTCGCCGACGTGCTGCCGGGCCCGGTGGAGGGCCGGGCCGGGCGCGCATTGGCCGAGGCGCGGGGGGCTTGAGATGCGGCGCGATATCTTCGTCTCCGTCGTCGTCCCGCTCGAGAACGACCGCGACATCCTGCCGGCGGTGGTGCCGGAGATCGGCGCCGTCATGCAAAGCCATTTCGGCGATTACGAGCTAATCTTCATCGACGACGGTTCCGTCGACGGCACGCGCTCCTATTTCGAGCGCGCCAAGGCGCAGATCCCCTGCTTCCGCTATTTCCGCCTGACACGGCCGTTCGGGCTCGAAGTGGCGATCGCCTGCGGCCTCGAGCAGGCGATCGGCGATGTCATCGTCGTGCTCAACCCCGCCTGCGATCCGCCCGAGCGCATTCCCGACTTCGTCGAAAGGGCCAACGCCACCGACGGCATCGTGATCGGCGTCGAGCCGAGCAAGCCCAAGCGCTCGCTCTCCTATCTGCTCGCCTATTATCTCTACTTTGCGATCTGCAAGATCTTCCTGCCGCGCGCGCAGGTCTACGGCGCCACGCATTTCATCGCGCTGACGCGCACGGCCTTGAATGCATTGCTGCGCATCAAGGACAGCTTCCGCTACATCCGCGTGCTCGCGATGTATGCCGGCTTCGAGGTCACCAAGGTGCCCTACGAGTTCAAGCAGCGGCGCACGCCACCGCGCCGGCGCAAGCTCCTGCCGCTGATGGCGAGCGCCGGGCAGATGATCGTCTCGAACTCGGACCGGCCGCTCCGCATCGCCGCCATCGTCTCGGCCGCGATCGGCATCGTAGGCTTCGTCTTCCTCATCTACGTCGTCGCGATCCGCTTCCTCTGGAGCGGCGTGCAGCCCGGCTGGGCCTCGACCAATTTCTTCAACGGCGTGATGTTCGGGATCATGTTCCTGATCCTTGCCGTCGTCTGCGAATACCTGGCCGAGATGCGCAGCGAGGTGAAGCGCCGGCCGCTCTACGTCGTGCAGGGCGAGATGCAGAGCAATACGATGCTCGGCACCGCCGAGCGGCGCAACGTGGTCTCGCAGGACGCGCGGGCCGAGGTGCTGTCGGCGGTGGAGCCCTCGACGGTCGGACCGCCGCGGTAGTTGCCGCGCCCGTTATTGTAGTCCCCGCGAAAGAGGGGGCGGAACTCTTCCCTTGGACGAAGAACTCTGAACCTTCTCGTCATTCCGACTGAGGCCCGCGTCCGTTCGGCGCGGGCCGACCGTGGAATCTCATGCGCGTCCCATCGGCTGCTGACGAGTTGGCACAACGTCGCCGCGGATCGCGCCCGCCGTCACCGCGGCGACTTCGGTGAGATTTCTTGGTCGGCCCTCGCCAAGAGCGAGGGCCTCGGTCGAAATGACGGTTTGGTGTGGAAACGAGGCGCCTCACGCGAGCAAACCGCTCAGCACCGGCGCCAGTGGCAGATCGCGGCGGAGCAGGCGATAGCGCTGCTTCGGCACGTCGAACAGCGCATAGAGCGTGTTCACGACCGATTGGACGGTGAGATGGTCCTGCATCTCGAACGTCGCGGGCAGGTCCGGGCGCGCACGCAGCGCCTTGAAATCGAACGGCCGCCCCATCGCCTTCTCAAGCCGCCGGTCGAACCCGAGATGCGCCTTCGAGGCCGTCTCGGCCGCGTCGGCGAGATCGGACGCGCCCACCACCAGGCCGGCGCGGATGCCCTTGCCGCCGATCAGTATCGAGTTCGAGAACTGATTGTGATTGGTGCCGGTCGCGTCGATGCGCGCGTCGGGGGCGCGCAGTGAGCGGCCGAATTCGCTGGCGACGAGGACGGTCGTCACGTCGAACATCGAGCGCCGCTCGTCGAACGGCGTCGCCGCAAGCCCCTGCAGCAGCGCCGCGATGGTCGCGACCGCGCTGGTGAAGAGCTTGGGCTGCTCCTTGGCACGGTCGGCGGCGTGGACGTCGAAATACTCGCCGAGCACGTAGATCGCCGAGCGCGAGATCGAGAGGCGGAAGCATTCGGCCATCAGCGCCACCGCTTGCTGCTGGGGCCCGAGATCGCCCGGCGGCGAGCTGAGCTTGGCGAGCTGGCGATGCACGCGCGGCGCCTGGTCGAGGCCCGCCAGCATCTGCGTGGCGCCGGCCGCCAGGCGGCCGGGCCCGGCGGCATTCTTCGCCATCCGCTGGCGCACGAAGTCGGAGAGCGCATTGCCCTCCTCGAGCGGCGCGATCTGGCGCAGCGTCGCCGAGAGGACGGAAGCCGAGCGCGGCTCCAGCGGCACGACGCCGGAATGGTTGGTGATCGTCGCGTCAAGCGAAGAAGGGCTCATCAGCACGGCGTCGAGCGATTGCGGCGCGCGGCCGGTCTCGGCGAGGTTGAAATGCGGGATGAAAGAATCGCCGCCGAACGGATTTCCCGTGAAGAGGAAATTCATGTTCTGCAGGTGGCCGTCGAAGCTCGGCGTCATGACCACGCCGTTCAAGACCGAGAAGCGGTCACGGAACGGCTCGAGCGGCTTCACCAGCGGCGAGGCGAGCGTCGTAACGCCGTTCTTGCCCTGCCAGGGGAAGGGCTCCTTGCCGAGGTAGTTCTGAACCTTGCCCGCCTTGGTCATGGCGAGCGGACGCGCATCGAACATGTAGGAGGAGTCGGCGCCGCCGGCGAGCACGATCATCAGGAAGAAGTGGGGCTCGCCCTCGGGCGGGGCGGCGCGCAGCAGGCCGGGCGCGGGAACGAGCAAGGTTCCGGCGCCGCCGAGGCCGATGCGCAGAAGATCGCGGCGGGAGGGGAGCATCGCGCTTAGGGCTGCAGCAGGAAATAGGGGTTCATCGTGATCGCGAAGGTCATGGCGTCGATCGTCTCGGCGGCGGGTCGGTCCCGGTACGACGCGCCCAGGAAGAAATCGCGCCAGGCGCGGTATTCGGATTCCGGCGCGTTGTATCCCATCACCGCGAACCAGTAGGCCTGGAGCACGTCTTCGGATTTCGCTGCGGCGGCCGGCCAGGCGCAGAGCTCGCGCAAGGTGGCAAGGAACGGCGCTCCGAACTCGAGCTGCGGGCTCTTGCACGACGCCGCGACGCTCTTGGCGAAGCCCGAGAGTGCCACGCGCCAGATCATCATGTTCACCGAATTGGGCGCGCCGTTCTTGAAGCTATGCTCGTCGCCGAAGCCGTTCCAGGTGCCGAGCAGCCCGTCGACGTCCTCGGCCGGCATGAACTGGTCGAGGTCGAGGGGGATGCCGGGCTTGGCGAGCCGCGTCGAAAGCTCGCGCGAGATCGCCGACCAGCCCTTGAACTGCGCACCCTCGGCCAGCGCCAGCGGTGGCAGGCAAAGGCAGAGCGCTGCGGCGGCGAACAGGCGGCGGATCATGGTGCGGCACCCTTCGCGAGGCGCGTGTGCTCCTCCTGCGCCCACAGGAACAGCGCTTGGCGCTCCTGGCTCGGCATCGCCATCTGCTTCGGCATGCGCCGCGCGGGATCGCTCGTGGAGAGCCGCTCGACGAGGCGCGCGAAGGTTTCGTGCGGTGTCACCGTTTTTCCGTCGGCGCCGCGGTGGGGGAAGCTCGGCATCGTGCCGCCGGGCGGCGCCGTCCACTTGGTGAGCTCGAGCCCGCCGCTCGGCTCGGCGCCGGAGTGGCACTGCGCGCAGTTCTTCTCGAGGATGTACGCGACGCTGCAGGGCGGCGCGCCCTCGCTCTTTGCCCTGGGCGCGCGGTCGTAGCACCGGCGGGGATCGGCGTCCTGCTTGCGATAGGCGTTGCTCGAGACGATGCGGACGATGGCGTTCTTCATCGCTGTCGACGAGTTCACCGCGGCTTCGGCCTCGAATTTTCGCGTCAGCGCGTCGAGATAGGCGCCGTCGATGGCCTGGTCCTCGGCGACGAGATACTGGTAGAGGCGCTTCATCAGGCACCGCTTCGGCTCCGGCGACGCGCGCATGATCCGCGAGAGGTCGCCGACGCCGTTGCCGTAGGCGTTGGCGTCTTCCCAGCGCGGCGAGCGGATGTAGCCGACGTTCCACTTGCGCGGCGAACCGGGCGCGGCCGCCCAATTGGTTTCGTACTTCGTGCGGTCCGAATTGGCGTCGTCGTCGAAGACGACCATCAACGCGCGCCCGTAATTGTAGAAATCGGCGCCAAGATTGCGGAAGAACCCGGCCATCGGGTCGAGCTTGTAGTGGCAGGCGTAGCAGGTCGTGTCCGAGCCGTGAGCCCCCGCGACGTGCTCTTTCGGGGTGTCGAAGCCAACCGGGGTCAGGTCGTCGCAAAAGAAGCGCTTCAGGACGTAGGCGCCGCGCTTGCGGTTGAAATTGGTTGACGAGTTCTTGAGTGCGTTGCTCTGCTCCCACCCGAAGGCGAGCCACGTCTTCATCCCGAAGGCGCCGAGATCGAATTGCCGGAAGTCGAGGACGGACTGCGGGCGGTAGTTCGAGGGTTCGTGTTTCAACACCTCGCCGATCACGCGGTAGAAATAGTCGAAGGCCCGGCGAATCTCGGCGGTCAGGTGCTTGACGTCGACCTTGGCCTCCGCCTTGCCCTCGCATTCCGAATGGTAAGCGCGCGCGATGATCTCCATCGGGCGGGTCAGCACCTGGCCGCGCCGCAGCACGAAGATCTCGGGGTCATTGAAGGCCCGGAGCAGCCGCGTGTGCATCGCCGACGATCCCTCCAAGACCTTCTCGATCTCGTAGCAGAAATCGTCGGCCGCCGGCGGCACCGGCCCCGAGCCCATCGCGATGAGGCGGGTGTAGACGGCTTCCACCTCGTCGATCGCCTTGATCCTGACCGTCTCGGCCGGGAGGCGCGTCTCGTTCGCCGGCAGCGGATCGTCGAACTCCAGCGGCAGCGGCGCCATGTAGAACGGGCCCTTCAGGTCGAAGAGCTTCAGGTAGTCGCCGCCGGTCAGCAGCGCCTGCGCCGAGGCGACGGCGTTGGGGAAATCGAACGCGTTGCGCCTGTAGAGGCCGTCCTGCTTGAGGCTGTCGATCTTGAACCCGAGGAAGTACATGTTGAAATCGAGGATCGTGTCGCCGAACCGCCGATCGGCCATGAACCGGCGCGCGATCTCTTCCTCGGGCAGGCGCAGCAACGCGTCGACGTCGTCGGCGGGGCCGAGCCCTTCGCCGCCGCGCAAGAGCCGCGCGGTCTTCTCGATCCACCAGCGCTTGCCCCAGGCCCCGTCGCCGGACGCGGTCGCGGACGGCGCGCGGTCTTGCAGCGCTTGGAGGGCGCCGGGCAAGTCGGCGGGCGTCTCCGCCGCCAACCGTCCCGCGGCGAGGGCCGAAAGCGTCAGGGCGAGCAACGCGACGTTGCGCGCCGCGGCCAGCAGCCGTGCGATACGGGCAATGACGTCCAACGCCGACACCTCGTCCCCAGGCGACCGAGCGCGCGATAACGCCGCGCAATTTTGGAGAAAAATAGGCACAGTCCCATCGCTTACTTTGAGATAGATCAACGCATATCGCCCCTGCGCGGGCAACGTATCAGACCGTCGCGCAGTTCCCAGAATCGGGCCGTCGACTAGGTGGTTCCACCGGTGCACGGAGCCCACGACGTTTTGCTATCAAATACAGACCGGTCCTGCCACGGCATCCATGCGAGGTTCCATGAACACGAAAGGCGGCGCGTCCGGCGCAGCCCTACCGCCGCCGCCCGCGCGCGGCTCGCTGCGGGCGAACCTCGCACTCGTCGCCGTTTCGCTTCTGGTCGGGCTCGTCGCGGTCGAGCTGGTGTTCCGCGCCCTTGCGGGCGTCCCCATGCTCAAGCTCGTCAATTGGCGGACCGAGGGCGTGGTGATGGACCGCCTCGGCGAATTCAAGGCCATTGCCGATCCCGTGCTCGGCTGGCGGCCGCGGCCGTGGAACCACCACAGTGACGGATATACGACCATCGAGCACGGCATTCGCCAGAATTTCGCCGAGAAGACCGTGCGCACCGGCGCGGTGCTCGCCGTCGGCGATTCCTTCACCGAGGGCTGGGAGGTCAAGGACAGCGAGAGTTGGCCGGCGCAGCTCGAGAAACGCCTCGGCATGCCCGTGGTCAATGCCGGCGTCGGCGCCTACGGAACCGATCAAATCATCCTGCGCGCCGAAGAGATGCTGCCGATCGTCAAGCCGAAAATCCTGATCGTCGGCTTCCTCGAGGAGGACATCTTCCGGGCCGGGCATTCCGTCTTCGGCGCGCCCAAGCCGTATTTCACGCTCGAGAAGGGCGCGCTCGTATTCCATCCGCCCGAGCCGATGGAGCCGAACCGGGCGGGCGCTTCGTTTTCCCCCGTCGGGCGCAAGCTGCGCGACATTCTCGGCTATTCGGCGGCCGTTGACTACGTCTTGGCACGGCTGAGCCCGAACTATTGGTACAGCGCCGGCGCCCGCGACGACTATCGCAAGATCGACAACGATCCCGCGGCGGTGACCTGCGCCCTGCTGCGGCGGCTCAAGGCGCGGACCGATGGGGACGGCATCCGCGTGATCCTGATGATGCAATATCACGCGATGCAGATCATCGAGGCCGACGAGCCCGGCAAAGATGCGCGGCGCGTCGTGGCCTGCGCCAAGGAGGCCGGCATCCGCGTCGTCGATCAGTTCGCGCCGCTCGACGAGATCGAGCGCCTCAACCCGGACTCCATGCACGAGTATTACACCGTCCACGGCGAAGACCTTTTCGGCCACATGACGGCGAAGGGCAATGCGCATGCGGCGGACCTGCTCGAAAAGGCCCTGCGCGAATGACGGCCTGCGGCGCGGATCGGATGTCTCCGGCGGCTCGATACCGGTGCGCGCGGCCCCGAGATTTGCTATGAGTGACGCTAGCGGTTCTTCATAGGCGTCCATGCAGTCTTCCCCTGGCACGGAGAACGCCGGCATCGGGCAGTCCGGCGTCGCGGCGCGCCCGCGCGGTTCGCTGCGGGCGAATGCCGCGCTCGTCGGCATTGCGATTCTGATCGCCCTCGTCGTGTGCGAGGTGGGCTTCCGCATCGTCACGGGGGTTCCGCTGCTCAAATTCGTGAACTGGCGGAAGGAGCGGGTGGCCGCCGATCGGCTGCGCGAGTTCAAGGCCATTCCCGATCCGGTGCTGGGCTGGGTGTCGCGGCCGTTCAGCGTCCACCGCGACGGCTACACGACGATCGCCCACGGGATCCGCCAGAATTTCGGCGAGACGGAGATCCGGACCGGGGCGGTGCTCGCGGTCGGCGATTCCTTTACCGAGGGCTGGGAGGTCAAAGACCATGAAAGCTGGCCCGCCCTGCTCGAGAAGCGCATCGGCAAGCCGGTCGTCAACGGCGGTGTCGGCGCCTACGGCACCGATCAGATCGTGCTGCGCGCCGAGCAATTGCTGCCGATCGTCAAGCCGAGGACGCTGATTGTCGGATTCCTCGAGGAAGACATCTTCCGGGCCGAGCACTCGGTCTTCGGCGCGCCCAAGCCGTATTTCACGCTGGAAAAGGGCGAACTCCAATATCATCCGCCGCCGCCCTACGAGGCGGCGCGGCCGGGCACCGCGTTCTCGTCCTTCGTGCTGGGGCTGCGCGACGTCCTCGGCTATTCGGCCGCGGCCCACTATTTCTTCGCCCGGCTCAATCCCAAATACTGGTACGGCTCCGGCACGCGCGACGAGTATCGCAAGGCCGGCGTCGATCCCGCCGCGGTCACCTGCGCGCTGCTCCGCCGCCTCAAGGCCGAAACCGACCGCGAGGGCATCCGCATGATCCTCTTCATGCAGTATTACGCGCCGCAGATCATCGAGGCCGACGCGCCGAGCGAGAATGCGCGCCGCGTCGTCGCCTGCGCCGGCGCGGCCGGGATCCGCGTCATCGACCAGTTCGCGTCACTGCATGCGCTGGAGCGCGCCACGCCGAACGCGCTGGCCGCCTACTACTTCGCCCACGATGGCGAGCTCGTGGGGCACATGACCCTCAAGGGCAACGAGCACGCGGCCGCCATGCTCGAAGAGGCATGGCGCGAATAGGCGCGCCCTACGTTGCGGCCTTCAAGGGTCCGACGAGGGGCTGCGCCGGCGCTTCGGCGCCCAACGGGGCCGCTTGCCAGCCGGCCCGCGCGCGATGAAGCAGGACGAGGAGGATGATCGCGCCGGCCAATAGATAGGATTGCACGAAGTTCGCGATCGTCGGCGCCGTGAGATTGGCCACCGGCATGTAGTTGCTGATGAGCACGTAGCTCGCGATGAGCCAATAGAGGCGCGAGCGCTGCCCGATGGCGCCGGCCAGCAAAACCGCGAAGATCGGGAACACGATCCCGTAGTGATGCTCCCACGCAATCGGCGAGGCCATCGTGATGGTGAGCGCCATCGTGGCGAAGTCGAAGATGCGGCTCGCATCGCCGTCCGTGCCGCGGCGTCGGAACAAGGCTGCCGCGATGATGATCAGCGACGTGGCAAGGACGGTGAGATAGACCCAGAGCGTGAACGGCGGGAACGAGTTGTCGTCGAAGTCCACGTTCTTGTACGCGACCGGATCGGCCAGGCTCATCAGGCGGTTCAAGAGGCCGTTGACCGATTGATTCGGGTAGTAGGCCTCGCCGCGCTGGGAGAGGAACCAGAAGACCTTGAGATAGTCGACATTGTCGGCCCAGCCATAGACCGCGAGCGACGCCGCCACGCCGGCGACGATCGTGGCCGCGCAGCCAATGGCGAAGCGCCACTCGCGGCGCAGCAGGCCCCACACGACGAACAGGCCGTAATGGGGCTTGATGAGGCACATCAGGCCGATGAACACGCCGCTCGCGAGCTTGTGGCCGAGCGCCCAGCCGAGCAGCGCGAGCGCGAAGACGCCGTTGATCCACAGCTGAATCTGGCCGAGCGTGAACGCCTTCACGACCGGGTAGAAGGTCAAGGTGAGGCCGGCCACGACGGCGGCGCGGGCGACGACCAGTCCGGCCGAGCTTCGGATGCCGCGCCGGCGCAGGCCGATTTCGAGCAAGGCGGCGCTTGCGGCGGCGATGATAAGGAGGAAGCCCCATCCGACGAAGTCGTTGATGGGCGGAAAGTCGTAGACTTGGCATTCGACGGTGCGCAGGTTCTCGCGGCCCGCGATCTTCACCATGGCCGCGATCGTGAACAGCGACGA